>JAJYAE010000192.1 GCA_021779695.1 Acidobacteriota bacterium | reverse complement strand
AGATCTGAATCCACTCGAGTGGCTGCTTTGCAAGATGGATCAGAATACCTATATGCAGACCGCGACGTGGCTCGTCCCACGGGAGTTATCAGAGCAAGCAGGTCCGTGGGATGAACGCCTCCTATCCGATGATGATGGGGAGTATTTCTGCCGGGTGCTGATGGCGAGCGACGGAGTTCACTTTGTCAAGAAGTCCAAAGTTTACTATCGAAGCCCGGGACTGGCCTTTGGTGGCCTCAGCTACGTGGGCCAGTCGAATCGTAAAATCGATGCCCACTGGCTCTCCATGAAGCTGCATATCGGATACCTGCGCGCGATGGAAGAAAGCCCACGCGTCCACAATGCCTGTGTCAATTTTCTGCAAACCTCCATGCTGTACTTCTATCCGGACTATCCGGAGATTGTCAGCCAGGCGCAGGCACTTGCGAGCGAGATGGGCGGAGCACTCGTTCCCCCGGCACTTTCATGGAAGTACGCATGGATGAAAAGGACGTTAGGCTGGGAGCGCGCAAAGGTCGGAAGGGAAATGCTATTAAAGTTGCGATGGTCCACCGCGCGGCGAATTGACCATTTGTTGTGGGGCTTGAGCAGAAGCAAGCTGGTGGAAGACTAGAGCATCCAAGTGCAACGCGCAGTCCAGTGCTGCAAACCGGAGCACTGCACGGTCAACCGTGTCGCGACGGCAAATACAGAAAGGATTACAAATTGCGGATCAGTATATTTGGATTGGGCTATGTAGGTACCGTGTCGGCCGCTTGCCTGGCCAGTGAAGGGCATTCAGTTGTCGGAGTCGATTCGGTCACGGCGAAAGTGGAACTGATGAATCGAGGACTTTCCCCGATCATTGAGGCCGATGTCAGCGAGCTGATCGCTCAGGCGCAGGCAGAAGGCAGGCTGCGAGCGACATCGGATCCCCAGGATGCCATTCGAAATACAGACCTCTCTTTTGTCTGTGTGGGAACTCCGAGCCAACCCAATGGAAATCTGGACCTCCGCTACATCCGTCGCATCTGCGCCGACATTGGCCAGGCACTTCACGACAAGCAGGAGAGGCATACGGTCATCATACGGAGCACCATCCTGCCCGGGACGATGCGCAATGTAGTCATCCCAACTCTGGAAGAGAGTTCCGGCAAGAAGGCGGGCCGCGATTTCGGCGTCAGCAACAACCCAGAATTTATGAGGGAGGGAACTGCGGTCAAAGACTACCGCTTTCCTCCTAAAATCGTGATTGGCGAGCTCGACCCGCAAAGCGGCAACCTGCTGGCTGAGCTCTATTCGCATCTCGACGCGCCCTTGATACGGACCGACATCGAGACAGCTGAGATGGTGAAATATGTCGATAACTGCTGGCACGCCCTCAAAATCGGCTTTGCCAATGAGATCGGCAACCTCGCCCGGTGCATGAACATCGATTCGTATCCGCTCATGGACATCTTCACGCAGGATCGCAAACTGAACATCTCGCCCGCATACTTGAAGCCAGGCTTCGCCTTTGGCGGCTCGTGCCTGCCGAAGGATCTGCGCGCGCTCTCTTACAAAGCAAAGTCGCTTGACCTGGAGATGCCCATCCTCGGCTCCATCCTGAGGAGCAACGAACAGCAGATTCAGCAGGGATTGAAGCTCATCACGGATTTGGACAGGAAGCGCATTGGAGTTCTCGGCTTCAGCTTCAAGGCTGGCACCGACGATTTGCGCGAGAGCCCCATGATTGAAGTGATCGAACGCCTGCTGGGGAAAGGCTATGACCTGCGCATCTATGATCGCAACGTCAACATGGCGTCCCTCGTAGGAGCGAATCGCGACTTCATTCTCAATCACATTCCGCACATCTCAAAACTGATGGTCAAGGAACCGGAGTCGATCCTTGAACATGCCGAGGTCATCGTGATTGGCAATAACGATCCGCAATTCGCGGAGCTTGCACAACGACTGAGACCGGAGCAGCACGTCGTTGATTTTGTCCGCATCGGAGCAATGAAAGCAGGTGCCCATGGATACCATGGCATCGCCTGGTAAGTCCGCCGTTCTCTCTTCGGATTGGCAGAGCTCCGCGTCAGAGGTTCTGGCGACCGAACTGAAATTGTATGGATGGCTGGAGAAGAATCAATTCAAGGCGTATGACACCTTTGATGGCCTGAGCTCGCCACTTCTCCGCCCTTTTACTTTTGAGCGACCACTGCTCCGGACGGTTCTTCTCCAGGGAGTGCGGCGTTTTCCAATCAATCTTCGACCGATTCTTGGAATTAAGAGAGCCGTGTCAACCAAGGGGATGGGTTTTCTTGCACGCGGCTATCTCCGCTTGTATCAGGCAACCCGGGACACACGCTGGCTCGAGCGGGCGCAGGATGCCCTCCATTGGCTCGTCGGCCAAAAGCTGCCTGGCTATTCGGGGGCGTGTTGGGGAAATCATTTCGACTATCAGTCCCGCACTTTTTATCTGCCCAGGAATACGCCCACTGTCGTTTGGACTTCCCTGATCGGGCATGCATTCCTCGATGCCTATGAGTTGGAAGGCGACAGCCAATGGCTCGAGACAGCAGTCAGCAGCTGCGAACATATTCTCAACGATCTGGAACGGAAGGAAGAAAAAGAAGGCACATGCATCAGCTACATCCCGGGCAAGATGAGCATGGTGCACAATGCAAACACGCTGGCCGCGAGCCTATTGGCCAGAACCGCCCGACACACCGGAACCGCATCCTATCTGGATCTGGCGCAAAAGTCGCTCCAGTACACGGCAAACCATCAGCGCGAAGATGGCGCCTGGTATTACGGACCCGCAGCAAACCTTCGATGGGTAGACAACTTTCACACGGCTTACGTGCTTGATTGCTTCAAGCACTACCGCGATGCCAGCGATGATGGCCGCTTCGACAAGACAATGATGCAGGGCTATGCCTTCTGGAAAGACACCTTCTTTCTCAAGGATGGAACGCCGAGGTACTACGACACCAAGACGCTCCCTTTGGATATTCAGTGCTGTTCCCAGGCGATTGATACGCTCATCTTCTTCCGCGATCTGGACCCTGCAAGTCCTGAACTCGCAGTGCAAGTGGCGCGCTGGACCCAGCAGAACATGGCGGATCCGGACGGGTATTTTTACTACAGACGCTATTCAAAGTCCTTGATCAACAAGACTCCCACGATGCACTGGGGACAGGCGACCATGTTCTGCGCCCTGGCGGCACTCTATAGGGAATTATCTGAAAAGGATAAAAATGAGTAAGAAAGTCCTGATTATCGTTGAGAACTTGCCGGTCCCATTTGACGGGCGTGTCTGGAAGCAGGCGCTTGCGCTCACCAGTGGTGGCTATCAGGTCACAGTGCTTTCCCCACGCGCCAAAGGCTATGTGAAGAATCATGAAGTCCTGGAGGGTGTACACATCTATAGGCATCCAATGCCCAAAGAAGCGTCAAGCGCTCGTGGTTATTTTGTGGAGTATCTTGCGGCATTCTTCTGGGAGCTCTTGTACTCAATATGGATCTTCGGCACGCGCGGATTCGATGTGATTCAAGGCTGCAATCCACCTGACACAATTGCTTTTGTCGCTCTGCCTTTTCGCATCTTCGGCGTGAAGTACATTTTCGATCATCATGACGTCAATCCGGAACTCTACATTGCAAAATACAACCGGAAGGATTTTTTTTACCGCGCACTCGTCACTCTCGAGCGACTGACATTTCGACTCAGTGATATTGTCATTTCAACGAATGAGAGTTACAAATCAATCGCCATTCAGCGAGGTGGAGTCAAGCCAGAGAACATCTTTGTCGTGCGCAATGGACCTGACCTTACGAAGTTCTATCCGGTTAAGCCCAGCCCTGATCTAAAGTACGGAAAGAAGTATCTGGTTGGTTATGTCGGAACCATGGGCGAGCAGGAGGGGCTCGATATCCTGCTCGAAGCCGCGCGCGAAATCAAGCGTCGTGGAAGGCAGGACGTTCACTTCATATGTGTAGGCGGAGGACCGGCGTTAGCCAGCCTCAGGAAGATGGTCGTGGACCTGGATCTTGAGGACACTGTGAACTTCACGGGAAGAATTTCTGATGAAGACCTTCTCCAGATTCTCTCAACGGCAGACGTATGCGTGAATCCGGATAAGCCTTGTGAGATGAATGACCTTTCGACGATGATCAAGATTGCAGAATACATGGCGATGGGAAAGCCAATTGTCCAATTCGATCTGCGCGAGGGCCGATACACAGCCGCAGAGGCATCTCTCTATTGCGATGCCGCAACTCTTACCACCGGCTTTGCCGATAAGATTATCTGGCTCCTTGATCACCCAGAGGAGCGAGCGCGCATGGGAGAGTTTGGCATGAAGCGCGTGAAGGAAGAACTCGCGTGGGAGTATTCGGTTCGCAATCTCTACACTGCCTATGAGCGAGCCCTCAGCCCATATAAGCCTGCTTAGATCATGGGCGATGCAGCGCCGATTCGTTATTAAGGGATAAGACGGTGACTGAACTCATCATTGAAGCAGGACATACAGAGCGGGAGTACTGGCGCGATCTCTGGCGTTATCGCGAACTCTTCTATTTTCTCGCATGGCGCGATCTCCTGGTTCGCTACAAACAGACGATCGTCGGGGTTGGCTGGTCGGTGATTCGGCCGGTGCTCACGATGGCGATCCTCACCATGGTATTTGGCAAGCTCGGCAAAATGCCCTCAGGCGGTGTGCCTTATCCACTCCTGGTACTGTGCGGCATGCTGCCGTGGCAATTTCTGTCGACAGCGATTTCGGAGAGCGGAAATAGTCTGGTCGCCAACTCGGCGTTGATTTCAAAGGTCTACTTTCCTCGCGTCGTCATTGCAACCAGTAGTGTGATCACCAGCTTCGTGGACTTCATGATTTCCATGGGCTTCCTCGTGGCGCTGATGATCTGGTATCACCGCACGCCAACGTTGAACCTGATGTTCTTTCCGCTCTTTGTTCTTTTGGTCTTCAGCGCATCACTCGGATTCGGCTTATGGATTGCCGCTCTCATGGTGAAGTATCGTGACTTTCGATTCATCGTGCCCTTTATTGTTCAGTTCGGGCTCTATGTTTCGCCGGTCGGTTTTCAATCTTCGGTGGTCCCCGCAAAGTACCAGCTCCTCTTTGCATTGAATCCGATGGTCGGCATCATCGATGGATTCCGTTGGAGCCTTCTGGGCGGGCAGTTGCATATCTTCTGGTCCAGCGTGACGATTGCTTGCGTGGAAACATTTCTCATCATCGGAAGCGGCCTCTGGTACTTTCGTAAAACTGAGCAGTTTTTTGCCGACGTGATCTGAAGTCGCATAGGAAGCGCAAATCATTCATGAGCAACTCTGCAATCTCAATCGAAGATCTCGGAAAACGCTACCGGGTTGGCCGCCAGCTGGCAAAAGGAGACGGCCTTCGCCATGCCATGGAGGCAGCGCTTCGGTCTCCTGTGGCGTGGATCCGGAAGCGCCGCGAGCAGAGCTCGAAAGAGGAAGATTTCTGGGCGCTCCGAAATATCTCCGCGACAATCCAGGAAGGGGATGTCGTTGGCGTTCTCGGCCGTAACGGTGCAGGCAAAAGCACGCTCCTCAAACTGCTGAGCCGGATCACAGTCCCAACCGAAGGCAGGATCAAGCTCCAAGGAAGGGTTGCGAGCTTGCTGGAAGTTGGAACCGGATTTCATCAAGAGCTCACTGGTCGAGAGAATATCTTCCTGAATGGTGCGATCCTGGGCATGACCCGGGCTGAGATCATTCGCAAATTCGATGAGATCGTTGCATTTTCTGAGATTGAGCAGTTCATTGATACTCCGGTGAAGCGATACTCATCCGGAATGTACGTCCGGCTCGCCTTTGCCGTTGCAGCGCATCTGGATCCGGAGATCCTCATCGTCGATGAAGTCCTGGCCGTTGGAGATACTGCATTTCAAAGAAAGTGTCTCGGCAAGATGGGCAGCTTTGCTGCCAGCGGCAGAACAATCCTCTTTGTAAGTCATAACATTGAGGCGATTCGTACCCTCTGCAGAAGAGGTATCTGGCTCAAGGCCGGTGGATTGATGATGGACGGAGAGATTTCCTCTGTCGCCGACGAGTATACAAAGAGCCTGTTCAGTGAAGAAGTTCCCTCCTGGGATAATCCCGACTACGGCATCTGCCTGAACAAACTTGCCCTGAAGAACGGACGCGGCGAACAGACCAACCACTTTGCGCCGGGCGAGGACCTTCGAGTAGAAATTAGCTTCCAGGCACGAAAGCGCGTGAATCGGCCACGATTTGCAATTGGCATTGTGGGCGCCAATGGATCCTGCTTTACTTCAAACATGTTACTTGATGGAAAATTTCCAGAATATCTGGAGGGTGAGGGTACACTCACTTGCGTCTTCAAGGCGATCCCGCTTCTTCCCCAGACCTACACCGTGAAAATGGCAGTTCGGGATGAGACGATCAAAGACTTTATCTTTCCATACAAGGACGTAACAAGCTTCAATGTCACCGGGGACCTGGCGGAATATGGTTATGAAGGCGAATATGTACACTGGGCAAGCCGCTCCACTCCCGTCGTCATCCCTTACGAATGGCATCTCCCGGATGGAAGGCGAAGAGCCGTCTCCTTGAGTCAAACTGCGTCTACAAGTCCAAATGACCCACGCCGAGTGCAAGAGTCTACTCTTGAGTTGGATGCTATGCAATGAAGGTTCTCTTTGTTGGCGACAATCGCTCCAGTTTGAATTGGGGCCGAGCCGCAAGCATTGCATTGCACGAGCTTCTCAGCAGGTCATTTGAAATTGCAGGGTCGATCCCGGGGAACCTGTTCAGCCTCCAGACTGCAGACTTCGGCTACGTCAACACGTTAATGCCGCAGAGGCATTACGGCGTCTTTCGGAAACTGCTTGCAAAGAGACACCACGGTATCGTACGGGCCTATCTTGCTCTTGAGCACTTGGCGGGTGCCCGCGATGTCATTGACGAAGATCCTTTGAAGAGCGTCAGGAACTTCCATCAATTCAGTTCACGCTACCCTGCGCTCCAACAGGTTCTTGATTCAGCACAGTCCGCTGACCTCATCGTCGTGGACGGCGACGGAGATCTTCATTTCACTGAAACGCCCTGTCGCCAGACGTCGTTCCTGCTCGCCATGATGCACCTGGGACAATCCTTTGCCAAGCCCGTATTCCTTGTCAACGCCATGATGGCGCCGCCGACAAGGCGCGGCAAAAGTGAGAGCACTTTCAGCGTTGCAAAGGAAATCCTTTCCCGATGCAAGGCGCTGACCTTGCGCGACCCGCTGTCCTATCAGTTCGCGCGGCAGGAGTTGACGTCGCAGGCCATCAAGATGATTCCAGACTCACTCTTTGCCTGGTATGAACAGTTGCCGAATTTTCAAGCACAGGGTTTGAGGAATGGGGATTGCATCCTTCCCTATCCTGCGGAGCAGATTTCCCGCAAGCAGTTGGACTTTACCCGGCCGTATCTGTGCATTGGAGGAGGCGCTGTAAGCGCTGCGGATCCTGATCGCGCAACAGAAGCGTACAGCAAACTTGTGGAGGCGATCCAGCAGATTGGCCTCGAAGTCATCCTCGTCGAAAGTGACGCGCCCGATCGGTATCTCCGCAAAGTGGCAGCCACTTTTGAGATCTGTATCATCCCGGCTACGACCTCTGTCCGCATGGCCGCCGGCATTCTTGCGAATGCCAGGGCTTTTGTGACCGGACGCTACCATCCGGCGATCATGGCATCCTTAGGCGGAACTCCGTGTATCCTGCTGGATTCGCATGGGCACAAGATGCAGGGCCTGGCTGCGACGCTTGCTTACGAGTCCACAAAGACCTTTAGCGCCATGCCCGATGAAAGCGAGATTCCCAAGATCGTTCGTGAATTGAGAAAAATATTGGAACAGGGTGAGACTCTTCGCAGGGAGATTCTCGCAAGAGTCTCGGATCGATCAAAAGAGGTTGGGCAGCTTCCGCTGTTCCTCAAGCAGAAGTTGGAGCAAGACAGCGTTGGGGACCTATCCGCCGAAAGCAGGCAGAAATAAATGTTGGAAGACATCGTCATCGTCGGAGGCGGAGGACATGCGAAGGTGGTTGCCGCCATGCTCGCAGCCATGCCCCGTTATCAGATCGTTGGATATGTCGACCTCAAAGATCGCGGCCCGCTGCTCGGCGCTCCATTCATTGGGGACGACGCCTCACTCATCAGCCTTGCCCGGAAGCAACAAGGGCTTCATGTCGTGATCGGAGTCGGTCAGGTTGGATTGGGAATGCATCGCAGTGCCTTGTGGCAACGACTGCAAGCGGTCCATGTTTCCTTTCCGACCATCATCGCCGAGAACGCTGTCGTAAGTCCGGCGGCGCGTTGCGCCGAGGCCTGCACCATCATGCCCGGCTCCGTGCTCAATCCCGATGCTACCATC
>JAJYAE010000191.1 GCA_021779695.1 Acidobacteriota bacterium | reverse complement strand
AAAAAGCGCAGGCCAAAAGCGCCTGCGCTTCGTTCAACTGGAAGGGAGCTGCGTCCTAGTAGAGCCTGAAGTTGACTTCGATCGAGATCATGACTGGAACCGGGGTTCTTCCGTCTTTCAAGGCCGGCTTGAACTTGTATTTCCGAACCGCTTCCAGCGCCTTTTCATCAAGCCCCATCCCGAGCGGCCGGACGACATGCACGTTCTGCGGATTTCCCTGGGCATCCACAATCAGGGAGACGATGCAGACGCCCTGATATTTAGCTCGGCGCGCCTCATCGCTGAACTCCGCCTCGGGCTGGTAGATCGGCACGGGCGCTGAGACGCCGCCGCCAATTCGATAGAGTCCCCCGCCGGTGTTGCCGCCGGAGCCTGGACCGAAACCATTGCCGCTGCCGGAGCCGAGCCCGCCGCCGTAGCCTGTGCCCATGCCCGCACCGCCTCCCTGACCGTTTGAAGCGAGTGTGACGTTGGGTGACTGGGTCACGCCGACATTGGGTAAGGTCGGATTGTCGGGCAGCGTGATGTTCTTCTGCACCGCAATTGCGGACTCGATGGGAATCTTCGGTTTATCCAGAACCGGAACCTGAGGCGGCGCGATCGGCTTCTGTTCAATCTGCGGCAACTTGCCCTTAATCGGGTTGACGATGTCGTGCGAACCGCCGCCACCACCTCCGCCAGCCTCGTTGCCGACTTTGGGCGCCTTCAACTGAAACGTTCCCACATCGATTGGGGTGGCTGTCAAAGGCGGCTTCACCGCTTCAATGATCTTCTTGCCCACGAAGAACAGGAGGACGGCGAGGATTGAAAGATTGACTGCGGTGGAGATGCCGATCGCCCACGGGTTTGGTTTGACCGCCATGCGGTCAGGCACCGGGATGGGCTTGGAAGTCAGTTCTAGAGGGGGAAGCTTGCGGGGAAAGAACAGATCGCAGACATTGTCGTACAACGTCTTCCAGATCGGAGGCTCTTCGAACGCTTTCCCAAGGAAGGCGTCGAGGCCATGCCCATTCGAAAGGGCTACCGCGGCTTCAGTCTCAGAATCAGACTGTAAAAGGAGGTCGTTTGCCATATGTGCAGCAGAACCCTTCGCAGCCGACTGGATTGCACTGGAGCCAGCCGCCTGCAGGTCCATCTCTCCATTATGCTCGACAGCGTCCACCCTTGTCTCCGCTCTCACCGCTTCGCTGTCCATGCCATCCAGAATCTCATACTTCGTGGGGAATGAGATTCCTCTAAATAGTAGACGCTACAGAGCTGTTGTGGTTACCGAAAAACTTCCTCGGCATTTACACTAACAATTGACCGAATCTGCAGCACATACAGGGAGTGACGATGTCCTCTGCGCCGGAGCTGAAGGCAACCTTGACTTTGCCCCAGACTGCCTTCCCGATGAAAGCAAATCTGCCCCAGAATGAGCCGCTTCGGCTGGCACGTTGGGCCTCAATGCATCTCTATGAAGAGCTTCGCAAAGCCGGCAAGGGCCGGCCAGCCTACCTCCTCCATGATGGTCCACCCTACGCCAACGGCCCTATTCATCTGGGACATGCGCTGAATAAGGGATTGAAGGACTTCGTCGTGAAGTCGAAGACGATGGCAGGCTACGATGCTGCCTACGTACCCGGATACGACTGCCACGGTCTTCCGATCGAAATCAAGGTGGACGAGCATCTGGGGCGGAAGAAGCTGGAGATGCCGGCGCCAGACGTTCTGGAAGCCTGCCGGGCCTATGCCCAGAAGTATGTGGATCTGCAAACCTCACAATTTCAGAGGATTGGCTGTTTTGGCCGGTGGAATGAGCCTTACAAAACCATGTCGCGCGATTACGAGGCGCGCACACTTGAGGCGTTTTATGGGTTTCTGGAAAAGGGATTCGTCTACCGCGGCCTGAAGCCTGTCTACTGGTGCATCCACGACCGCACCGCCCTGGCGGAAGCCGAAGTGGAATATGAGATGCACACCAGCCCGTCGGTCTACGTTCGCTACCGGCTTACATCCCCTCCTGAATTGCTGGATGCCCGGCTTGCCGGCCGTGAGGTGTTCACCATCATCTGGACGACGACGCCCTGGACGCTTCCGGCGTCACTGGCTGTTGCCTTCCATCCTGACTTTGAGTACGTCGCCCTCGCAACAGAAGAGGGCCCGGTATACATTGTGGCGTCGGAACTGGCGGAACAAGTGAAGGCGGCGTGCAAGCTGGGCGCGTCCGCCGAAGTCAGTCGATTCAAAGGGAGCGTGCTCGAATCGGCTACGTTCCAACACCCATTTCTGGAACGGAGCATCCTTGGAGTCCTGGCCACCTATGTGACCGCGGATACTGGCACAGGGGCCGTGCACACCGCGCCTTCCCATGGCGCAGATGACTTCTACACTGGACAGCGATACAAGCTGGACCCGACTTGCCGCGTCGATGCAGCGGGCCGAATCCATGTTGACCCGACTGCCTGGTCACTTGCAGCGCCTCCTCCGTTTGAGGGCTTGAAGGTGTGGGAGGCAAATCCCATCATCATTGCGATGCTGGAAGAGCGCCGCGCTCTGCTGGCGACCAAAGATCTGGAGCACTCGTATCCGCATTGCTGGCGCTGCCATCATCCGGTCATCTTCCGCGCAACGGAGCAATGGTTCATTGGTCTGGAAACGCCCGTTCAGCGCGCGGATGGCAGTACAACGACATTCCGCCAACTCACGATTGAAGAGATTGACAAGGTGGTTTGGGATCCGGCCTGGGGAAAAGAGCGCATTACCAATATGATCGCGACCCGCCCCGACTGGTGCATCAGCCGGCAAAGGATCTGGGGAGTTCCAATCGCTGTATTCCTGTGCGAAGGCTGTAATAAGCCGATTCTCGACCCTGCCTTGAATCGCAAGATCATCGACCTCTTTGAACGCGAGGGCGCCGAGGCATGGCACACGACCGACACAGCAGTGTTGCTGCCAGCCGATTCCAAATGTGCTCACTGCGGCGGTACGAGCTACCGGAAAGAAACTGACATTCTGGATGTCTGGTTCGATTCCGGCACAAGCTGGTTTGCTGTGTGTGAATCCGACGCTGATTTGAAAGACGCCTATCGGGCCTTCCAGCGCAATCGAGAAGTGCCGTGTCTCTACCTGGAAGGCGGCGATCAACATCGCGGTTGGTTCCACTCGTCATTGCTCACCTCGGTTGCTCTGCGTGGTTGCGCGCCTTACTCGCATGTGGCGACCGCGGGATGGACACTGGACGAGCAGGGGCGCGCCATGTCCAAGTCACTGGGCAATGGAGTGGACCCGGTCGACATTGCGAATCGCATGGGTGGAGAGATTGTCCGGCTCTGGGTAGCGTCCGTGGATTTTCGTGAAGACATGGCAGCCAGCGAAAACCTGATGGCACGCTGCGCGGAGCTCTATCGCAAGCTACGCAACACGTTCCGCTTCCTACTGGGCAACCTGCAGAGCTTTGACCCGGCCCGTGACCGGGTAGCGGAGAAGGAGCTTCAACCTCTGGATCGCTACATGCTTGCCCGTACGCGCGAGCTGACTGAGAATATCCTCGGCTGGTACGAGGACTTTGAGTTCCATCGCGTGTATCAGGCAATCAATGAGTTTGCGATTGTGGATTTGAGCGCCTTCTATCTCGATGTGCTCAAGGACCGCATGTACACCTTTGCGCCATCGGATCCGGCGCGGCGCTCTGCCCAGACGGTGTTATGGCAGATTACCGAAGCGCTGGTACGGCTGGTTGCACCGATACTGAGCTTCACCGCGGATGAAGTGTGGGAACATTTGCCGCAGATCGCGGGGCGCGAAGCCACTGTGCATCTGGCGCTCTTTCCCAAGCCTGAGGAGATTTACTCCGAGAGTCCAGCACCTTTGCTTGAGGAGTGGAAGCGAATTTTTGCTGTTCGTGACGAGGCCCTGCGCGCGCTGGAAGAAGCGCGTCAAGCCAAGCGAATTGGTAAAGGCCTAGAGGCTGAAGTAGAGATTGCGGCTTCTGGCGAGACATTGCAGCTGCTGCAGCGCTATGCCGCCGGATTGAAGGAGATCATTAATGTCTCAGCGGCCTGCGTCGTTGAGGCCCCAAACGGGCAAGAAGCTCCCTGCGTGGTAGAAGTACGGCCAGCGAGCGGCACCAAGTGCGCCCGTTGCTGGAACTTTATGCCGGCGGTAAGCAACTACGGGATGTGGGAACAAGTGTGTACGCGCTGCCAGGACGCGCTGCATGCAATGGGTGTGAAGCCGCCATCACCCGGGAGCGCGCAATGAAACACGCGTCTCCTCGTCGCCTTCCCTGGCTTCTTTTGATTTCTGCTCTGGTGATTCTGGCGGATCACATGACGAAGAGCTGGGTGTCTGCACATATCCGGATCGGCGGAGCCATTCCGGTGATTCCCGGGATTCTGCGCATCACTCACTGGACCAACGAAGGCGCCGCATTCTCATTGCTGGCTGATTCGACTTCACCGCATGCGGTGCGCTGGGGACTGATCGCGTTTACACTGGTGGCCTCGATTGCGGTACTCATCGGGATGGTTCGTCTTGGTAGCCGGTTCACGATGACGACGGTTGCGCTTTCTCTCATTCTCGGCGGCGCCCTCGGAAACCTGCACGATCGCATCGTGTATGGGTCTGTCATCGACTTCATTGAAGTCCGGATTGTGCATTACATCTGGCCGGACTTTAATGTCGCTGATAGCTGCATTGTGGTGGGCGCCTGCCTGCTGGTGCTCGCTTCCCTGCTCCAAAGTGATCGCGACGAAGAAGAAGAGGATGAGGCTGCCTGAAGGCAATCCACGAGGCGAAGTGAAATCGTTGGTTGATAGGAACGACACGCTCCCCTTCGTTTTTGAGGAACGAAACTCCCTCCATTCCCGTATCCGCAAAGAGCGGGCTGTTGTCCTACAATGGGTCAATCAAGAATCGGCTTGACTGGCCGCGAGGGTCCAGTGCAAGCAACCAACCTTGGGCTTACGCGGCAACTCAATCTTCGAACAGAAGCCCTCCTGAGGATTGCATGAAATCATTTAATTTGACTCTGCCTCTGCGCGCCACGATCGCCGTTGCGTGTTTTTGTATCTTTGGCTTCCATGCAAGCGCGGAGCGCCTTCCAACGACCGTCCTCCCTGAACATTACTCGCTGGCGCTTTCGCCAAACCTGCAGACAGCGACCTTCAGCGGTATTGAATCCATTGAAGTGGAGACAAAGGAAGCCGTAAGGGCCATCACCCTGAATGCGCTTGAGATTGAAATCCAATCGGCCAGCATCTCGAGAGGTACTGAAGACCAGAAAGCGACTGTCACTTTCGACAAGGAAAAGGAGCAGGTGACCTTGTCGGTCCCCCGTGAGATCCCGGCAGGCAAGGCGACGATCCACATTCGCTACACGGGAATCCTGAATGACAAATTGCGGGGCTTTTATCTCTCCAAGACAGCGCGCCGGAACTACGCCGTCACGCAGTTTGAATCAACGGATGCTCGGCGGGCCTTTCCTTCCTTCGACGAGCCCGCATTCAAGGCCCGCTTTGACATCACGCTGGTAGTTGACAAGGGAGATACAGCAATCTCAAACGGTCCCATCGTGAGCGATATGCCCGGGCCCCAGGCGGATAAGCACACGATCAAATTCCTGACCACGCCGAAGATGTCCACATACCTGGTTGCGTTCCTGGTGGGCGACTTTCAGTGCACTTCAGGCGCGCAGGATGGCGTGGCTCTCCGGGTCTGCTCGACACCCGACAAGGTTGGTCTGACTTCCTACGGGCTGGAAGTTGCCAAGTTTGTCCTGCACTACTACAACAACTATTTTGGAATTCCCTATCCGCTGAAGAAGCTTGACCTCATCGGCCTTCCTGACTTTGAGGCTGGCGCGATGGAGAACTTTGGGGCCATCACCTATCGGGAGACTGCGCTGCTTATCGATCCCAAGACGGCTTCCATCGGATCAAAGAAGGAAGTTGCCCTGGTGATTGCGCACGAGATGGCTCACCAGTGGTTTGGCGATCTGGTCACGATGCAGTGGTGGAACAATGTGTGGCTCAACGAGGGCTTTGCGACCTGGATGGAGAACAAGCCCGTTGCCGCGATGCACCCGGAGTGGCACATTGATCAGGACGTCGCCGAAAACATGGACGGCACGCTCAATCTTGATGCGGAACCCACCTCGCGAGCGATTCGTGCGAAGGCGGACACGCGCGATGAGATTGAAGAGATGTTCGACGGCATCTCATACGGCAAAGCGAGCGATGTGTTGTTGATGGTGGAGAACTACCTCGGCGAAGAGACATTTCGTAAGGGCGTCCACGCTTACCTTGAAGCGCATTTATACGGCAACGCAACGGCGGAGGATTTTTGGAATGCACAGACGGCGACAAGCCACAAGCCCGTGGACAAGATCATGGACTCGCTGGTGGCACAGGCCGGAGAACCGCTGCTGGCCTTTGGCGAGCCCTCAAATGGAAGCGTGAGTGTCTCGCAGAAGCGTTTCTTTCTAAGCCCCAGCATCAAAATTGATCCAAGCCAGAAGTGGACAATTCCGGTGTGCTTCAAATCGAGTGGTCCGGAGCCAGCCTGTGAGCTGGTGACACCAGAGACGGCCTCGGTTCACTATCCAGCGGGCGCACTTTTCTTTGCCAACGCCAACGGGAAAGGCTACTACCGGAGCCAGTACCCTGCGGATGTGTATGCGAAGCTGGTGGCGCATGTGGAGTCAAGCCTGACGCCGACAGAGCGCATCAGCCTGCTAGGTGATGAGTGGGCGCAGGTCCGCGCAAATACCGCAACCGTGGGCGACTATCTCAATCTGGTTGAGGCGATGAAGGCGGATTCCAATGACGCCGTGATCAGCTCGGCAACAGGAGCAGTGGAAGCGGTCTACGAACGCATCGCGACGACCCAGGCAGATCAAGATGGACTGGCAACGTGGATTCGCAAGACCTACGAGCCGGAGTATGAAAAGCTTGGCCCGCCGGCGGCCGGTGATTCAGCCAACACGCGGCAATTGCGCGCCGACTTGTTTGGTATTCTCGGCGACCTGGGAAAAGATCCGAAGGTCCTGGACGATGCGCGTAAGATCGCTGATCAATACCTTGCAAACCCAGCTTCGGTGGATGCCACGCTGGCGCAAACGGCGTTGCGTGTTGCGGCCCGCAATGGAGATTCGGAGCTTTTTGACAAGCTTCAGAAGGTCTACGAGACATCCACGAATCCAGAGATCCAGATCAGCTCGTTGCGGCTTCTTGCGATGTTTGAGAATCCAGATCTGGAGGAGCGTTCCCTTGAGTTTGCGATTTCCGGCAAGGTGCGTAACCAGGATGCGGCAATCCAGATTGCGATCCCGATGTATATGGGTGGAGCGCGGCGCGACAAAGCCTGGAAGTTTATGCAGACGCACTGGGATGCGGTGCACGCTCTGCTGACACCCGAACTTGGCAACGTTCTGGTGGAATCGACGGGAACCTTCTGTACCGAAGACGCAGCGAAGAATGTCCAGGACTTCTTTGCCACGCATCCGGTCGCCTCTGCCGAGCGCATGGTGAAGCACAGTATCGAACGGATCGATGGCTGTTCAGAACTGCGCAGGCTGCAAGGACCGAATCTGACCGCGTGGATGGCTCAACGTTAGAGGCCGGGAACAGCAGAGGGTGTTCGAAACTCGCGCGGCAGGTTGTGCGCACTTAAAGCTGACCACCAGCAAAACGCCACTCCTTCCCGATTTGTCGTCGAAAACGATGCAATCCGGGAAAGAGTGGCGATTTGCAGATGGTTCAAGAGCCTATTTTGCTGCCTGGAACTGCACAACAAGGTTGAGATTGATAGGAACAGCCTGGTCATCGAGCGTGGCAGGGGTGAAGTGCCATGCGCTGACTGCAGCTACGACCTTAGAGTCCACTTCCGGATTCACGGACTTGATGATTTGCACATGATGCGGTGTGCCGTATGCATCCACTTTGAAGCTCACTACGGCCTTCTCGGAACTCAGATCATCCTCGCGAAAGTCAGACTTTGCGACGACGATTTTAGGGGAAGTAAGAAGCTTCGGAGCGATGACGCCGGTGCTGATGGGGCGGTCAGGGTTAAGGGCACGTACGTCGGGAACTCCTGCGATCGGAGCGGGCATCCCGGCTGAGGTTGAGTTGGTGGCTTCCATCGTGACACTCTGGCCGTTCGTGCGTGTCTGCGCGTGGAGCAGCAACGTGGAGAAAAGGACTGAGCCAACAAGAAGTGTGCGCATAAAGATATCTCCAATTGGTCAAGAGTGACCATCACCAATTTATCCCGCGACAAATATATTTGTCAAACTTATTTTTCTCTCTCTTATTTATCATTTATTTACAAGCAGCATCTCGTCAGATTTGGAAGGTCATCGAGGATAACGCATTCAACTTTTGGGTGAAAGCGGAGGTGGGGATTGGGA
>JAJYAE010000190.1 GCA_021779695.1 Acidobacteriota bacterium | reverse complement strand
TTCGAGCGCGATGAGGGTGTTCATAATCCAGTGGCTGGCGTTGCCGATGCCCTGGCCTTTGGAGCGCACATGATTCGGGAAGACCTCGCCGATGTAGACCCAGATGACCGCGCCCTGCGAGAGCGCGAAGAAAGCGATGTAGGCGACGAAGAGCCAGACCAGCGCGCCGGGGTGCGAGTTGGTGGCGAAGAGCCAGGCCACGCCGCCGAGGCAGCTTGCCGTGCCGGCTGCGCCGATGAGCAGCAGCGTCTTGCGTCCGAGCTTGTCAATCACGCTCATGCCCACCATGGTGAAGACCAGGTTGGTGAGGCCGATGGCGATGGCCTGCTGGTCGCCGGAGATTTGGCTGAAGCCTGCCGAGGCAAAGATGCCGGGCAGGTAATAAAGGATGGCGTTGATGCCGGCCAGCTGATTGAACGCGCCGATGGTGATGGCGAGAAAGAGCGGGTAGCGGTACTTCCAGCGGAAGACGGCCTCGTGGGCGGAGGCGTGCTCCTGCTGCAGGGCTGCGCGAATGTCGGCCAGCTCGGCTTCGGGGTCGGGCTCGCCCATCAGCTTCAAAACTGCAAGCGCCTCGTCGATGCGATTCTTCGAGGCCGACCAGCGCGGACTGCGCGGAATGCCGAAGAGCAGCACGAGGAAGCCAATGGCGGGAACAGCGGCAACGCCCACCTGCCAGCGCCACTCCGCTGCACCCAGATGCGCCAGGCGGATGAGGTAGTTCGACGTGTAGGCAACGAGGATGCCGAAGACCACGTTGAACTGGAAGGCGCCGACGAGGCGTCCGCGCCACTTGGCGGGAGAGAGCTCCGCGATATAGACCGGGCCCAGCACGGACGAGGCGCCGATGCCAAGGCCGCCGATAAAGCGGAAGACCATCAGCGAGGTCCAGCTCCACGCCACCGCGCTGCCCAGCGCAGAGAGCACATAGAGCACTGCCGTGATGCGCAGCGTCTCGCGTCCGCCGAGTTTCTGGCCCACTTCGCCCGCGCCAAAGGACCCGATGACGGTACCGATGAGGGCGATGGCGACTGTCCAGCCTTTGTCCTGCGGGCTGAGATGGTAGAGCCTGACCAGCGCATCAATGGCGCCGGAGATGACCACCGTATCAAAGCCAAAGAGCAGACCGCCCAGCGCGCCGGTCAAGGTCGCCTTCATCAGGTTGAGGTTGGGCCGCATCGTTTCCCCCGTGCTGCAAATTCCACATCATCCTACAGATGGAACCGGACAGTCGCCAAGGAATCTTGCTTGAGAACAGGATGCTGCCAGACGGCGGCAGAAAAAACTTGCCCCGCGTGACCAAAGTCGCAGCATCGCAAAGTGATCAGTCCTAGTCTGGGGTCATCCGAGGAGAGCCGCTTTGATTACTGAACAAACCACCCTCCGCACCATTGCCCTTGAGCAACCTTCCACGATTCGCATCTTTGAGAATCTGCACCTGGATTACTGCTGTGGCGGCAACCGCCCGCTGGTTACCGCGTGCGCTGAAAAGGGCCTGGACGTTGCCGACGTCGTCACGCGTCTGAAGAATGCGGCCGCTGCGAAGCATTTCGACCGGGACTGGTCGGATGCGTCAGGCACCGAGTTGATCGATTTTATTGTGCCGACGCACCATGCGTATGTCCGTGCCGAATTGACGCGCCTGCTTCCGATGGCCGAGAAGGCTGCGCGCAAGCACGGTCCGGCCCACCCTGAGCTTGAGCAGATCCAAAGGCAACTGGAGATGCTGGCCGACGAGTTGCTCATGCACCTCTACAAGGAGGAGCAAATTCTTTTTCCCTACATGCAGAACCTGGAACGCCAGTGCGCGGGCAGTGCGCCGGCATCGGAGGCGTGCTTTGGCGGTGTGCAAAATCCCATCCAGATGATGATTCATGAGCATGAGTCCGCGGGGGCGCTGCTGGACTCGATGCGCACTGCAACAGGTGGCTTTACACCCTGGGAAGGCGCCTGCCCCACGTTGACGGGTCTTTACTATGGGCTGGATATGTTTGAGAAGGATCTGCACAAGCATGTGCATCTGGAGAACAATCTGCTCTTTCCCAAGGCGATTGAGATGGAAAAATCAATGATGACCGCGCGGTAAAGCAGCGCATTCAAAGAGGGGACGCAGGAGGGCCGTGCGAGAAGCGTGCGGCCCATTCGTTTTTCCGATCCACTCCGGGTCATTGCATGATTCAGGACCGCCAATTGACCACAGCTTCGCCGTTTCTTCTGCTCCATTAATTTTTGGCGGCTTCGACTCCCCTCCTATACTGATTGAGTCTCATGCTTTCCCTCGGGTTGAGATGGACGACCATCGTTGCAATCTCCCGAATGAAAGGATCCCTTTCCTATGAAGCTTCGTCTGCCTTTGCTTACTATTTGCGACGGAACATGGACCCGTGGGCTCTTTGGCGGAATCAGCACTGCGGCGCTGGCTTGCACACTGCTGGCGATACCGGCTGCAAGCGTGCACGCAGCGGCGCCTGCGCCGGCGACGGCTCCGGATGTGCTCGTGCTGACGAATGGCGACACCCTGCACGGCAAGTTTGTGAGCGAGATTGACGGCAAGGTGGTCTTTCATACCGATGCGCTGGGCGATGTGACCCTGGGCTGGGACAAGATCAAGGAGCTGCATACGGCCGCGAACTTCGCCATCATCGGCACCAATGTGACGATTCGCGGCAAGAAGCAGGCCGGGCAGATTCCGGTGGGCAGCTTTGATGTCGCAGACCAGAAGCTGACGATGCATCCTGCTAAAGCGACTGCGCCGATGCCGACACCCATGGAGGTGAAGAATGTCCAGTTCATCACCGACGAGGCAACGGTGGACAAGCAGATCTATCATCGCCCGGGCCTGATGCAGGGCTGGAATGGCTCGGCGACGGCAGGCGCAGCCATTGTGACCGCGACGCAAAACCAATACACCTTTTCCGGCGGCGTGGGACTGGTGCGCGTGGTGCCGACGGTGAGCTGGCTTGCGCCGCGCAACCGGATGTCCATGGACTTTACCGGCTCCTACGGCAAGATTACGCAGCCAGCCTATGTGGCCGCGGGCGCGCTGGTGCCAGAGGTGGTAACGAAATCGGCCATCTACCACGCGGACGCGGAGCGGGATGAGTACTTCTCGCCACGCTTCTATGGCCTGGGCCAGGTGGCCTTCGACCACAACTTCAGCCAGGACCTGGACCTGCAAGAGATTTACGGCGGCGGCATCGGCTGGACGGTGTACAAGACGCCGCGGCAGGAGGCGGACCTGAAGGCCACGGTGCAATATGAGAAGCAGCTCTTCATCACAGGCACGCCGAGCAGCGTGAATCTTGTCGGCTCGACCTTTGCGGCGAATTATGCGTTGCACCTGAAGCTGGTGACGTACACGCAAGGGTTGGAGTACATTCCGGCGTACAACCAGATGTCAGCCTACTCGGCAAACGAGACAAACATGTTTGCGTTTCCGGCGTACAAGAATCTGAGCTTCTCCATGGGCACGCTGGACAGCTATCTGAACAACCCGCCTGCGTCCTTGCCGCCGACGAAGCGGAATTCATTCCAGTTCACGATGGGCCTGACCTACGCCATCAAATCAAAGTATTAAGATGGGCAGAGATCAAGCAAATACTGGAGTAAAGCGATAAAGCTAGCCAGGGCATCGCTCGGGCTAGTAGAGTTCCTACGGTTGCACTTTCAGCTTTTTGCGGGTTCCGGGCGGGGCGTTCAGTCCTGCCTGAGTCCCATGCGAGTGCGCCGATCGAGGAGGAACTCCGATGTCGTTTGGCCGCTGGTTTTTGCTGTTGCCCCTGACGCTTGCTGCCTGCGCCGCTGTGGCGCCGGCGCAAACGCCTGCTTATCTGGATACGAAGCTTTCACCGGCGGAGCGGGCGCATGACCTGGTGGGCCGCATGACGCTGGAGGAAAAGGCGCAGCAGCTCGAAGACTACGCCACGGCGATTCCGCGGCTTGGCGTGCCGGACTACCAGACTTGGAACGAGGCGCTGCACGGCGTGGCGCGCGCGGGCTATGCGACGGTGTTTCCGCAGGCGATTGGCATGGCGGCGACGTGGGATCCGTCGATGGTGCATGCGATGGGCGACGTGATTTCGAGCGAGGCGCGCGCGAAGTACAACCAGGCGCAGCGCGAGGACAATCACCGCATCTTTTTTGGCCTGACGTTCTGGTCGCCGAACATCAACATCTTTCGCGATCCGCGCTGGGGCCGCGGGCAGGAGACGTATGGCGAAGACCCGTTCCTGACGGGTCGCATGGGCGTGGCCTTCATTGAAGGCGTGCAGGGCAACGACCTGAACCATCTGCGCGCGGTGGCGACGAGCAAACACTTTGCAGTACACAACGGGCCGGAGCCGCTGCGGCACGGCTTTAACGTGGACCCAAGCGCGCGCGATCTGGAAGAGACCTATCTGCCGGCGTTTCGCGCGACGGTGACGCAGGGGCACGTGCAGTCGGTGATGTGCGCGTACAACTCGATTGACGGCTGGCCAGCGTGCACGAACACGATGCTCTTGAAGGAGCATCTGCGCGATGCGTGGGGCTTCAAGGGGTTTGTGGTGTCGGACTGCGGCGCGATTGTGGACGTGTATCAGGGGCACAAGAAGGCGGCAGACATCACGCATGCGGCGGCGTTGTCGTTGCAGGCTGGAACGGATCTCTCATGCAGCATCTGGTCGCCGGGCTTCAACACGCTGGCGGATGCGGTGAAGCAGGGACTGGTTTCAGAGGACCTGGTGACGCAGGCGGCGGAGCGGCTCTACACGGCGCGGTTCCAGCTTGGCTTGTTTGATCCGCAGGGATTGAATCCGCTGGACAAGATTCCGTTTTCGGATGCGGCATCGCCGGCGCATCGCGCGGTTTCCCTGAAGGCCGCGGAAGAGGCAATCGTGCTCTTGAAGAACAATGGCGCGCTGCCGTTGAAGGGCAGTGTGGGGCACATCGCCGTGGTGGGTCCGACGGCGGACCTGCTGCCATCGATTCTGGGCAACTATGTGGGCACGCCGCTGCACCCGGTGACGCCGCTGGATGGCATGCTGCAGCAGTTCAAGGGCACGCCGATTCACTATGCGCAGGGCTCGACGCTGGCCGAGGGCGTGGGCGTGCCGGTTCCGCGCACGGCCTTCGGGCTGGGTAAGGGATTGAAGACGGAGTTCTTTGCGACGCCGGACTGGACGGGACGACCGGTGGCGGTGACGACCGAGCCGCTGGTGCAGGCGGACTGGGAGAACGCAAAGCCCGCGCCGGAGGTGGAGACGACGAACTACTCCGTGCGCTGGACAGGCACGCTGACGCCGCCGGCGGCGGGCCACTATGTGTTCACGCTGGAGCCAGGGGACAGCTTTCCGTATTCGCCGCGCGAGAGCTACCGGCTGCTGATGGATGGCAAGGTGATTTCCGAAGGCAGCTTGCGCGAGGGGCAGGACGGCAAGAGCGCGAGTGATACGCAGCATGATCTTTCAGCGATGGGAAACTTCAAGGCCGCACCGGGCGCATCGCCGACGGCACCGCCGGTGATGAACTTCCCGAAGAACCCGGAGATACCGGTGGACTTTACGGATACGAAGCCACATGCGTTCGTGCTGGAGTACGCGCATGCGGGTGATCGCGCGGGCGGCGGCTTGACGCTGAAATGGCAGGCGCCGGCGCAGGCGCAACTGGACGAGGCCGTGGCGCGGGCGAAGGAAGCCGACGTGGTGGTGGCGTTCGTGGGCCTTTCGCCGCAGCTTGAAGGCGAGGAGATGCGGATCAAGATTCCGGGCTTTGACGGCGGCGACCGCACGAGCCTGGACCTGCCTGCTCCGCAGGAGAAGCTGCTGGAGGCTGTGGCCGCAACGGGCAAGCCGCTGGTGGTGGTGTTGCAGAGCGGCAGCGCAGTGGCGCTGAACTGGGCCAACGAGCACGCCGCTGCGGTGCTGGAGGCGTGGTATCCCGGGGTGGAAGGCGGCGAGGCGATTGCGCGGACGCTGGCGGGGCTGAACAATCCGGCGGGGCGGTTGCCGGTGACCTTCTACAAGTCGCTGGATGGGCTGGCGCCGTTTGTGGATTACTCGATGCAGAACCGGACGTATCGCTACTACACGGGCAAGCCGCTGTGGGGCTTTGGGTACGGGCTGAGCTACACCACGTTCAAATATGGGCCGGTGAAGCTCTCGGCCGCGACGCTGAAGGCGGGCGAGCCTCTGACGGCGACGGTGACGGTGACCAACACGGGCAAGACGGGCGGCGACGAGGTGGTGGAAGCCTATGTGAAGACGCCGCAGCAGGGCGGTCCGATCCACTCGCTGGTGGGCTTTGAGCGCGTTGCCATCGGGCCAGGCGCGAGCCGCGAGGTGACGCTGAAGATTGATCCGCGGTCGATCTCGAGCGTGGACGACGCAGGCAACCGGTCCATCTTGCCGGGCAAGTACACGCTGACGGTGGGCGGTGCGCAGCCGGAAGAGACGCGGGCCAAGCAAGAGGCGGCCTTCACGGTGACGGGCAGCGAGGCGCTGCCGAAGTAGCGCGAGAAAAAAAGCGGCGGCAGGAGGAGGTCCTCCCTGCCGCCATGGTTGCTTACGCAACCGCAGTTGCTCTCTGCAAGCTTGCTGGTCCGTCAAGACAACGGATTAGTTGGATGGCGGCGGGGGTGCAGCCGGAGGCGGCGCATCTGGGCCGCCTCCGCCACGGTAGCCCATGCCGTGTCCCATTCCCTGACCGGGGCCACCCCAGCCGCGATGCTGCTGCCAGTTGTCGCGCACCATCTTCCACTGGTCGGACGTGAGCTTGGCGCGGATGTCGAGCAGGAAGCGGGCGTTGGCGCGTTCAAGCTCCGTGCGCGCGGCGGCGACCTTATCGACCTGGCTGAGAATGGCGGAGTCGTTGGGCTGATCCTGGCTCATGAGGGGCTGCAATTCGAGCTCGGCCTTTTCAAGATTGCCACGCAGATCGATGAGCTTTTCACGATGAGCGAGGAAGATCGAGTCCATGGCCTTGCGCTGGTCGTCCGTGAGCTTGAGCTGGCTGATGATGTTGGGGTTGTTCCACCAGCGACCGTGATGGCCGCCGAGGCCAAAGGCTCGCTCCATGGGCGGCTGGTGGGGTCCGAAGCCCGAGCCCGAGCCGGGCCCCATGCCTGCGCATGGACCCTGCGCACCGGCAATGCCGGCGGTGAACAGCCCCGCCGCGGCAATGGCGGAATAAACAAGTTTGATTGCGTTCATGGTGATATCCTCCCTGAATTTCCCTGAGCCTTTGGCTCCGTGGCAACCTCAGTTGCCCGAATTCGTGGTGTCGTATGACATGAGTGCGGCGAGCGGCTCCATGGCGTCGGGGACTTCGCGGGAGACGTCGGTGTCGACCTTGTACATCAGGTCTTCTTCCTTTTGGGCGCGCTGAGCGGCGAGCTGACGCTGCTGCTCAGCGGCGCGGGCGGCGGCGGCGATGCGGGCCTGCTGGACGCGCTGGTGGTTCTCATACATGAGGGCCGAACCGGCGCCGGCGATGAGCACGCTGGCCATGGCCCATCCGGCGGCGAGGCGCCAGGTGCGATGGATGATGGCCGGGTGAACGGCGCGGGGACGCGTGAATGCTGCGTCGCTCCAGGCGTGGACGCTGGCCTTGAAGTCGGCCAGGGTGCGGGCGAACTCGGGATCGAGATCGTGCCCTGTGTCGTGATGTGCGAACCGGTTGAACCAGCTCATGGTCTTCCTCCCAGGCGGGCGCGCACTCGGCCGAGCGCCCGCGACAGATGCGCCTTCACCGTGCCCTCATTGAGGCCGGTGGCGCTGACGATTTCTTTCATGTCCATCTCTTCCACATAGCGGAGGAGAAAGATGGTACGCTGGCGCTCGCTGAGGCCCTTGACGGCCTGCCAGACCTGAGTGACGCGCTCGGCTGCGAGGAGACGCTCTTCTGGAGAGCGCTCGCCGCTGGGCAGCCAGTCGTGCGCCTCGTCGAGATCGACGGAGTGCGTGGTGGCCTGACGCCAGAACTGCAGACGGCGGTTGCGCCAGTGGTCCTTCTGCAGGTTGATGGCGATGCGCATGAGCCAGGTGGTGACGCTGGATTCGCCACGGAACTGCGCCCAGTTGCGATGCGCCTTGAGGAAACACTCCTGCGTGAGCGTTTCGGCGAGGTCTTCGTCGCGTGTGGAGGCCAGCAGAAAGCGGAAGATCTGCGGGCGGTAGCTCGCAACCAAGTCGGAGAACTGCTGCGCGGCGAAGTCGTCAGCCGTTGCCATTTCGATCGGTTCCCATGTCGCTCCGGTCGCCATCAACAGGGTAGACGCGGGCTTTGCTGGCAAGTTTACAGCGGGGCTCGGGATGTTGGCGGGGTTAGCGGGGATAGCGGAGCTAGTGGGGTTAGTGGAAAGGGAGTGCGAGACGTAAAAGCGAAGTTAAGGCGAACTCGAGAGCGGAAAAAAGTGCAAGGAATCTGTGGAAAAGAAAAATATCGCAAGGGGGGGG
>JAJYAE010000189.1 GCA_021779695.1 Acidobacteriota bacterium | reverse complement strand
CGCGCATTGGCCGCTACCTTTGGCTGATGACCATTACGGCTTTTTTTGTGTGGCTTCCGCTTGCTTTACTATATGTGGGTTACGCCATCTTCCTGCTGGCGTATGTGCGTCCCAGAGGGATGTTTGTCTCACCTGGCATAGCGGCCAGGCCTGAAGCTGCCGCGGGCTTTCTGGTGGCATCCGGCATCTTTGCCTTGCTTCTGCTGCCGGCGGTGGCCTATACCATCGTCATGGCTCTTCGGTATGCGCTTGCGGTTCCTGCCTGTGTCATGGAGGGTCTGAAGGCACGCCAAGCCATTCGACGAAGCATCCACCTGACCCGAGGAAGTCGTGGACGGATCTTCGTTCTGGGCCTGCTCGCCATTGCGATTCAGGTGGGCCTGTTGCTTTTAACGCAGACCTTCTTCATCGTAACGGAGATCCGGCATCATGGTGCTGCTTCACCAGGTCTGCGCATTCTGCAGCAGTTCACCGCGTTTCTGACGAACACGTTTGTCGGTCCGATTTATGCAACGGGACTCACCCTCTTTTATTTTGATCAACGCGTCCGCCAAGAAGGATATGACCTGGAGCGCATGATGGAAGCGGCGGGACTCTCCGTGGCAGAGGCTCCGACTCTCGCCAGCACCGATGGAGATTTGCAGGGTTGATTGTGCGCCGTGGCCTAATGCGTCTGCTACTCGGCTGTGCCATTGCGGCTTGGCTTGCAGCCACGCCCTGTGGATGCCGTCTTGACGCTCAGGCTTCCGTAGGCCATGCACCAACCCCACCTTCGGTTCGCTGGCGAGACGCTTCTTTGGATCAGTATCGCCAGCATCTGGACGTGCTGATGACTTTGGTGGCGGGCTGCGCGAAGGGGCGCAATCTTGCCGCCTGCGATCCCATCAGGGTTGGACCGGACGATCGCCTTCCTTTGTCAGGGGCAGGCGCTGGCGAGCGACGTCTCGTCCGCTACGGATGGTTGCGCGTCCTGCTCTTTCGCGCCGCGGATCCGGATGCGCCGGAAGTCGCTCATGAAGCTGGCGCGAAGGGACGCCAGTCGCAGGAAAGTTCTGTTCAATCGAGCGCACCGTCAACCAGTACGCTTTTGATCGCCGCCGAGGCGCGCCTCGCATTCGACAAAAGCGAAGCCAGCACGCTGGATCAAGGCGTTTCTCATTGGGCCACAGAGCGGGCTGTGATGCAGGATGTATTGGCCGGAACTGACTTTCGGGGTGTGGAACAACCCTCTGCCTCTGATTCTCTGAAGGAAAAGCTGAGTGCATGGCTCAATCGTTGGATTGAGCGGGCATCTCGATTGCGTGCTGGTTCAGCATGGGTCGGTCGGGTCGTGGTTGTCAGTTTTCTGGTTGCCGTCTCGCTGGCTCTGATCTGGGCCGTGTTGATTCTGGAACGCCGTTGGCGCAGGCGATTCACGCCAGAACGCGAGTCGGCCCGGGAGTATATTGCCACCCTGCCGGACTGGCATCGCTGGCTTGAAGAGTCGCGCGCAGCGGCGGAGCGCGGCTCCTGGAGGCAGGCGATTCATGCGGCTTATTGGACTGTGGTCGCGCGTATGGAATCGCAAAGAATCTGGTCCGCGGACCCCGCACGTACGCCGCGCGAACGCCTGGCGCTGATTGCGGATGGGGATGATCGCAAAGGCAGTCTGGCACTCCTGACACAGACCTTCGAAAGCACCTGGTATGGTGGGTGGCCCGCCGACGAAGCAGCCTACAGACAGGCTGACGCGTTGGTTTCCGCCCTGGTGCAGCCTGTCCACGACCATCAAGGTGTCCAGCGGAGTGCGCCATGAGAATGCTGGGTAACCTCGATGCCGGCGATCGCAGGATTCTGCTGTGGGTGATCGGATCAGCTCTCGTATTGGCCGTGTTGACCGGCGTTATGATGCCAGATCCAAATACCAACGATAACCCTGTTCCCTCCAGCTATCTTGCGGGACAGCACGGAGCTCGCGCGGCCTACGAAACACTGTTACGATCCGGCTATCCCATTGAGCGATGGGAGCGCCCTCTGAGCGAGCTTGCCAGTGTGGCAGGGCCCGATACGGTGGTCATCTTTGCCGAGCCCTTCAGTCGCGAAGCTTCAGACATCAATGCCGTGCGCACGATTGTCGATCGCGGCGGTCGCGTCCTCGCTACCGGCTTCTGGGGTGGATTTCTCCTTCCCGAGGGAGAACCGGCGCTTCCCAATGAATTCAGTTTTGCCGCATGCGACCTGGAGCCCGAAGGACTTGATCCGCTTGCAGACTCGGGAAACGTGTGGATGGTGCCCGAGGCAACGTGGCAAGTGGGTAATCCCATGCAACGGATTCAGTACAGCTGCGCAGGCCAGCCTGCTGTCGTGGAGTACGACTACGGCAAGGGGCATGTGGTCTGGTGGGCCAGCGCGTCACCGCTGGAGAATCACTCACTGGCGCGGGCTGACGATCTTGGATTGCTGCTGAGTTCACTGGGGTCACGCACCGGACACAGATTCTATTGGGATGAGTCCTTGCACGGTGATGTGCGCTCTACATGGGACTACGTGGCGGGCCCAGCCTTCAATCTTCTACGCCTCGGTCTGCTCGTCGTCGGTTTGCTCGTCATCTTCAGCTTCAGCCGGCGTGGCGGCCCAGTGCGCGAGATGCCGCAGTTGAAACGCAGCTCACCCGTAGAGTTTGTGCAGGCGCTCGGCTCGCTGTACCGCAGTGCAGGCGCGCAGGCTACCGCGGTGGGCACAGCACTGGAGCGCTTTCGTCGCTGCAGTCTGCGCATGTGCGGCTTAAGACCCAGTCCCATGCGGGCCACCGAGCTGGCGGCAACTCTTCGCCGGCGCTTTCCCGCTTTGGACGCAAGCCTGGAGACCAATTTAGCTCTCTGTGAAGAAGCGACGTGGAGCCCTGATCTGGAACCCGAGCGTGCGCTCAGGCTCGTACGTGCTCTGCACCTGTATCTGGAACAGATCGAGAAATCAATCGGCCTGGATACCTTCGCAGAGGCGATCAGTTACAACGAATCCAACACAAAGAGAAGAGCGTCATGAGTCAATCACCGATTCAGCCAACAAACGACGGGGAAGATGAGGTCGTCCAGGGAAGGCCTCCGGCCGCGCCGGCCTCGCTGCCTGCGACTGCCCAACTCATTGCGCACGCTCGCGCCGAACTTGGCCGCGCAATCAGCGGTCAGACTGACGCCACAGAGGGTGTGCTCATCGCTTTGCTGTGTCAAGGACACGCGCTGCTTGAAGGTGTGCCCGGCATTGCAAAGACATTGCTGGTGAAGGCTACGGGAAGGCTCCTGGGATTGAAGTTTCAACGCATTCAGGCCACACCCGATCTGATGCCCGCAGATATCCTGGGCACCGCTCTCCTTCGGCCTGGCGCGGAGGGCTTTTCATTTCATCCCGGTCCGGTATTTACAGACATTCTGCTGGTGGATGAGATCAACCGCATGCCGCCACGCACGCAAGCGGCATTGCTGGAATGCATGGAAGAGCGTCAGGTGACGACTGATGGGACACGGCGGCAATTGCCGGCCTGGTTCACGGTTTTCGCAACGCAGAATCCAGTGGATTTTGAAGGGACCTATCCGCTGCCGGAGGCGCAGCTGGATCGCTTTCTGCTGAAGATTCGGATGACATATCCCAGTCCGGCGGAGGAGCTCGAGGTGCTGAAGCGGCATCATGCAGGTCAAAGTTCGGAGCCACTCGAGGATGCAGCGATTCGCTCAATCCCTAGTGGGTTACTGGACCGCGCCCGGACCGAAGTGCGCCACATTCGCATCGAGCCGGAGCTGTATTCGTATCTTCTGGCCGTGGCGCGGCAAACTCGCGAATGGCATGCTCTGCTGCTCGGCGCCAGTCCGCGTGCGGCCGTCAGCTTGATGCGCGTTGCGCAGGCCCAGGCTGCATTAGATGGCCGCGACTACCTGGTTCCCGATGACGTGAAGCGCGCGGTACTGCCGGTTCTCCGTCATCGAGTCATGCTTAAGCCGGAGGCGGAATTGGAGGGAATGGATGCTGATCGCGTGCTATCTGATGTAGTGGCCTCCGTTCCGGTGCCGCGCCTATGATGGCGCTCACCATGCAGCCGGAGCCGGTGAGCGCGCATTGCGTCCCGCGCCGCCGACTGAGCTTCGGACTCACTCCTTTGACAATTGGGCTGCTCCTGATTGGATTTGTCTGGCTTGTGCCCGGCTTTTGGCTGGGCAGCCTCAGCTACACCATGGTGGGCTGGGATACGCTGGTTTTGTTGGTGGCCTGGCTGGACGGTCGTAGGCTGCCGAGAGAGAGGGATTTGATGGTTCGTCGCTCGTGGGCCAATGCATTGGCTCTCGACAGCACAACGGAAATTGAGCTCACGATTGAGAACCGCAGTCGCTGTAATGTGGAGTGCCGCCTGATCGACGATCTGCCGGCTGCGCTTGCAGGCCATGTCCCATCCCTCCGCTTAATCGCATTGCCCCATGTGCCTGCGTCGATTCGCTATCAGGTGGAACCCAGCGAGCGAGGCGATTGGAAGACGGGCTGCCTCTATGTGCTTTATCGCTCCCCACTGGGGCTCGTAGAGCGATGGGCGAAGGCTGATCTCGCACAGCAGGTCCGCGTCTATCCAGCCCTGCGACAGGGCGAAGAGCAACGGATCTTCCTGGCGCGCAGCCGACAGCTCGACCTGCAATTGCGTCGCAGCCAGCAGAGGGGGCTGGGGCGAGACTTCGAGAGCCTTCGCGAGTATCGCGAAGGAGATGATCTTCGCGATATTTGCTGGACAGCTACCGCACGGCGCGGAATTCCCATTACGCGGCAATACCAGACTGAGCGTAACCAGGCCGTCTGGATTGTGCTCGACTGCGGAAGGTTGATGCGGGCCAGAGTTCGCGCCGGCGGCGCTGCGGAAGCACCTGGTGATGCGCGTAAGCATTCCAAACTGGATTTTGCCTGCACAACCGCAGTAGCCATGGCGCAGCTTGCTCTTTACTCCGGCGATCGCGTCGGCCTGCTGGCTTATGGAGAGGGCGTGCAGCAGCGTTTGCTGCCCGGCCGTGGCGCGGCGCATCTGCGACAGGTCATTGAAGCATTGGCGACAATCCAGGCAGAGACGGGTGAGGCAGACCATCTGCGCGCGACGGCGATATTGAATCGCCTCCAGCCGCGCAGGTCGCTCATTTTATGGATCACGGACCTTGCAGAGTCAGTGATGCGTCCCGAGGTTGTGGAAGGCGCCATGCAGTTACTGCATCGCCATGTCCTTCTGTTTGTGGCCATGGCGCAGCCGGAAGTGGAGCAGATTGCATCTCAGCTTCCAACGAATGTGGAACAGATGTTTCTGGCCGCGGCAGCACAGCAGATGACAAGCCGCCGCGAGCTCCTTCTGGCTCGACTCTACGAACAGGGTGCCTTGACGATGGACCTGCATCCTGACGCGCTCACCTCGCGGGTGCTTAATCAGTACCTGAGCGTAAAGGAGCGAGCAATGATTTAGCTTGCGGGCTCCACGGGGCGCAGGCGTCGGGCCAGCATCCATTTCAGCTCCTCGATGCCCTCTCCGGTGACGGCGGAGATTGCATGGAACTCAAGCTTTCGGCGCTTGGCGTGGGTCATAAGCTTCTTCAGCTTGTCAGGATTTGCGGCATCCATCTTGGTCGCAATGACGATCATTGGCTTCTCGTCGAGTCCGTGGCCGAAGCTTGTAAGCTCCTTGTTGATCACTTTGAAGTCTTCGACTGGATCGGGACGGCCTGAAGCATCTGACACATCGACAAGATGCGCCAGTATGTGGGTCCGCTCAATGTGGCGAAGGAATTGAACGCCAAGACCCGAGCCCAGGTGCGCGCCTTCAATCAATCCCGGCACATCCGCAACAACATAAGATTCTCTGTGTGGCTCTTCACCGACACTGACCACGCCTAAATTGGGTTCCAGCGTCGTGAAGGGATAGTCGGCGATCTTGGGCTTGGCGGCAGAGATGCGCGAGATGAGAGTTGACTTGCCCGCATTCGGATAACCCACGAGACCCACATCGGCCAGAAGCTTGAGTTCCAGCCGAAAGAAACGCTCTTCTCCAGGACGGCCCAATTCGTGCTCTCGCGGGGCCTGGTGGGTGCTCGTGGCAAAGTGCTGATTTCCCCGCCCACCGCGGCCACCCTTGGCAATGACAATTCGCTCGTCCGGGTGGGCAAAGTCATGCACCAGCTCGCCGGTCTCCTGATCGTACACGGCGGTGCCAACGGGTACCTGGAGAATGACGGACGCGCCATCTTGCCCAGTGCAGTTTGAGCCCATACCGTGTTCACCCCGCTTCGCCTTGTGCTCGGGGTTGTAGCGGAAGTGAATCAGCGTATTGTGGCGCTGCGACGAAACCATAACCACGTCACCGCCGCGTCCGCCATCACCGCCGGACGGGCCGCCACGGGGAACGAACTTCTCCCGCCGGAATGCCATGCAGCCATTTCCGCCGTCGCCGGCCTTGACGTGAATCTTTGCTTCGTCGATGAACATGATGGTTGGGTTCCAGAAAAGAATCTATTTGCAATGCTTTGGGTGCAAAGTCACCTTCAGCCCGCGAAGGTCGTCTTCTCAGTGTACCGAATCGCACGGCGTCAGGCGGCACCTCGATCGATTCGCCATGTGACTTGTGGTCGGCAATTTTTCCGGCCAGGCCAGAGCGGCCCATGTGAATGTCTTAAAATTCTCTTAACTTCACTGTCAGGTTTGTCAGCGGCGGCTGGAAATAGTGAATTTCCTGCCCGTGTTGGCTGCTCCTGAAGCGGACCCGCCCTCAGAGTGGGCTGCTTCGTGAAGGGTGCTGTGTCCGAAGACTGTTTTGTCCCGGGGTCTGCCGCGAGATGGTTCGCTCGATGGCAGGATGGAGTTGGAATAAGCTGCTTGCCTTGTCCACACTGTTGATGCTCCTCAGCAGCAGTGGGCTTGTCGCCTCAACATCGCCTGGCGGATCACTCACAGGTACACTTACCGATCTTCACTCCAAGCCTCTGGCCGACGTTGTCGTCGTTATTCGCAATCTCGCAACGGGATTGGAAGCACGCACAACGACGGACAAGCGAGGTCGGTATCATTTTGCCCATCTTGAGGCTGGCGCGTATTCGATGGACGCCGAAAGTCCTCAAGGCGGCCATGGGCATGTCGATGGTATCCAGGTCGACGCGAGTCATGCAGCGCAGGTGCAGGTAGCAATCTCGCTGGTTCCACCCGAGCCGGCGCAGAAGGTGGAGGCGGGCGATGGAGTCGCGAAACTGCCGATGCATCCCTCTGTGTCCCCCGCAAGCACGCACGAGGGAATGACCGAAGCATCTCGGGGAATCCAGTTGCGGAAGCTTCCAGCCCATCTTCCTGCCCAGATGCCCCAGGCGTACTCAGCGGGATTGATCGCTGAACTGCCGGCGGAGCCCTTAGGTGTAGTTGGCGTTACGGGCTCCATGCTTTCGGATGGAAGATCGCTGACGACAGCAAAGCAAGGTATGCCCACCACAACCTCTCCGAATCAGAGCCAATCCGCGAGCCTTGCCACAACTCCGGGCGCGCTCCAGGGGGCAGCGCAGGCCATGGCAAAGTCGGGACCGGAAGCAGTCATCCAGGTCGGCAATGCGGGCCTGGCTACGCCAGTCTCCGCCGCGCAACTACAGTCTTTGCCATTGCACGGACGAAACTGGCAGAACTTCGTGCTCGACGCGCCGCCGCCGGCGAGTGGCTCCGAAGCGAAGGTTCAGCCGTCCCCCCGAAGCGGCGAGATCCCGATGGCCAATGCAGTGGATGGCTCCAGCATCCGGCTGGCGTTCGGTGGAGCAGGAGTGGGCAGGATGCGCGGCCACAGCTCCGCCCTGATCGGTCCAGCATCAAGCGACGCCGCAATTCGCGAAGTGCAATCAATCTCCTCGGCCGATTTGATGGGCGGAGGTGAGGCCGCAGCTCGGGGCACGAATCAACGAATGGCGCGTGGCGCCGTTGGACTGCACGGGCAGGCATTTTTCCTCGATCGAGATAGCCTGTGGGGAGCGCAGAACCCCTACACCCAATGGGAACAGCAAACTGCACCCGGCATTGGTGCAGCCATTCCAGCGTTTAGTGCGATCCCATATACGCCCCGCGACCGCGCGCTCCACTGGGGTCTTGGCGCCGGAGGGCGCTATCACACAAGGAATCTCTTCTGGTTTGCTGCGCTGGATCAGGCGCAGCGCACAGATCCGGGTGTATCCATGGTGCGACACCCGGAGAACTTCTTTGCCCAGCCAACCAATGATTCAATGCAGGTGCTGAGCGCGCGGCTTGGACTGAGCAGCGCTGATCCCGTTGTGGCAGGCGTAGCCGCCTTTACGTCCATGTTGCAGTCCCTTGCCGGGCTGCTCGGGCCGGCCGCGCGATCGTCGTCGCAATGGACTGGGTTTTTCCGCGGTGACGGGCAGGCCAACGAGCGCAACCATCTGACCGTGGAGGGAACAGATTCGCAGCGGGATGCGCCGGGTGGTGGCATGACGCGGACTTCCGAAAT
>JAJYAE010000006.1 GCA_021779695.1 Acidobacteriota bacterium | reverse complement strand
AAAGATGTTACCGATCGTGGATTGAATCAGGTGAAGTAATGGCGAGGGAAAAACTCCAAACCAAATCAGAAACACCGTGAGCAACGCCAGGATTACCGATACGGCGGGCGAACGGCGCGGGAGAGGTTCAGGCGTTTGTCCCTCCGAGACTGGCTGTTGAAACAGCGTCGCGACGAGTCGCAGATAGTAGAAGAGGCCGATGGTGCTGGTAATGACCAGTACGAGGATGAGCAACCAAGCATGAGAATCAGCCCCTGCGGCCACAAGGTAAAACTTAGCTAAAAACCCCGCAGTGAGCGGAATACCCGCCAGCGACAGCAGCATCGCTGTAAAAATAAGCGCAAGCACCGGACGCCGCCAGAAGAGACCTCGGTAGTCCTCAAGTCGATCGGCATCGCGCTCGCCGCCCGAAAGCACGGTCACCACGCCGAATGCGCCGAGAATCATGATGAAATAGGCCACCAGGTAGAACGCCCCGGCACCCACGCCCAGCCGGCTGCTCACCTCAACTGCTACGAGCAGATAGCCCATGTGCGCAATCGAAGAGTAAGCCAGGATGCGCTTGACGTTGGTTGAGAACAGAGCCAGCAGGTTGCCAGCTAGCATGGAGGCGATGGCGATGATCGATAGTACGAGAAGCAAGCGAGGGAATCGGTCGGCTCCGGAAAGACTGAAATACCGCAGGAGAAGGGCGAACATTCCGCCTTTCGATACCGTCGCCACAAACGCGGTGACGGGAGCCGGCGCACCCTCATAGACATCCGGCGTCCACATGTGGAACGGAGCGAGCGCCAGCTTGAAGCCGATACCGACTAGAAGCAGAACAGTGCCGGGAATCAAGAGTTCCAGCGCCGATCCGCTTTGAATACTGCTTATGCGCTGCGCCACCGTGGCAATATCGAGAGCGCCAACTTCGGCATAGATAAGAGCGATCCCAAAGGCCAGGAATGCGGAGGAAGTGCCCGCCAGGATCAGATACTTTATTCCGGCTTCGACCGGGAGAGGACGATCGCGGAGATAGGCGATCAACCCGTATAGCGCGACGCTGAGGATCTCAATACCGAGAAAGAGCGAGGCAAAATGGCTGCTTGAAGTGAGCGTCATAGCGCCGAGCGTGGCAACCAGTAGCAAAACGTAGAACTCCTCCTTGGCGCCTTCCCGCGCGGCGAGATAACCATAAGACAACAGCGCGACAAAGAAACTTGCTGCCATCAGCAGTCCCATGAAGAACAAAGCATAGTGGTCCATGAGAAGCAACTGCGTTGCTTGGTTTGCAGGCACAATGAATGTGGAGCAGAAGCCGGCCGCGAGGCCGGAGAGAGTGAGTGCAAAGGCGACAGCATGATTGCGGCGGACCGCGATCGCCAATAGCACTAGAACCGAAGTTCCGGCAACCAGCAGGAGCGGCAGGAGCGAGATTAGGTGAATGCCATTCATCGCTCATCTCCACTGTGCCGGAGCATGGTTCGTTGCGTGTCCCAGAGTTTCGAAGACGGGCTGCGGGTAGAGACCCAACCAGAGCAGTAGCACCATCAGGACGCCTAATATGAGCGCCTCGCGCGGAGCAAGGTCCGGCAGTTGCCAGGAATGGTGATTTGGCCCTTGGAACGTACACTGAACGAAGCGCAGCGCGTAAAAGGTTGCTGCAAATACGCCGCACGCCGCTACCGCAGCCACTGCGATGTGCCCCTGGTACGTTCCGATTAGGATAAGAAATTCGCCGATGAAATCGCCCAACCCGGGCAGCCCCAGCGCCGCGAGCGCAAAGAATAACCCAACGCCGCTCAGGCGAGGTATCGTCTCCCAGAGGCCGCCCATGGATTCGATCTCGCGCGATTGCACGCGCTTCTCTATCGATCCGGCGACCAGGAAAAGCGCCCCGATGCTGATCGCATGGGCGATTATCGTCATGACCGCGCCCCGGAGTGCGAGGGAGTTACCGGCAAAGATCCCAAGCAGCACGAACCCAAGGTGGCCAATGCTGGCATAGGCGACAAGACGCATCAGATTGGTTTGGGAGAAGGCCAGAATGGCGCTATAAAGAATTCCAATCACGGCAAGCACGATCATGATGGGGCTGATAGCATGCACCGCATCCGGAAAGAGCGGAAGGAGGAAGCGGATCATGGCATACGCTGCACTCGCGGCCATCAGACTCGCCAATACCAGGTTGGTCGCCGCGGAAGCTTCTGCGCATACGTCTGGAAGCCAGGTGTGGAATGGAAAAATGGGCAGCTTCACCGCAAAGGCGGCAAGGAAGCCGAGCATCATCCACATCGCTGCGCGAGGGCCTAGCGGCGTGCCGAGAAGGTCCTGATACTCGAAGGTGTAGAAACCCGTTGCCTGGTGATGCGCAAAGTAGAGAGCCAGAAGAGCGATCAGCATCAACAACCCGCTCAGCTGAGTGAAAAGGAAGAACTTGACCGCCGCACGGATTCGCCTTTCGCGTCCCCAGACCGAAATAAGGAAGTACATGGGGACAAGCATTAATTCCCACGAGAAGTAGAAAAGGAACAAGTCGAGCGAGAGCAGGACTCCGAGAATTCCGACCAGAATCAATAACAAATTGAAGTGGTAAAAGCCGACGGCCGTGGAGATCTCTCTCCAGGAAACAACAACGGCGACTACGCCAAGAAAAAGCGTGAGCAGCACGAGCAAGAAACTCAGCCCATCCATCCCGAGATGAAAATGAATACCAAACTGAGGAATCCAACTCCAATCTAGTTCCTCGCGCCATCCGCCGCCGGCGGTGGTGCCTGGGCCGAAATCGCGCACTGCTAAAAACAACGCAAGGGCCAGGTCGAAAGTGACGGCGGAGAGTGCGATCAGACGGCTGAGTAGCGGATGCAGGCGCGCAAGCGGCCAGACAATGAGCCCGCCGGCAATGAGGATCGCAAGCATCCAAACGAGGATCATGAGAAGATCACCACTCCAATGAGAACGATTGCTCCCGCGGCAATAGCTGCGGCATACCAGCGCAGTTTCCCAGATTGAGTGAGGCTCAGGCCGCGCCAGGCAACCTCATTCAACCGGCCAACTCCGACGTAGAATCCATCGATCGGATCGCCCTTGCCAATTCTTGCGATCCACACCACCGGCCGCACGAACAGGCGGTCATAAATCCAATCCATCCCCCAATCCGAAGACCAGAAGCGATGCAGGACGCTACCCGCAGGGCTTGAAGCCAGCATTATGGAATAGTCCCGCTTGCGCAGAAAGAACATGTACGCGAGGCACAGTCCCAGGAAAAAGACTAGAGCGACAATTCCTTCGGAAAACATTTCGCCAAAGGAAGCACTGCGCGTTATGCCCGGATTCCAGGGAAGAACAGTACTAAGGTAGTTCGCGAATGGAGTCCTGACATAACCTACCGCAATCGACAGAAAGGCCAGAATGATGCAAGGAACCATCATCGCGTGTCCTGGCTTACGTGTGACTTGACTTTTCTGCTGGCCGAAGAAGACCAGAAAGATCATCCGGAAGGTATAGAGTGCGGTCAGAAATACTCCCGCCAGCGCGACTACCCAGAGTCCTGCGCTTCCATTGGCTGCGCTGTAAGCTCCCCATACAATCCAGTCCTTGCTGAAGGCTCCCGCGGTGATGAGCGGCAAGCCCGCAAGGGAGCATCCGGCAATCAGGAAAGTCCAGAAGGCGACTGGAAGTTCCTTCCGAAGGCCGCCCATGCAAAAGATGTCGTGTTCGCCGTCCAAAGACTCAATGACAATACCGGCGCCTAAGAAGAGCAACGCCTTGAAAAATGCATGGGTCATGAAATGGAAGATGGCCGCCGGCCATGCGCCAACGCCAAGGGCAAGGAACATGTACCCGATTTGGCTGATCGTCGAATAAGCTAGAACGCGCTTTAAGTCATGCTGCGTGAGTGCGCTGAAGCCCGCCATCAGCAGCGTTGCCGCGCCGATGACCGCTATCGCGAACTGCGCCTGGGGCGCAAGTGAATAGAGAATATGCGTACGCGCGATCAGATAGACGCCCGCTGTCACCATCGTGGCAGCGTGGATAAGGGCGCTGACCGGAGTTGGACCGGCCATGGCGTCAGGCAGCCAGGTCTGCAACGGCAGCTGCGCCGATTTGCCTACGGCGCCGCCCAGCAGCAAGAAAGCTGCAGCCAGAGCTCCAGTAGAACCAATTGGCCACTGAAGTACCGCGCGATGCATGAGGTCCTGGATGTTTAAGGTGCCTAAATCATGAAAGAGCAGAATCAGGCCGACCACCATTGCGGTATCGCCGGCGCGCGTAACGATGAATGCCTTGCGTCCGGCACGGCCGTTGGCTGGATCCCGATACCAGAAACCGATCAGCAGGTAGCTGCACAGCCCCACGCCCTCCCAACCGAGATAGAGGAGCAGTAGGTTGTCCGCAAGAACCAGGGTCAGCATGGAGCCGACAAAGAGATTCATGTAGGCAAAAAAGCGCCTATAGCCATCGTCGCCGCTCAGAAACTCGGTCGAGTACAGGAGAATGAGGAAACTGACAAACGCCACCACGACCATCATGATGAGCGAGAGCGGATCGAGATAGAGGGCAATCTCTGGGCGCAGGCCGTTGACGTCGAACCATCTCCAGAGAACCTGCGTGTAGCCACCGGAGACAGGAGGAGCGTTCACAAAGGAGATAGAGACAAGCAAAGAAATGAGGGAAGATGCAGCGATCGAGCAAGTCCCAAGCCATGCGACGGCCTTCTGCGACAGCGACAGAACCGCAAGCGCCAGGGCGCTCGCAAGCGGGATCGCCGGAACAAGCCAGAGAAGTCGCAGCATTGCTATCCTCTCATCTCGTTTACGGAATCGGCATCCAGTGTTTGCCGACGGTGATAGTACGTGAGCAGCAGAGCGAGACCGACTGAAACCTCCGCTGCCGCTGCTGCAAGGATGAAGAGGAACATTACCTGGCCGTCGGCTTGTCCCCAGCGGCTCCCGGCGGCAACAAACGCGACACCCGCCCCATTGAGCATGATCTCAATGGACACAAGAATCAGGAGCAGATTGCGACGCAAAAGAAGACCGGCCAATCCGAGGGCAAACAGAATGCCTCCGAGGATGAGTCCGTCGGCCATTGGAATCGATGTCATTGCCGTGCCTCCCTTCCAGACTTCGAGGTCCGTCCCAGGTGACACGCGCCCACCAAGGCCCCCAGCAATAACATCGATGCGAGCTCTACGCCGAGAAGATAGGGACCATAGAGAGCCAGGCCAATCTGTTTGGGGGTCGAGATCGAACTAATAGCTGCAGATACCGGAGCGCGGACGATCAGATAGATGACCTCTGCAAGAAGCAATGCGGACAGAATCATAGGGCCGATCCAGGCGCGCCCGGTAAGCCACTTGCGTTCGGTTTCTTGGGTCTGCACTCCGAGATTCAGCATCATCACCACGAAAACGAAGAGGACCACGATCGCACCCGCATAAATAATCACCTCGAGCGCAGCGACAAGCGGAGCGCCCATCGTATAAAAGACCACGGCCACGGCGAGAAGCGAAACGATCAAATACAGGAGTGCGTGGACGGCGACCAGCCGCGTGATCGCCAGGACTGTTGCGATGACGGCCACGGCACCGGCAGCGAAGAATGCGATTTCCATCAGATTCGTCATGGCGTCAACCTGTAGACATCTGTCGGTGGAGCTTCGTTCTCCGCTTCACCCTTGTCTTTACCGCCGATCTGGACTCCCGAAACACGCCAGAAGTTGTAGCCGGGGTACTTGCCAGGTCCATTGATCAACAGATCTTCCTTCTCGTAGACCAGGTTCTGCCGGTTGTACTCCGATATTTCAAAGTCCGGGGTGAGTTGGATGGCGTAGGTTGGGCAGGCATCTTCGCAAAGCCCGCAGAAGATGCAGCGCGAAAAATTGATGCGGAAGAATTCCGGATACCGACGCCCATGCTCATCTTCGGTTGCCTGCAGCGCGATGCAGTCCACCGGGCAGGCAACGGCACAGAGATAACAGGCAACACAGCGCTCTCCTCCGTCCGGATCGCGCGAGAGAATAATGCGTCCTCGCGTGCGTGGCGTCAGGTACGGCTTCTCGTCGGGATATTGGATCGTGACACGCCGGCGGAAGGAGTGCAGGAACACGTTCCAGATGGTTCGAATTACGCTCAGCATCGCATCGACCCCCTTTCCTTCCCTACTTTTTCGCCAGGACGATTGCGCCTGTGACAAGCAGATTCGCGAGCGCCAGCGGAAACATTGCCTTCCATCCGAGAGACATCAACTGGTCGAAGCGCATCCTCGGAAGTGAAGCGCGCAACAAGATGAAAAAGCAGAGAAAAGCAAAGACCTTGATCAGGAACCACATGAGGGGAGGCATCCATGGGCCGTTCCATCCCCCCAGAAAGAGCACCGCGATCATCGACGAGATCAGGGTGATGCCCAGGTACTCACCGACGAAGAACATCCCAAACTTCATGCCGGAGTATTCGGAGTGAAAACCTGCGACAAGCTCCGCTTCCGCTTCGGGAAGATCGAAGGGCAAGCGTCGAGCCTCGGCAACACCTGCGATGAGAAAGAGTACGAAACCCAGGAACTGCGGAATCACGTACCAGAGGCCGCGCTGCGCCTCAACGATGGCCGTCAGGTCAAACGTGCCAGCCAGCAGAACCACTCCCATCAGCGATAGCCCCATGAAGACTTCGTAGCTGATCATCTGCGCCGCCGCGCGTAGACCGCCGAGGAGTGAATACTTATTTCCGGACGCCCATCCGGCGAGCATAATGCTGTACACACCGAGCGACGACATGCCCAGAAAGAAGAGCAGGCCGACATTCAAATCGGAGACCACGATCCCGGGGGCGACGGGGAGGACGGCGAACGACATCAACACCGTGACCATGATGACGGCGGGGGCAATCACGAAGACGGGCTTGTCGGCAAACGGCGGGATCCAGTCTTCCTTTGTGAAAATCTTGATCATGTCGGCAAGTACTTGCAGAAGCCCGAAGGGCCCGACGCGATTGGGGCCGTAGCGGTCCTGCCAGAGTGCCAGCAGCCTTCGTTCCACCCAGATGAGAAACGCGGAGAGGCTCAGCGCCACAACCAGGACGCCAACGATCGACGCAATAGGATGAGGAGTCGTCATTGGATTCGCTCGATCCGGCGCCAAGCTGGAAACACCTCACCAAAGGCAGCAGGTAAACCATGTGGAATACCGGCAATACCTGCGGGTAGATCGGGCAGCACTTTCACCGGCAGACAGTGTTTTGTTCCGCTCAATTCAATTTCTACTTCCCCACTCCCGTCCTCTAAACCCAGGCTGCCGGCATCGGCCACGTTCAATGCAAGGTACGGCTCGAACACGAGTTTCTCGACGGCAGGAGCATGGCGACTCAGTTCTTCGGAGCCGAAGATGTGTTCGATCGGAATGACCAGCCATTCTCGTTCGCGCCGTGCAAAATGGCTGGGAATCTGCTTGAAGTATTCACCTTCCCCTGCCGGCTCGATCAAGCGAACTCCCGGGTCGCCGGTGCGCAGAGCCGATCCAATCTCCCTCTGGAATTTGTTGACGGACTGAATCGAGTTCCACCCCGGCGACCAAAAGAACGGCTGCAGCGCGCCCGGAGGTTGAAGGGATGCGCCCTCCATCGTGTAGGAAAGCGCGGAGTCTGGATCGACAGGCGGTTTGGGCTCGACGACTGTGAGATTTGCTGTCATCGCCGTGCGCCCGCTAGCGCGATGAGTTTCTCTGGGGACCTTGGCGCCGGCCGCCCGAAATTCAGACGATGGCGCGGCATCGACAACGCCACTCAGTGGGGGCGTTTCCTTCGCTAGAAGGGCCAGCACATCGTCGAGTGAAGACCATTGTGGCTGGCGCAGCCATCGCCAACTCTCGCGAACATCCGTCTGGTGCGGAAACACCGAGTAATACCGCTGCGCTCTCCCCTCGTTGCTGACCACCGTGCCGTCGGACTCGGAGATGGTGGCGGCGGGCAGCAACAGGCTGGCCTTTGCGGCGGTCCGATTGGCAAGATGGTCGAGCACAATGACGCGAGCGGCTGATTCGAGAAACGCGTCCGCTGTCTTGGCGGGTAGATGGCGATAGAGATCGTTCTCCAGCACGATGACAGTTCGATTTTTTGCGGTCAGCGCCACCGCCTCATTGAGCGGACGCGCGCCGAGAAGGGCCAACCCAAAGCTGTTGCACTCGAGTGTAATCAGGCTGAGCATCGCTGGCTGACCTGAACTGCAGAGCGCCTTGGCCACACTGGCCGCGGATTCCACTACCGCAAGGCTGCGGCAACTCGGCCCTGAGACAACCAATGGCCGCTTAGCTTTCTTCAGTGCGTCCGCAATAACGCGAGCCATTGCGCGCACTTCCTCATGCAACCCGGGGACCTCTGGTGCATGCGCATCGATCTCGTGTGCCACGGCAAAACCCAGGCGTGCGACGTCGTCTGGGGCTGCGCGATATGTAATGGCGCCAACGTCATCAAGACGCGTGGCGAACGGTGCGCAGATGAAGAGCGGTCCCCGCTGTTCCTGCACCACTTCACGGACGGCATCATCCATCCAGAGGGGAACCCGCAGCTTTTTGGCAACTTCCATCGGCTGCTGGCGGACCGACTGCCGCAGACTCAACGCCATGCGCGGCGCCGAGTTGGTCACATCTTCGCCCAGGATTAGAACCGCATCAGAGTGTTCAATTTCGTTCAATGATGGGGAACGTGCGGGCCCTCGCTTGAGGATATCGACCATTGTTGTAATCAGCGTCCACTCTTTGCTCTCAACACCGGCAAAGAATCGATCCGCGCCAACGAGTTGCCGCAGCGCGAAATTGGCTTCAAGCGACGCCCGTGGCGACCCAATGCCAATCAACTTTTCTCCGTTTGCGATCAGGGCTTGGAATTCCCACTCCGCTGCTTCACCGGCAATCGCCTCTCCGTCGAGCTGTGGCGTCCGAATTCTGTTCGGACTATTGACGAATTCGTAAGCGAAGCGGCCACGGTCGCAGAGGAAATAGCCGTTCACCTCGCTGTGGAACCGATTCACGACGCGGCGCAGGAGTCCATAGCGCTCTCCAACGGTTACATTGCATCCGATGCCGCAATGGCCGCAGATCGAAGGCGCCATACGGAGATCCCATTTGCGGGTGTAGTGGTTCCGCAGCGTACGGTCGGTGAACACGCCCGTTGGGCAAATCTCGATGAGATTGCCCGCGAACTCATTCTCGAGGACGCCGTCTTCGTTGCGCCCGAAGAAGACCGTATTTGCCATGCTGAAGGCATTCAGATCGTTTCCTCCGGCATACTGCCGATAAAAGCGCACACAGCGATAACACTGGATGCACCGGTTCATCTCGTGATAAACAAAGGGTCCGAGGTCCTGATTGCGGAATGTGCGTTTCTGAAACTCTGCTCGGCGGTAGTCATGGCCCGTCATCACCGTCATGTCCTGCAAATGGCACTCACCACCCTCGTCGCACACCGGGCAGTCATGCGGGTGACTCAACATCATTCCTTCGATGATTCCTGCGCGAAACGCCACGGCGTCCAGATCAAGCAGGGAAATTCGCGTATCAGGCGCGGCTGGCGTCATGCACGCCATCACAATCTTGCCCTTTTTGTCCTGGTCATCTTTGAACTGTTTCACGGCACACTGGCGGCAGGCGCCAACTGAACCTAAGGCCGGGTGCCAGCAGAAGTACGGCAGGTCGAGCCCAAGTGAGAGACAGACGTGCAGCAGGTTCTTCTGCGGGTCGGCTTCGTAGGGCTTTCCGTCGATGTAGATTGTTCCCATCAGGCTCTCCACATCACGACTTCCAGGGACAACGCTGTTCACGGATATGGTGTTCAAAGTCTTCACGGAAGTACTTCAATGCGCTTTGCAGGGGCTCGGCCGCGCCTGGGGCAAGCGCACAGAACGTGTTCCCGGGCGCCAGGAATTTCGTTTGGAATGCGAGCTTGTCGAGATCTCCTGGTTTCCCGCGTCCTTCTTCCATTGCGGCGAGGATTTGCTTCGCCCAATTCAGTCCACTCCAGCAGGGCGTGCACCAGCCGCAAGACTCCTGGGCGAAGAAGTGAATCAGATTCGAAGTCATCCCCACGGGACAGGTGTGATCGTCGAGGACGATCATGGTGCCGGTACCAAGCCGGCTTCCGGCCTTCTGCACTTCGAGGAAGTCCATGGGAACGTCGAGGTGCTCTTCGACGAGAAAGTCCGTCGATGCGCCGCCTGGGAGCACTCCGCGGAATCGAAGGCCGTCACGCATGCCGCCGGCGTGTTCTTCAAGGATTTCGCGCATAGGCGTGCCCATAGGCAGTTCCCATAAGCCGGGCCGCTTGACTTTGCCGCTCGCGCCATAGATTTTCGTGCCATAATCTTTACTTCGGCTCAGGCTCTGATACCAGGTAAAGCCCTTTGCCAAAATATGCGGTACGTTCGCCAGCGTCTCGACATTGTTGACGGTGGTCGGCTTACCCCAAAGACCGGCTACGGGCGGGAACGGCGGCTTGGAGCGGGGGTTAGCCCGCTTGCCTTCGAGGGCATTGAGCAAACCGGTCTCCTCGCCGCACATATAGCGGCCTGCGCTCACGTGCAGAATCATCTCTAACGTGAAGTCTGACTTAAGGATGTTTTTACCCAGATATCCAGCCGCATATGCCTCGGCAATTGCTCTGGCCAATCGCTCCTGAGCCAGCTTGTATTCGCCGCGAATGAAGATGAAAGCCACATCCGCCTGGGTAGCGTAGGCGGCAAGGATTAGTCCTTCTATCAGCTGGTGTGGATTGCCTTCCATCAAATAGCGATCCTTGAATGTACCGGGCTCCATCTCATCGGCGTTGGCAACCACGTACTTGGGCCGTGGCACGTTATCACCCATTGGCACGAAGCTCCACTTCATTCCGGTGGGAAAGCCCGCTCCGCCGCGGCCACGCAAACCGGCCTTCTTCACTTCCTCCTGTACGGCTTGAGGGGTCATCTCGCGTAGAGCTTTGCGCAATCCCTGGTAGCCACCCACCTGCTCATATCCGCGCAGGCTAAGCCCCTTGCCGTCGAGTGGAATCGCCTCCGTCAGTGGTCTCTCCTGGGTCACAGCTACTTGTATGCCTCCAGCACTTCGTCGATCCGATCTGGACCAAGGTCGGTATGCAATTCGTTGTCCACCAGCATTGCCGGCGCATGATCGCACGCGCCGAGGCAAACGATCGGCAAGAGAGTGAACCGGTTGTCGGGCGTGGTCTCTCCGAACTGAATCCCTAATCGCTTGGTGAGGTGCTCGCGCATCCGTTCATAGCCCAGAATCCAGCAGCTCACGCTATTGCAGAGCATCACCACATGCCGGCCTACTGGCTTGCGAAAGATCAGGTTGTAGAACGTCGCCACCCCGTCGAGATCCGCCGCAGACATTTCGAGCAGGTCGGCGATATCGCGCACACTCTCGTCGGAAACCCATCCGCGATGCCGTTGCACAATTTTCATCGCGTCAATGCATACCGCTTCTTTCGTGGGGTAACGCACCAGTTCGGCCTCGATCTCCTCTCGTTCCTCAACCGTTAACATGCTTGTCCTCGTCGTATCGTCATCGGTCTACGTCGGCCAGTACAAAGTCCATCGCGCCCAGGATGGCGAGCAGATCGGGAATCATCCGGCCGCGAGCCAACAGGGGAAGCATCTGCATGTGCGCGAAAGAAGGCGTGCGAATCCGGGTGCGATAGGAGGTCGTGCTTCCATCGCTCACCAGGTAATATCCGTTGTTTCCTTTTGTGGCCTCAATTGCACCTAGTGCTTCACCGGGCGGAATCACCGGTCCCCAACTCACCCCCAGAAAGTGGGTGATAAGCGTTTCGATATCGTGCATGGTGCGATCTTTGAGCGGAGGGCAGGCGCGTGCATCGAGTGATTTGTAGAGGCCTTCCGGCATGTTGTCGACGCACTGCTCGATGATGCGGAGGCTTTGGCGCATCTCTTCGACGCGCACCAGGCCGCGATCATAGCAATCTCCGTGAGTCCCAGTCGGGATATCAAATTCGAAGTGCTCGTAGCCGGAGTAGGGTTGGGTCTTGCGGAAGTCCCACGCAAATCCGCAGGCGCGCAGACCGGGCCCGGTGACTCCCCATTCGATGGCCTCATCCTTTGTGAAGGTGCCCACACCCTGGGTGCGCCCTTTGAATATCCTGTTCTGCATTACCTCCTTGTCGTACTCGGCGAGTCGCGGAGGAAGGTACTTCAGGAAATCCCGGATCAGCCCGTCCCAGCCTTTGGGCAGATCCTGTGCCACGCCGCCGATGCGGAACCAATTGGGATGCATACGCGCCCCGCAGATCGCCTCGATGATGCCGAAGGCTCGCTCGCGGTCATTAAAGGTGTAGAACACAGGAGAGAGCTGCCCCAGGTCCTGTGCAAAGGTTCCGTACCAGACCAGGTGGCTGATGATGCGAAAAAGCTCGGCCAGCATCACCCGGATCACTTGGGCGCGGGGCGGCACCTGAATTCCGGCGAGCTTCTCTACCGCCATCAGGTAGGCCATATTGTTCATCACGCCGCCGAGATAATCGACGCGGTCCGTATAGGGGATGTAGGTGTGCCAGGACTGGCGCTCACCCATCTTCTCGGCGCCGCGATGGTGGTAACCAATGTCGGGCACAGCGTCAGCAATCTCTTCGCCGTCGAGTTGCAGAATGACACGCAAAACACCGTGCGTACCAGGATGCTGTGGACCGACGTTGAGGAACAGGAAGTCTTGGCCGTCTCGACCGGCCTTCATACCCCATTCTTCGGGCCGGAATCGTAACGCCTCCTGTTCTGCTTCCTGTTTTTCGTCGGGAAGCTGAAAGGGTCCCATCTCCGTTGCGCGCGCCGGGTGATCTTTGCGGAGCGGATGTCCAACCCATGTCCGGGGCATGAGAATACGTTCAAGGTGCGGATGACCTTGGAAACGGATCCCGAACATGTCCCAGACTTCCCGCTCGTACCAGTTCGCCGCTGGCCAAAGATCGGTGATTGTGTCGATCGCTGCTCGTTCCTCCTTGAGAGGCGCCTTGATCCGGATGTATTCGTTGCGGTCGAATGAAAGCAGATGGTAGACAATCGTGAAATCACTAGCCGGCGCATCTTGGGGATGCGTTCTCATCCGCTCATCGACGGCCGTGAGGTCGTAGAGCATTCGGTAGGGTCGATCAACTTCTGTCCTCAGCCGGTCAAGCACTCTGTGGACGTGCTTTGGCGCAACCCAGAAGGTCGGAATCCCGTCCGCCGTTACCTGCGTCGCGATCGCATCTTCTCCAAGCGATGCTCTGAGTTCATCCGCGGAAGCAGAGGGAGCAACGGATTGTGGGGCGATGGTGAGCATCATCAGATCTCGTCTACCGGACGAAGCGTTGTGGCGCGTTGTCTTTCTCCGCGATTGATGTCGCGTTGGGATGGGAGAAGTGCGCGTGTCGTTTCCTGCGGACCGACCACCCAGCTCAGAGGCCGCCGCTCGGTCCCGACAGCTTTCTGGAGCAGGATCAAACCCTGCTCGAATGCATCAGGCCGCGGTGGGCAGCCGGGAACATACACATCAACCGGAAGAAACTTGTCGACTCCCTGCACCACGCTGTAGATGTCATACATTCCTCCAGAGTTGGCGCAGGAACCCATGGAGATCACCCACCGGGGTTCCATCATCTGCTGATAGAGACGGAGAATGACGGGAGCCATTTTGATGAAGACGGTGCCTGCAACCACCATCAGGTCAGCTTCCCGCGGTGTTCCGCGGATGACCTCTGCACCGAATCGAGAGATGTCGTACTTGCTGGTCAGGCTCGTGGCCATCTCGACGTAGCAACAGGAGAGTCCGAAATTGAACGGCCAGATAGAGTTCTTTCGTCCCCAACCGAGAAGGTCCTGGAGGCGCGAAAAGACAACGCTGCGCCGAACGGCGTTTTCTGTCGGGTCTTCGCCTGGCCGCACTAGCTCTACGAGAGCGTTGCGCTGCTCGGCCGGAGAGCGCATTAAGGCCGCTCCTTCCCACGCGCAGTAGCGGGATACCAGTCAAGCGCTCCGGTGCGCCAGAGATAGACAAGGGCAGCCAGCAGAACGCCGACGAAGATAGCCATTTCTACATAGCCAGACCAGCCGAGGTCACGGCCGGCAACAGCCCAAAGGAAGAGAAAGACTGCCTCAAGGTCGAAGACCACAAAGAAGGCCGCTGTCAGAAAGAACTTCACCGACAAACGCGCCTGTGCTGAACCCTCGGAGACGATGCCGGACTCATACTGCGAGCCGGTCGAGGGCTCATCATGGCGCTGTCCCAGAACATACGAAAGGCTCAGCATCACCACTACGATGAGAAGCACCGCCGCAAAATAGACGGCCAAGGGCCATACAGTCATTCGATCCCCCGATGCACGGCGATCTCGCCGAGGTAAAACATGCCTCTGCGCGGACCCCTACACCTATGTCGCTCGAATTCCAAGAGCCGTTCCATTGCTTCGCGCTTGGCAGCAATCCAGCATCTCCTATGCCGCCTGTTCTGTAGGTCAGGGAAACAATTGCCCAAAACACGAACTTAACTAGCTTCTCTACAGTTGATGCGAATCGCAATAGGCCATTCATCACAACCAGAAGTACGTGTGTAATGCATCACGGCACACTACGGAGATTGGGATGGGCTGCGAAGAGTCGGAAATGTCATGAGACTTTGGTCGCTGTGGGTGCAGAGTGACCATGCGAGAATGACAAACCATGGATAACCGTTGGGTTGTTTTGCAGCATGTTGAATGGGAAGGGCCGGGGATCATTATCCGAGAGGCGGAGAAGCGAGGGTACAAAACCGTTATTCGACGGCTCGACCGCGAAGATCCGCTCCCCGATGCGGATCAGGTAGACGGTCTGGTAGTGATGGGTGGTCCATTGGGCGCGTATGAAGACAAACGATACCCATTTCTCATAAAAGAATGCGAATTGTTGGCAACGGTGGCCCGGCGCGGCGTTCCTCTGCTCGGTGTTTGCCTGGGAGCGCAGCTCTTGGCAAAGGCGCTCGGAGCCAAGGTGTTTCCCGGACATGGATCTGAAATCGGTTTCGGCTCAATAGAACTAACCGCAGCAGGGCAAGAGGATCCGCTGTTCGCCGGCGCAGGTCTTTCTGTTCCTGTCTTTCATTGGCACGGCGACACCTTCACCTTGCCGGAAAGCGCCGTGTTGCTGGCTGGGAGCCCAATGTACCCGCATCAGGCTTTCCGATTTGCAGCCCGGGCCTACGGACTGCAGTTTCATGTCGAGCCGGATGCGGAGACATGGACGGCGTGGCGAAACCATTTACCGAAGAAATTGGTGGAGAATTCAGAGACCAAGCAGCTGGATATTGAGGAGACCGGTAAAAAAGTTATCTCCAGGTTCTTTGATCTTGCAATGAATTCTGCGGGGGTAGAGAAACAATGAACCGGCTGCATCGCTGGTATTGCAAATCCGGTCACTGGAGGCGAACGGTAGAAAACCAGATCCTGCCCTGGGCGCTCAATGGGATCGACCTGGGCGAATCTGTCCTTGAAGTTGGACCGGGATCCGGCGTAATCACGGATTGGCTGCGGTATTGCACCAAATATGTCGAGTGCCTGGAAATCGATCATGCCCTTGCTGCTTCCCTCGAACGCCGATTCTCAGCCTCGAACGTGACCGTACGATGCGGCGACGCAACGGCAATGCCATATGAAGGCAGTCGCTTTGCGTCTGTCGTTTCGTTCACAATGCTCCATCACATCCCTACGCACGAACTCCAGGACCGATTCTTTAACGAGGCGTACCGTGTTCTGCGGCCGGGAGGCATTTTCGCCGGCGTGGACAGCCTCCCGTCAATTCTGATGAGCATCTTTCATATTCGGGATACGTTGACACTTATCTCCCCGGACGCCATTGTCCAACGCCTTACATCAGCAGGATTTGGAGATGTGCAAGCGGACGTCGGCACAGATCGCTTCCGCTTTTCTGCACGGCGTCCGCTCAATCCAGCAAATCACATGGCAAAGCACGTGTGAGCAGCTATCGGGCCACGAACTTCTTGATGAAGTTTCGTCAACCGGAGGCTACGCTCCCTCTAACCGCGGGATGCCTCAAGTTCGATCGCACGTGGAAACAGGATGTTGTTTTCGAGATGAACATGCCTGTGTAGATCGCGCTCAAACTCTTTCAGCCCTTCGAAGAAGACATGGTATGTCGTACACGCATATTCGGGCGGGTTGAAATCGCGGCTTAGACTGCGGATCTCAGCGAGTAGAACTCCCGCATGATCGTGCTCCTGGATAAGCAGCGCCAGGGGATTCCCGACTGAGACGCGAGATTCCGCAGGCTCGACGCCAGCACTTACCTTTTCTGCTTCGAGTTTCATGATCATGGGGAATACAACGATCTCTTCCTCCGCCAGATGGACGGTCAACTCTTCGGCGAGTTCGGCCAGTCTTGCTCGGATCAACGCCAGTTCGGTGTTCGTGCCTCCATGCACCTTGACCACCTTCATAGCCAGGCCAGATAGCCGCGGAAGTTCCTCCCTGCAATAAGCGTGATGAGTCGCCACGATGTGCTGTGTCAGGTTCGCAAAGGATTCCTTCGTCCAGTCCTTCACTCCGGCATTCTCGTTGCGCGCAGCTGCCTCGAGCGCAGCAATCACGGCATCGACGTCAACGTCCATGGCAGCGCAAGCCTCGATGAGCCGCTCACCACCTCCGCAGCAGTACTCGATTCCGAACTCCTCGAACACGCGGATGGATGTCGGCTGTTTTTGTGCAATCTCACGAACGGTTTCTGTCACGGCTGTCATAATTCCCTCCCCGGCGTTTTCTCGCCCATTTCGGTTAAATATTCGGTAACAGGTCGAAATACTCGTCGTCTTCGTTCTTTCCGCCTTCTCCCTTGCCTAGCTTTTTCTCCGATTCGACGAACTCGATGCGCTCGATCCACTTCACCATCTTGTAACCCAGTTGATTCTCGACGCGGAGCCGCAGTGGCGCACCATAGACGGGGGGCAGCGGCTTGCCATTCATCTCCGATGCCAGCAGGCATTGCGGCTTCAGCACGTTTTCAAGGCTTTGCGTGTCATAGTAAGATCCGCCATAGAGGGCTGGGCCGAAAGAGAAAAACGCCACAGTATGTGCTTCTGGCTTTGGGCGCACATGCTCGATGAGTTTCTTCATCGGGATCCCGCCCCACTTGGCGATACCGCTCCACCCCTGGATGCAATGGTGCATGGAGATATGGTCCTCTTCGCCCAGTTTGCGCAAGTCCTCGATCGAAAGTTCAACGGGGTTTTCGACGAGACCACCGACCTTGAGCTTGAAGTCGCGAAAGTCACTCTCGACAAAATGCTTCCAATCCTCGCGCACCGGAACCTTTCCATTGGGCCAGAAGTAAGGCGAGATGTCTTTCTCGGAATACATTTGCTGTGGGGCCAGTCGGTTCAGCGTGAGCAACTGCATCGGATAGGTCACGGCTTTCAGCGTGCGCTGCAATGCGCGTGGCTTATACCAAGAGGAATAATGCGCGGCGATCCAGCAAAGGACGACCACGCCGATGCCCACGAACCCCAGCCACATGCCCAGATGGCTTAGGTCATCGGTCCCGAGGACGATGTGGTTCATGTTGCGTGCGAAGCCCGTCATGACCACCAGTGTGATGTGCACGATCAGGAATGCCAGAAAGCTGAGCATCGTCAGAAAATGAATCGATCGAGCCGACTGGCGTCCGCCAAACATGCGTGCATACCAGGAGAAATGATTGACAACGGCCGGAGACATCGCAATTCCTGTCAGAATCGCCAGCGGCCCGAACACGAAGACAACCGAAAAATAGGCGATCTGCTGCAGCGCGTTGTATCCGTAGAAGCCGTTCGGTTCTTGTGGCAGATGAAACGTCGCGTAATGGACCCATGTGTTCCATGCCTGGAGGACTACTGTGGGTGATGTGGGTACGAGCCTTTTCCACTGGTCTGTCGCAAAGAGCATCGAGACAAAATACAAGCCACAAAGAATAAACCCGTGCACGTCTATGAAGTGCCAGACGCGCGCGATGCCGATCGTATGCCGGTATCCGGGCGTTCCGATGAGCGGCGACAGGTAGCGCGCATCGTCTTTGGCTGTCCAGAGCCGGTCACGTGGAACCTTGATCGGCGTGAATCGAATCCACTCGCTCCCCGGCGTACAGTCATCGTTGAAATAGAGTCGTGGATGGTCTGCCAGGATGGATAGCCCGCTGCGGATGAGGAGGGTGACGAAGAGGAAATTGAAAAAATGACAATAGCGCACCCAAAGCGGAAATCCATGCGGCCCGGCGAAGTTGTTGGGATAGACGACGGGAACTGGTGGAATGCGCGGCAACCCGATAACCATCAGTTCGATCCATGCCGCCACGACCAACAATGCAATGACTGCGACCGTCCCGATTGCAATGGACGGCCTGATCCAGATTCGAAAGCGGCGATCCTCAGGGTAATGGACGGCCCGATGTTCAGCACTAAAAGCAATCATTCTCACACCTGACGAAATACGGCAACCGGACTGATCTCAGTGTTGCCCTCCAGAGCGTAGCGCCACAATAGTATGTTCATACCGCTACGAGAGATGAAGGTACTTGCGGGGAGTGATCCCAGCGCGCCACCATGTGCTTGCGCGTCCGTGAGCAGGAGGTTGATGATGACGGAGCGGGCGGATCGTGCAGCGATACCTATATTTCCATCATCGGAGGAACCATGCGATACGACTTTCTGGTTGACACCTACGATACCGAACGTCTGAAAGTGTTGAGTGTCTGGAGCGAGTTCACAGATGAGGACTTGCCGGTGAGGCCCTCCCGTACCGACAAGCGTGGGCGGAGCGTTCATGAGCATATGGTCCACCAATGCGTGAGCGAAAACACGTGGTTCATCAATATGCTGGGAATTGAAGTAGGTGCCCCGCCCCTTCCGGACCCGGAGACCCGCCTCAGTTTCATCCGGCGTTACGCAGAGAACAGCACAAAGCGGCTTCAAGTACTGCAATCGAAAGAGGACCCGTGGTGGGAGGCAGAAACGAAGTTCTTCGATGTTGCGCGCTCCCGCGCCTGGGTCGTGACACGCCGGATTGCCCATACATCCCACCATCGGGGCCAACTGATGGCGTTGTTGCGGATGCTCGGGCGCGACCTGCATAGCAACTATGGCCCAACCGCCGATACTGGCGGATTAATGCAGAACCACGCGCCGACGATTTACGCTTATTCCTCCCTGGATACACTGCTCGCAGGCGAAGCTGCGGGCGGAAGAAAATCGGAGTTACCTCGAGCGGGAGATAGAGCCGTAACGGAGAGGCCCGACGAGTAGTCCGTGTACCACACTGAAAGAGTAGCCGCCCCTGTTCCTTATCCCGGAGCAATCATCTTCTCGGGACGAAGATAGCTGTCAAACTCCTCCTCCGTCAAAAAGCCCAGCTCGCGATTCGCGTCGCGCAGAGAAATCCCGTTTTGGTGCGCGGTCTTCGCCAGTTTTGCGGCCTTATCGTAACCGATGTATTGATTCAATGCGGTTACGAGCATCAGGCTGTTCTCTACATTTTCCTGAATGCGCTTGCGATTGGCTTCGATGCCCTCAACGCAGAATTCCGCGAAGCTGCGGCAGACGTCACCGAGAAGGCGGACCGAGTGCAGATAGTTGTGAATCATCACGGGCTTGAAAACGTTCAACTCGAAGTTCCCCTGGCTCCCAGCGAACGCAATCGCGGCATGGTTGCCATGGACCTGGACGGCGACCATGGTCATGGCCTCGCATTGCGTGGGATTAACCTTGCCGGGCATGATGGAACTGCCCGGCTCGTTCTCAGGCAGAAGCAACTCGCCGAGTCCGCAGCGCGGGCCCGAACCGAGCCAGCGAATATCATTGGCGATCTTCATCAGCGATGATGCAAGTGTTTCCAGCGCCCCACTCGCAAACACCAGCTCGTCGTGCGCCGAAAGCGCCGCAAACTTGTTGGGATGCGAGCGGAACGGCAAACCGGTCAACTCGGCGATCTTAGCCGCAGTTCGCTTCGCAAACTCCGGATGCGTATTCAGTCCCGTTCCCACCGCCGTTCCTCCGATCGCAAGATCGTAGAGGCCATCGAGTGTTGTCTCGATACGGGCGATATCGCGCTCGAGCAGGCTGGCCCAGCCGCCCATCTCCTGGCCTAATGTAAGCGGAGTCGCATCCTGGAGATGCGTACGCCCGATCTTGACGATATCCTCAAACTCTCCCGCCTTGGCCGTAATCGCGTCATACAACCACCGCAACGATGGAAGCAGCCGCTCACTGACCCCTGCCGCCCCGGCAATATACATCGCTGTCGGAAAGGTGTCGTTCGAAGACTGCGACATGTTTACGTGGTCATTGGGATGAATCGGCTTCTTGCTTCCGATTTCTCCGCCGGCCAACTCGATGGCGCGGTTCGCGATCACCTCGTTCACGTTCATATTGGTCTGAGTGCCGGAACCGGTTTGCCAGATGCGCAGAGGAAATTCGCTTTCAAGTTTGCCCGCGATCACTTCTTCGGCTGCTGTCACAATCAGCTCCGTCTTGTCGCGTGGAAGTTTGCCGAGATCGTGGTTCACCAGGGCCACTGCCTTCTTCAGGATGGCAAAGGCGCGGATCAACTCCGTCGGCATGCGGTCTTCACCAATCGCAAAATGATGGAGCGAGCGCTCGGTCTGCGCTCCCCAATAGTGAGTTGCCGGAACAGCAATCTCCCCCATGCTGTCTGTTTCGATACGAACCTTTGATTGAGAATCCATTTCGCCCTTCCTTATCCCAGTCTGCCGATCAGCAGGTTGCATGACGCGGGCCGCACTCGCTCCAGGCATTAAATCTCTCTGCGGGCCAATGCTCGGCTGGCAATTGCAAAAACCGCCCTACTCCAGAATAGGCCGACAAGGGAAATGATGGACGCGGCAAGGGCAGTAGACCCGAAGGTTGTGACCACCGCTGCTCCGGCTGTCCCAAAGATCGTCCGCCATAGATGACAAATGTGGAGAGTGATAGTACGGCCGGTTCATTGTCCGTGATCCTGTCCGGCGAGAAGCTGAGAAGGTTGAGCGGTTGAAACAATGTAGCTCAGCGATGGATGAACCGGGAGGCGAGATGGAAGCCAACGGCAAAGCGAATGGAAATGGACATGATCTAGCAGAATTTGCTGGAATCGAAGCCTTTACGCTTCCCAGGATCGACCCAAAGCTCAATCTTCTGAATGGCAGTAAAGGAGTCCAGCAGCAAGACCGGCTGCCCGCCATCATTGCGATGCTTCTCAAAGAGCTTGGCCTCGAGATCCAATCCGAACATTTTCGCGATACACCCAAGCGCGTCGCGCGCTTCTATCGGGAGTTCACCCGGGGATACGGGGCGAAGCCCGCGGAGATTCTGAAGACCTTTCCTTCTAGCAACCAGGAACTAATTGTTGTTTCCGACGTAGAGTTTTTCTCCCTTTGCCCGCACCACTTGCTCATTTACGGTGGCAGGGTTCACCTCGGCTATGTTCCTGGCGGCCGAATCGTTGGCGTCTCCAAAATTCCCCGACTGATCCAGGAACTGGCAGCGCGCGCCGTGGTGCAGGAAGACCTGGTTGCGGATATCGCTGACGCGTTCATGTCGGTGGTCAAGCCTCTGGGCTGCGCGGTAACCGCAGTTGGGAAGCATGACTGTGTAGCCGCCCGAGGAGTCCGCTGCCCGGAGGCGAGTATGACCACAGTCGCATTGCGTGGAATCTTCTCCGAAGATGAGAACTACGTACAGCGCTTTAATCGTGCGATTGGACAGGGCCATGAGTGCGTACGATGAGGTCGTACCGGTCATCGAAGCTTCGGCCAAATTCTCGAGTTGGCTGTGATGCATCAGGAGTAGATTATGACGAAAATGGTTGATGGATGCGGAAATCAGTGTGAGAGCGCCCAGCTACCAGGCGCAGGTCAGCGTCTTGAAAAGATGCAGGGGCACTGGGTGTTGGCGCGGGCAGGCAAACGCGTTCTGCGGCCCGGTGGGTTGGCTCTTACGCGACGAATGATCGATGCCCTGTCGATCTCTTCCGACGACCGGGTCGTCGAGTTTGCGCCGGGAATGGGTGTTACGGCGCGAATGGTTCTGCGCAGGAACCCGGTTCAATATTGGGGAGTGGAGCGCGACGCGGCGGCAGCTGCGCGCCTCGAGTCGCTTTTGCCGGGGGATGCAACTCAGATTGTTCAAGCCCAGGCAGAACACTCAGGGCTTCCCGATGCCTGCGCAAGTGTGGTGTACGGCGAGGCCATGTTGAGCATGCAAACTCTTCAACAGAAGAAACGCATCCTCTCTGAAGCACGGCGGCTCCTTGCCGCGGGCGGGAAGTACGGGATTCATGAGCTGTGTTTCCGGCCCGACGGGATTTCGGCGGCTAAGCGTCGAGAGATCGAAGCGGAGATGTCGACGGAGATTCACGTCGGAGTGCAGCCGCTTTGTTCGAGCGAATGGAAGCAACTGTTCGAGCAGCAGGGGCTCAAGGTTATCTGGTGCGGCGAAGCCGATCTCGATTTTTTGGAACCGCGCCGCATCTTGCAGGATGAAGGTGTGCTCCGATGCCTGAAGATTGTGTGCAATGTTCTCAAGGATCCAATGCTTCGCCAGCGGATCCTGGCGATCCGAAGAATCTTCCGCAAGCATAAAGAGTACCTCGGCGCCGTCTCCATTGTGGGGCTGCGAGTGGAGAGTGCTGCCTGAATCTCCTTATGAAGGCCTTAAGGACGCGTCGCAATGAAGAAGAATTGTGAATTCTCTGACTTCGAACTATGCGATCCCGAGGATCGCGCGATCGATGAACAAGACTCATCGCATGTTCGTGAAAAGATGCTCGATAAAACCATTGCAGACTCCTTTCCCGCGAGTGATCCGCAATCCACCAACCCCGCACCAGCCGTGGACCCCTTCGCACGCTGACGACGATCAGCCGAAGCCAGCCGAACCGAGCATCTTCCTCCGCAATCCCGGTCGGATTGCGTCTACGCTTTGAAGGCGATCCTGTTTCTGGCAAATAATAGCCTTCGCCCTGCCAGATGCTGTTTCAGAACACCCCGTACTCCAAGGACCATACTGTTCCCGGTCTATAAACCTACGAAGCGACCACAAAGAACGACGCCCTTCTCTACATCCCCTCACAACAGTGACAACTGTTTGCTCGATGGTACGGGCGCTTCATTGAGATGCGACCTCGCAAAAGCCAACCATAAAGTTGGCTGAAAAAAGCAGGAGATGCGGTTTAGCCGGAAAGAAGGCCGCTATGAATACCAGCAATCATCAAAGATCGTCAATATCGTTCTTGGCATTGGGATTGTTGAGTTTTGCATGGCTGATGGGAGCAAACGCTGCCTCAGCTATCGCTCAAAGCCATCCACTGCACTCAAATGACAAGGCTCCAGCGATCAAGGCCGCCGACATTGTTCGCGACCCGTCCGACCTACCTCCTCCGATTGGCGACCGCCCTCCCGCCGTGGTGAAGGTAACTCTCACCTCCAAGGAACTCGTCGGTGCACTCGACCCCGCAAGCGGCACGACCTACCGCTATTGGACCTTCGATGGCAAGGTTCCTGCACCATTCATTCGGGTGCGGCAGGGTGACACGATTGAAGTGACACTCGTGAACCCTAAAGACAGCACGATGGTCCATTCGCTCGACTTTCACGCGGCAATCGGGACGGGCGGAGGAGCCGCTCTGACGCAGGTTCCGCCGGGCCAGTCGAAGACCTTTACGTTTGTGGCCACGACCCCAGGGCTATTTGTTTACCACTGCGGCAGTCCCATGATCGCGCAACACATCGCCAATGGCATGTATGGGCTGATCCTAGTCGAGCCTCCCGGCGGACTGCCGCATGTCGATCACGAATACTACCTCATGCAGGGCGAGATCTACACGACGGCTCCAAAAGGCAAATCCGGCCTACAGCAATTCAGCACAGAAAACCTCATGGCGGAAAATGCACAGTACTACGTCTTCAACGGCGCTGTGGATGCAATTACAAAGGAATATCCGCTTCAGGCTAATGAAGGCGAGACAGTGCGGATCTATTTCGGCAACGCTGGGCCGAACGCAACCGCGTCAGAACACATGGTAGGGGAGATTTTCACACGCTTTTACCAGTTCGGTTCACTGGCCTCGCCGCCGCTTGCGGGAATCCAGACTGCTACTGTCCCTCCGGGAGGTGCAGCGATCTTCGAAGTCAAGGCCAGCAATGCTGGGCAATTCACACTCATGGATCACGCGATCTCGCGAATGGAAAAAGGCAACATGGCCATTCTTCAGGTGAAGGGCCAGGAGAATATAGCCCTGATGCATGCGGGACCGGCCTCGTCCAACAACGGCGAGCAGGAGATCAGCGGTGTCACTGCATCTGACGTGGACGAGGTGGATCACATCAAGCCGTCCTCCGCCGCTCTCTCCGTTCCCGAATCGGCGATGAACATGCCCGGCATGAACGACATGCCTGCGATGGCAAGCGCTCCACCACCGTTCAGCCTCAAGTCCGTTGGAGGACTTCTCGGGTGTCTTGTGGAAGAGCAGGACGGCAAAGTCATGCTGAAGCTATGGCACTCGCAGAAGGTCTACCGGATGGAAGCACAGCCCTTCCTGTTTTCGCAGAATGCCGGGCGGTTCGTTCACGTAACAGGACATTTCGGAAGTGTGGTGGAAGTCGAGGATCCTCATGTACCGAGCTACGTCGTCGATACTGTGGACGCGATCATGCCCAATTGTTCTCCGAAGGTCACGTTTGCCGATATCAGAAAGGCCCTGGCGCCTCCAATAGGCCCAATTGGCGGAGAAGTGGGCATGGGCTCGATGTCGTTCATTCCCGCCACCATCACGATTAATGCCGGAGAACAGGTGGTCTGGAAGAACACATCGACCTACTACCACAACGTGGTTGACGATCCCGGAAGAGCCATCAACCGCGTGGACGTGAGCTTTCCGTCCGGCGCCAGTGCCTTTGGGTCGGCCTTGCTGCAACCAGGTGGAACCTTCTATCACACCTTCGATAAGCCTGGAACGTATCACTACGTTTGCGTCGTGCACGAGACCGGTGGGATGAGGGGGACGGTAATTGTGCGGCCAGGTACGCTGCTTGCGTCAAGCAAGAAATGAGGGCGATCGGTCTCATCGATGTCGTGTGCAAATTGGCACAGCCATTGATGAGACCGAAACCGCATCGTCCTTCGATTTTTTTGCAGTCATCAGATCAGATGGCGTTGAACGGCATGCGTCACCGCCTCAAGCCGATTATGAGTTCTGAGCTTCTTATTGATGTGGTGGAGATGATTGCGCAGTGTTTGTGGACTGATGCCGAGTGCCTTGGCGATACGTGGAGCATCCTTTCCTGCTGCAAACATCCGTAAAATCTCCAACTCGTGAGGAGACAGAGGAGTGATGGGTGCCGCTCCACTTGGAGAGTCTTCCATCGCGCACACTTCCCGGGAGACGGCGATCATCTTGCTGAATGTCTCCTCGCGGCTCTTTTGAACGCTGATATCCCGCGCCAGGTGGACGATTAGGGTTTTCTGCGTTCTACGGTTCAGGAAGGGGACGGTCGAGATATTAACCCACCTTCGTTCTCTATCGCGAGTCGTCACGTTCAAATCGAAATTCGGCATGGATTTGGGCTTCAGTGTGCACTGTAGTTCCACGCAACGCTCATGACATACCTGCGTGCCCAACGCACCGACGCCATGGAGAAGTTCCGAGCAGGTCTTGCCGAGCACTTCCTCATCGGAGTATCCAAAAAGGTCTTGTGCAGCCCGATTCCAATAGCAAATCTCGCCTGACTCGCGAACCACAAACACGCCGTCAGAGGCTCCCGCGAGGAAAGCAAATAATTCGGCTTCCAGCATTTACGCACCCCCGGGGAAGAGATCTATACATCCCCTCCTTACCTGAGAATCGCCCTGCCCCTCGCAAGCTGCAGTGACTTTTGTCCCACTGTCAGTTGCAACCGATTGTCAGATCAACACATAAACAACCGGATCGTACTCTGCACAATGGTATATGGGATCCCCCAGGCGAGTCCTCTGGCCACCGTGCCGTCTTGCAGCTGCCCCCCCGCAAGGTCGTTTTGCACCCGTAAAGCGGCGGTGCTCCGAGAGACATGATTAGTGATCCAAGGTGCGTTCCATTGCGGTAACGATCTTCTCCACGGATACCGTGCAAAAGTGTTCTAACTCCGCTGCCGCAGGAAGCAGAGGAACATCGGGCGCGGTGACCCGCAGAATTGGAGCATCCAGGCAGTCGAACGCCTGTTCGGCGATGACAGCGGCTACTTCGGCGCCGATCCCGAGGGTGCGGTTATCCTCGTGCACAACCACGGCGCGATTGGTCTTGGCAACCGATTCGAGAAAAGTATCAGTATCAAGCGGGGAGAGGGTTCGCAGGTCAATGACCTCGATTTCGGCTCCGTGCTTCTTCTTTACTTCCTCGGCGGCCTGCAGCGTCAGTTGCAACGTGTACCCATAAGAGATTGCGGTCAGATCCGTCCCCTTGCGGCGGACCGCGGCTTTCAGCAGGGGTACCGTGTAATCCTCTTGCGGCACTTCTTCCTTAATCGACCGATACAGCTTTTTGTGCTCGAAGAACATGATCGGGTCATCGTTGCGGATGGCCGCTTTGAGCAAACCCTTTGCGTCATACGGGGTAGAAGGAGCCACGACAACCAATCCTGGGCAATGAATGAACCAGCTCGTGTTGCTTTGCGAGTGATAAAGCCCGCCGCCTACGCCTCCGCCGTAGCAGACGCGAACCGTGATGGGGCAGGTCTGAGTGCCTGCGCTGCGATAGCGCAACTTCGCAGCTTGTTGGGTGATGGCATCTATCCCCGGCGTGATGAAATCGACAAACTGGATCTCCGGTACCGGCCGCATTCCCGCCATTGCCGCGCCGATCGAGGAACTGATGATCACACCTTCAGCAAGCGGTGAGTCGATGACTCTCTCATTACCGAACTTCTCAAGAAGGCCTTTCGTAGCCTTGAAGGCGCCACCCATCTTGGCAACGTCTTCGCCGATCACAAAGACATTTGGATCGCGTTCCATCTCTTCGTGAAGCGCAGCATTGATGGCGTCGATGTACGTCATTACCGCCATGACGACCCCCTTTGAGACCGCGGGCTCCATACCTTACGCTTCAGCTCTCGCTCCCGGATGCTGAAGGAGTAGACATGATCGAGCGCCTCATCCGCTTTCGGTTTGGGGGAATTCTCCGCGAATGCGATGGCTTCGTCGATCTCACGATTGATCTCTGCAGTCAGTTCCTTCTTCCATTGATCCGACCAGAGGTTTCGTGCTGTGAGGTAATGCTCCATCGCTGGAATGGGATCGCGCGATTTCCAGTGCTCAACCTCGGCCGGATCACGATACTTGGCGGGATCAATCTCAGAATGACCATACCAGCGGTAGGTCTTGCATTCGAGCAATGTCGCTCCGCCGCCCGAGCGCGCCCGAGCGATGGCCTCGCGCATCGCGGTGTACACGGCCACGACATCGTTTCCATCGACCGTGACGCCCGGAATCCCGTAGCCCGCTGCTTTTGAACTCAAGTTCTCGACCGCTGATTGCAGCGATACCGGGACAGATTCTGCGTAGCCGTTATTCTCGATCACGAAGATGATGGGCAGCTTGTGTACCGCAGCGAAGTTCACCGCTTCGTGCCAAAAGCCAAGGCTAGTGGCGCCTTCGCCGGTAAGCGCGACAATAACGTTCGGCTTTCTCTGCATCTTGTAGGCCAGGGCGATTCCCGTACCAATATTCTGTTGGGCGGCAATCGTCGACGACGGCGTAATGACATTCAATGGCGCATACCCGCAATGGGCCGGAGCCGAGCGCCCCTGGTCGGGGCTCGTCTCTCTTCCATAAATATGCGCAAACAACAACGTCAGCGGTGTGCCCTTCATGATGTTCGTAACGAAATTGCGGTGAGAAGGTGCAACTGTGTCTTCGGGCAGCAGATCGATAGTGGCGCCGACTTCAGTCGCTTCCTGACCTACGGCAGCAAAGTAGTTGCCCGCGAACCTTCCTTGGCGGTAAAGAACCCGGATTCGCTCCTCAACTATTCGGCATTTGAGCATGTAGGTATAAAGACGACGAAGCACGTCGGGATCAAGCTGTTGGGAGCCTTCGCGGGTGAGAGTTTCCGTATATTGGGTGGCAGTCGCCATTTTCTGCTCCAAGGGCTACATCTAGCCTTTCGGCGTTAGATGCCCCTCACGCTTTCATGTTTACTCCGCGCGTGACGACAAACAATGAGCCGTACGTACTCCGCACCACGACAGAAGTACCATCCGCTGTAAGCGACTGATGCATCACAATGTTCGTGTGCTGCCCAGAACAGCAAATGCAGACTGTTGCAATTCGATAGGGCTTTGATGTGCGCAGTAGAATGAAATCTCCGTCGCTGTTCGAAAGCGCACTTCCCCGAAACCGATCGATCCCAAAGTTCCCGAGTTCCCACTTTGCTATGAGGGTCTCCTATGCTGATTGAAGTTACGATGCCCCAGATGGGCGAGTCGATTTTTGAAGGTACGATCACGCGCTGGCTCAAAAAACCTGGAGATGCGATTGAAAAGGACGAGCCGCTTTTTGAAATCTCCACAGACAAAGTGGATGCTGAGATCCCGTCCCCTGTCTCCGGTATCGTTCGCGAGACTCGGTTTCCTGAAGGCGCCACTACCCAGGTGAATACGGTGGTCGCAGTGATCGAAGATGCAGCGGAAGCCGCTGCCGCTCCACCGGCCGCCGCTCCCCCAGCAGCCGAGCTTCAACCCGGCGCCGAAAGTGCGGCGCGCACACCGGTAGGCGAAGAAGTTCCTACCCAAACGAAGGATGCTCCAGCTCCAGCCGAACAAGGGGGCGCGAGGCATGCGCGCTATTCACCTTTAGTCCGCCGGATGGCCAAAGATAACAATATCGATCTGGATCAGCTCGGCGGGACTGGGCCTGAAGGACGCGTGACGAAAGAGGACGTTCTTCGCTATCTCGAACAGCGGGAGGCCGCAGGCGCTCAACCAACTGTTTCGGTAGTTCAGGAAACGCCAACTCCTGCCCCTGAACCCAGAGCTCCGGCTGCGAAAGCAGCCACTGTTGCCGCCGCTCCGCCGGCAGCGAGCGCTCCTCCGCCCGCACCACTCTCCGGCGAAGTGGTGCCGCTCACAAAAATGCGCGCGATCATTGCTCAGCGCATGGCCGCTAGCGCGCAGACCGCTCCGCATGTGCACACCGTCTTCAGGGTAGACATGACCCGCATCGTTCAGTTGCGTGAGCACGAGAAGGTAAAGTTCGAGCAGCGCAATGGCGTCAAGCTCACTTACATGCCGTTCGTTGCAGTCGCTGCGGTCCTGACATTGCGGAAATTCCCCATTGTCAACGCATCGCTCGAGGGAGATTCTATTCGGTATCACCAGAACATCAATCTCGGTATCGCGGTTGCACTCGAGTGGGGATTGATCGTGCCCGTGATCAAACAAGCCGAAGAACGCAATTTTCTTGGCATTGCCCGGTCTATCGCCGACCTGGCCGAACGGGCTCGCGGAAAGCGGCTCAAGCCCGATGAAATTTCGGGATCCACCTTCACGCTCACCAATTCCGGCATTTTCGGCGAAGAGTTTGGGACTCCGATCATTAACCAGCCCGATTCGGCCATCCTGGCGATTGGCGGGCTCAGGAAGGATCCGGTTGTCCTCACCGACGAGCACGGCAACGACTCGATTGCCATTCGCTCGATTCAGCACTTCTGCCTTGGCTTCGACCATCGCATTATCGATGGCGCCGATGCGGGCAGGTTCATGAACGATTTCAAGAAGACGCTGGAGAATTGGAATCAGGAGATCGATTGATTGCAGCCTCGGGCGCGTGGCGACGAACCGGAATTTTCGAGATCGTGACAGACGACTCCAGAAACACGGGGGAATTGAACATTTATGGCGGACAAATCGGTTCGGTTGAATATCAAGCGTCAGAACAGTCCTGAGTCGCAGCCCTACTGGGAAGAGTTTGAGCTGCAGTGGCGAGCAGGTATGAATGTCATCATCGCTCTTATGGATATCGCCAGCAATCCAGTCAATCTCCAGGGCAAAAACATCGCTCCCATCGTCTACGACTCGAATTGTTTGGAAGAAGCTTGTGGCTCCTGCGCGATGCTCATCAACGGTCAAGCGGCGATGGCATGCTCGTCGCTCATTGACAAACTGGACCAGCCCATACGTCTTGAGCCACTCTCGAGGTTCCCGGTCGTGCGGGATCTATCCGTCGACCGCAGCATCTTATTTGAAAATCTGAAGCGTGTGTACCAGTGGGTCCCGATCGACGGAACCTACCCACTCGGCCCGGGTCCCCGCATCGATCCAGCCATCCAGGAGCTGGCATACCCGCTATCCCGCTGTATGTCTTGCTGTCTATGCATGGAAGTATGCCCACAATTTAACGAGTCAACGAACTTCGTTGGTGCCGCAATCATCAACCAGGTGCGACTCTTCAACATGCATCCTACGGGAGCTCATCTGCGGCATCAACGTCTCGATGCAATGATGGGCGAGGGCGGAATTCATGAGTGCAGCTACGCAGGAAACTGCGTCCAGATTTGCCCCAAAAACATTCCATTGACAACATCGATCTCGATCGTCAACGGTCAGGTAATAAGGCAGGCAATCAGCGATCTCTTGCAGAAGCCTGAACTCACGAGTGCGAACAAGAAGCCGGGACATCGCTGAGAGCCAGGAAGATTCCTCTTCGAGATCGGATACACACACGGCTCCAACGGCCTGCACATGCTGGTTCTGGTTAGCTCAGCTTGCGGTTGCCGTCTCCGGCCAGGCAATCGTAAGTAAGAATGCACTCTCTTCGAGCGCTTCTACGTCATGCTCGAGACAACGATCCAGCGTCAGAAGATCACCCTGCCTGAGATCCTCCATCCGGTCCTCGGGAAGATGTACCCGGATCTTGCCTTGAAGCGCCTGGATTGAGATCGGCCCTTCCGCCCGATGGTGGCTCATGTAGCTTCCCGGCTTCATCCGCACCAGCACGATACGGAACTCCTCGTACTTGACGAGGGTTTCGGAGCTTCTGCCGGATTCGCGCTGCCAGGACGGAGCTTTCTTCAGTTTTTCAAGCTCATCGCTGACGTTACGCCGGATCACTTGATCCGCGAGTTCCGGAAGGCGGGTCATGCTTGCCTGGTTGCTCCTCATACCATGTACTCCTTTTGTTTCTGGCCAATTTGCCATTATGCTGCCATGCGCAATGACCGTTTAAAGCCTATGCCACTCGACTGGAGCGAGAAATGGTCCGGATGTCATCCGTACAGAGACGCTTGTACCAGAGGTTGGCCTGTATCGCGGCAACTCGCACTACTGCAAACAGAGACACGATGCAGGCTCCTTGGGATTGAGTGAGCGCTCAAGAAACTCTCTCAGCGCTACCGCGTTGTTGTGCTCTGTGTCATGGGAGCTGTAAAGCAGCGTCACCGTGCCCTTGTGTGTGGCCTCCAGGATCGGAGACAAAGCATCCTTATGGTGCTTCAGCTCCGCGAAGTAACGTCTGCGGAATTCATTCCAGCGTTGCGGGTCGTGATGAAACCATTCACGCAGCTCCGGGCTTGGCGCAACCTCTCCCAGCCATGCCGCATCAGCTAATGCGGACTTGGCCACACCGCGCGGCCATAGCCGTTCCACGAAGAAACGGATTCCATCCTGTTCGTTCGCGTGATCGTAGACGCGTTTCAATTGCACCTTGTTCGCCATCCTTCTTTACCTCCCTCTATTGATTGATTTTGATCGTATTTCCGAATTTCGGCCTCTTGTGCCGAGCGCCGATGACCGTACCGAAGAGCCGAACCTGCTACCATCCCGACGACACGTTTTCGGAATCGTTGCAGAAGCGTCGATGAGTTCAGGGTTTACTCCGCTGAATACGGCCAGCGATTCTTCAAGTGCCATCAGAAGTCCGTCCCAGAAGCGCCGATGATGGTTCATGGAGTGCCTCCCTGGTTAGAAACGGAGTCGCTCAGTTGGCGCAGATGGGCAGGCCCTTGCATCAGCGTTCCTACGAGATTGACGGCAAAGAGGGTCACGGCCGTCAACTCGATCACCGCCGAAACCGGAAGCAGCTTCCACGCGATCTGCCAGTCGAGTTCATAGGCCAGGGGCTCCATGCTCACGCGCAGCAGACAGCCAAGGTTGAGCAGAGCGAGTGACCAGAACATCAGTTCCTTGCTCCAAAGAAGGCGCATTCCGCAGAAGGCAGGCAAGACGCGTTGGCCGATGGTGAACACCATTACTGCTACAAATCCCACAGTAAGAGCGTGGCGACTCGCCCCCCACAGTCCTCCCGACCGGTCTTCGAGCGCCGCCAAGCAGCCCAGGAGCGACGCAATGAACAACCAGACATAAGCAATGCGAAGAAAATACGGGAAGCTCGGATGAATGTTGTGTACCTTGGCCGGCTGCACTGCCGGATGCCACACCCGCAATCCCTGAATTGCCAGGAGCGCAGAAGCCACAAAAACTAAAGCTGAGACTCCCCACTGATTGAGAAAGACCAAAGTGATACCGGCTAGGCTGAACGCGTATGCTGCGAACAGCCATCTGGCGCGCGGCTGCCCGAACCCGGCAAAGATCGGCAGCCACCGCGCGTTGAATCCCCAGATTGTGGGCACCAGGACGCCCCAGATTGCCATCATTACAAGTTGAAGATCGAGCAGATGTGGGAGCGCCGGAGTACTGCCCGTGAATGCCAATCGAAACAGGGCAATAGCGTTGATGACAAGCGTAAGAAGGAAGACCAAGGTGGATAAAATCACCAGAACCATCCACGTGGGTTTCGCTGATTGCCCACTGGCCGGCCGGTGACGGCGTACGGCCAAGAAGAAGAGTAGAAATCCGCCGAGTTCGAGCAATCCCGACGCCGGCAGGATCCATCGCCAGTGCCAACCGATCACTCCGCCCAGCCAGCGCAGAGCCACTCCACAAGTCCACAGGCTCCATGATGTCCACCCTTTGCCGACCGGAAACGTGCGGGTACTCTGCATCTTTGTCAGCGAATAGAAACCGATGCCAAGGATGAACGACCCGACCCAACCGAAGACCTGTGCCTGACCATGCGCCTGAAGCCAAGCGGGAGAGAGGGCATTCAGCGCCTGCCGCTGTGAGATTCCAATCAGGTTCCACACACCCAGGAAAGTTCCCGGCAGCAACATAAAGAGCAGCCCGCTCGCTAGAAACGCCTCAACTAGAGCCTGGCTTTGCCGCTCCGCACGAATGTGAGGCGCCTCGGCTGAATTGATCTCCCGAACATTGATCTCATCTCGCATCACGTGTCCTTCGACCTGCACGGCGCATTGGGAACCCTTGAGCATCATTTAACCCAGAACGGCAACTTGTGATTGCGCTCCTCGTGCCTCCGTATACCGCCGTCTGAGGTATTCCCGAGCGCCGCCTCCACGCTGGAAACACTCTTCCTTGGCTGACGGATCGACACAATACATCTACGTCCAGGCGGAATGGCGAATTCACGATGAGCCATTCTGACAGTAATCTCAACTTTCTGGTCCGGTGGATCGGGAATGAAATCCGATGTCTCGACCCGGGGTCTCTTGAACCCATGCGGGAGAGGAAGATGCTCAGTGATTTGATTGATCCACCGGGAACAGATCAGCATGGCACAGGCAGCGAGTGCCACGGCCATTTTCCAGTGATCGGGGGGAAAGTTGAGCGAATGAAGATGAAAGAACGGGATATACGACAAAAGCGTACCGAAGAAAACGAGCCCCAGGGCAAATGGAAACACCTCTCCTGCCGCGATGGAGATTCCGATCAATACTTCGGTGATTGCAAGAACTCCGCCCAAGAGAGTGAATTTTAGAACCTCAGAAGATGCGCTCTGGAGCAGCCTGGAAGCGAGGTAGGTCCATGAGATCATCAAAGCGACCAGGAGCCACCCTTTCCATGTGTGAGTTGTCCTCATCATTTGCACGTCCCGCTTCTCAATCGGCCGCATCGACTTACGAATGGTGCCTGTCTTATAAGTAGATTTCGATCGAGCTCACCGGCAATGAACTAGGTGTACCTGTCTAAATGACAAATGTTCCTCGCCGTTGGGAATGACTGCGAAGGACGCTTTGGAATTACGCAAACCAACTCACCGTGATGTTTTGAGCTTCTGTCGCTGCATTGCTCTTCCCCGCGAGACGTAGAGGCCCTGTGGATGCAACGAGATTCAGTTTCATCGTGCAGTTCCACCCCCAGATGGATTGCTAGATCAATCGATTGGTCGAGAGCGATCGAATGTGCCGAGATTCTGTGACTTTAGTCGCTTCCCGCGCTGCTGTCGGACCTCTATGGTGACTCAGTTTCATTGAGGCGCAGACGCAATTGAATAGTGCTCCTATAGAACATCCCCACTCCGGATGGTCCTCTCTTATTTCCCGCGGAGTCGGCGCCATCCTGCTCTTCGAACTTGTTTCAGGCCTCGCAGTGACCTTTGGTCCCTTTCACCCGGTGGTTGAGTGGGGGCTGATCTTTCACACGATCCTCGGCATTCTTGCGGTTGGCCCTGTCTGCTGGTATTTCGTTCGCCACTGGAGAACCTACCGGAGTCAGGCCATGTCGGACGCCCTGCTGTTGGGGTATGCGGGCGCTTGCGTGCTCGCAGTTTGCATCCTCTCCGGTTTGATCCTCACTGGTCAGGGGCTCTTCGGCGTGAAGACCTGGGCATGGCTACGCTATCTGCACCTGATCTCGACCCTGCTTGGCGTTGCGGCGACATTACCTCACCTGGTGCTCGCGCTCTGGCGACGGCGCAATTGGGAAACGTATCGCGCAGCGAT
>JAJYAE010000188.1 GCA_021779695.1 Acidobacteriota bacterium | reverse complement strand
GTTACAAAAGCCGGATGACGGGGCATGGCTTTCGGGGGCTTGCTTCGACGATCCTGCACGAGCAAGGGTATGCCCACGAGCATATTGAGTTGCAGCTAGCTCACGCGCCTCGGAATGCCGTCAGTGCCGCGTACAACCACGCGCTCTATCTGAAGCCACGAGCCATGATGATGAACGATTGGGCGGATTTTCTGGAGCGGACGCAACGTGGCGGCAAGGTACTGCCGTTTCGCGGCTCGGTCGCATAGAAAATCAAACATTACAGAATTGTTGAATGGCTCCTGCTCGAGGTTCTCACTTTTGGGGTTATCTCTCTAGCTATGTCTCTGGCGATTTACAGAGAATGTCTGCCAATCGCAATCGACTCGCCAGCCGGACCCTAGGCAAGGTGTGCATCTGCCGACGGCACCATATGACTTGAGTGCTTTGCCCGCTGAGCATTCCAATTTTCCAGCAGTCATGGAAGAGCGCCGCCCGAATCGCGAAGGCGCAACCTGGCGAGCGCTTGTGGTGCTAGATGAAAGGTGACTGACGTTGGCCATCGTGACGCCATGGAAGGCTGCCGACAGTTCAGAGCATCCCGCCGCTCACGTTTTCCAGCAAGAGCCACAGAACAATGTCCCATCATGCAAAACAAAGCTGCATTTTGCGTTTCCATTTTTCATGTCTGGGGAGACTCTGTCCGTGATCTCAAAAGCGCATGCGACGTCGGAATGATCCAGATACGTCCTTGCTCTTTCATCACATTGCGCCCGCGCATCCCGCACTCTGGAATATCGCTAAAAACGGGGCGAGTCGATCCATAGTCAAGGGCCAGAAACGGCGCCAGGTTATGTGCGCGCGCAAGGTCAAGATTCCGGGCGCGGGCTTCATGGCTGCTGCCGGGCAGAGCCGGAAGCGTGTCGACCAGTTCCGGATATTCAAGATCACCAGAAGAGCCAATCCAGATCTCCATGCGGACGCGGCATTGCTTGAGGACAAACCGCCGCAACCTGCGGGCGATCGAGAAGCTGCGGAAGATGCCATCGGGATGGTGGCGAAGGATGCGTCCGGTGGCCCGCCGGACCGAGGCGCGGAGATAGCGGCGCAGGGAACGCTTTGCCCTCCGTTCGAGCTGCCGCAAGGGAGCATCGATCGGCGACAATCCCCTCAGTTCGGATTCGAGTGCCACAATCTGTTCGCCGCGCGACTGTTCTTGACGCTGCCAGTATTGTTGCAAGGTCATTGGGGGACTCCTTCCTTCAAACGAGGTGGTTGGGTTTTGATTGCGGAGGATGGGTTACTGCAGAGTTGGGAAGGGAGCAGGGACAGAAACCGCGGCAGCAGCAAGCTAACGCCGCTCGGAGAGAGAATCAATGCGTGTGGAGATTGTCTTACGGTGAAGGTTCGCTTCGTGCAACGAAGAGTCAATGGCGTCGAGCCGCTGCACGATGCGTTCAAGCGGGCGGCCGAAGATTTTCTCCAGCCGGTCGAGAATTGAGTCGAGAAGATAGAAGGCAACGAGAATCGCGATCGGAAACAGCGGCCACAATAGGACGACAATCAGCTGCGTATCGGTCATGGGAATGTTCCCTCCCTGGGAAACAGAGTTGGTTGAAAGAAAATATTGGACAGGACAGAGGATCAGTTGGCGGAAGACTGCAGCAGCAGTGGCAATAAGGTTGGCGGCAAAGGGGCGGCGGCCTGCGGCAGGCCAAGCATGCGGATCAGAAGGCGGGCAAGTTCGCCGGCCTCGCGACATGCAACGGGGCCTGCAGTGATGCGCAGTTGGCAATACTCGATTTCGAGGGCTGCCGCGTACTGGATCAGGGAATCTCCGGGCTTCGGAACAGCGGGTTCCACGCCCAGCAGACGCAGGCAGATGAGCATCCAGATAATATGATCGAAGACCATGAAACAAGTCCTCCTATATGTAGGTTTGTAAGTGGATGGGAATACTGAGACGGGAAAGGAACTCGCTCGAGTTTGCAGCCGGGAAGGCAACGATCGCAGACAGGGCGGACAAGCATGCGGGAGGAAGAACCACCGCACAAGGAGCCGGCAGAAGCGCGAAGTTCAAAACGGCATTGCAGGATGTCGCTGGGACAGTTGCCTGGCAAATGTCCTGGATTGCAACGCGAATGCACGGATGTACGTCTCCGCGATCCCTAACATGATGGCGATTCCCTGAAACCTCTTGTGAACAAACCGCATTGGCGTCCAACACAACAGTGCGAACATGTTTCAACGTCTCTGGCTGAGAGAGGGAGATAATTCCTCTGCCCGAAGTTAGATTTCGGTACGAAGGATCTCGCATGGTTTGGATTGGGTGAACCGGTTGACGGAGAGCAGGCTTGCTAGGTTTCTTTTCACTCGCCTCCTGAAGGCATCCGGAGGCGATCTGACAGCGACCGCCATCATCACCGGCAACGCAGTGGGATTGTCCAGAGTCAAGCTGTTCTACGCCTGCCCTCGGATCTCCCGCCTGGAAACGCTCTATACGCAGGTCGCCGAGAGCGTGAATGAGGAACTCTGGCGCGCGATGCGGAAAGAACCGCCGAAGCCAGCCCAGTACTCTCCCTGTCGACGCAACACCTATATAGGTAACCGGCTTTGTCCGACGCGAGACGCCGTACGAAAAGCCATTACCAGGTTACAGAGTGAGCTGCAGAGCTCCGGGCAATCTTCCACCGTCGAGGGGCAGCAGCAATATCACAATCTGCTTACCTTATATACGCTCTGGATGTTTTCCTACACAACAGGGGTGCGCGGCATCAGGACTCCCTACCTCGTTCTTGCGGAAATCGATCCGGTCTTTCACCTTGGAGTCCTAACCGACAAGGATAGCGGCGTTGGTTACAAGACGCGGCTCGTTCGCTTTACCCCATCGCTGATCGAGCAAATGAACTTCTATCACGACTTCATTTCACGCAGCCCGCGCTCCTATCTACTGCGAGGTGCCCCCTGTTTCCTTCTGCGCAGCAATCTGGATCCAGTCGAAGTTCGGCCGATGACGCTCACGCCCATCCTGAACGAATTCCTCCCGTTTCCGGTCAACATTCATCGGCGATTTGTTTCGTCGGAATTGCTCGATGCGGGGTGTCCTCCGGAGATGGTGAGTGCATGGATGGGGCATTGGCATCGCGGCGAAGAACCGTGGGGAAAATTCTCAAGTTTCTCCTTCGGGGATTATTGTCATGCGTTGGAAGAGTTCCTCGACCCCTTGCTTCAGGACCTTGGCTTTCGGCCCATCAAAGGCGGCGTCCAGGAGAGGAGGACGCGATGAGTCCTTCGGCCGACATACGGGGAAGTCCTGATATCGGATTCACGCCGGCGCAGGAATTATACGTACCCAAGTTTCGAGCATGGCTACGACAAAATAGCCTTCCATTGGCGGGCAAGCTGGCGGATTTGACTCCAAATGGGCCGCCGGTCAACACAAACCCGAACGAGATGGAAGGACTACAGAAGTCAATTGAAAACGACTTTGAATCACTCAAGAAAGCACACCCGGCGCTCGTTCTCCTGGGAAAGTTCGTGGCCTATGCCAATAAGATCGGGCTGGGGCCAATTCCGCAGCCGCGTATAGCCCACCTGGTATCGAAGCCTCTGAATCCATTTGCTGACGGAGTGGCAGAGGCCCTCGCGCGCACGCGGGCCTGGCTTGAAGGGGAGCGACGTTGGATCGAAGAATGCGCCGGCTCCCCTCCGATCGAACTTGTAGTACTTTCGGCGGTCCTGCATGGAGGATTGCTTCATCCAAGCGCCCTTGTCCAACTCGCGCGAACGCTCCTCACTGCGTCGGAAGAAGCCCTCGGCTTAATCGGAAATCGCGTTTCAATCGAACTCAAACTTCCCTGGCATGGAGTACCGGGAGCCGAAAATCGCCGCTGGTATCCGGATGATCAGACCGTGGCGTTGATTCGCAGGCCTGACGAGTATGCGCGGACTGAAGGATTGGAGAACATGGATGCGCTTTCCGACGCAACGATTGACAGATTGCTGTTCCAGAAAATCCGTCAGCGGATGCGCTCCTCTGGCATTGCGGGAACACTGCAGCCACAAAGTTGGAAGCACCTGCTCGATACCGTCGCCACTGCTGCGCAAATGGATATCCCAGCAGTGCTCATCGAGTATGCCACGCGCCGCATTACCTCGCACTCCTTGAAGCTCGATACGCTGCAGCGCATGTTCGGCCAGCCTGCCATTCAAATATCCGAGGTGAATTTAGAAGAACAGGAATCAGTTTTGGCGGATGCAGGAGATCCTCAAGTGTTCACGGGACCATCCTCGGACAAGGAGCCGGATTGGCTGATCTTCCTCAGGAGGACCTTTCCAGCCAGCGATACGCATGACGTGCAGCGGAGGTTGCAGGCGCAGGTCGATGAGCTCTCCGAGGCTTCCCCCGGGCATTCCGTAACTCGCTTTGCCTTGTATCTTCTGACCCAAAGGCACAAGGACGCCGATCGATTTGTTTTGCGGAAGCCCTTGAAGCTGAGGACCGTCAAGTCTCTCACTCTCACGGTCGGGAAGCGCTTCGGTTGCCTGCTTGGGGAGCAGGATCCCATTGCTTTGACCCCGGAGAACCTCGAAACCGCGTACACCGTGACGTTGGAGAACGTCGTTGAGGGCAAAAATCTCAATCGGCTTCGCGGCACCGTCGCCTGCGCGCTGCGCGAATTTCAGGAGTTCCTCGCTCGTCATTGCGGAGCTTCTTCCATCAACGTTCGAGAGGTCCTGGGTTGCAGCCGTGGCCTGTTGCCGGTCGACTCCAAGATTCTCACTTTGGAACAGTATTCAGCCGCGCGACGTTTTCTCCACTCTAACTCTGAGCATGCGGGCGAATGGAAGGACAAGGAACTTCGCCATGCAGCCGAGGCGATGCTCATCCTCGGCTTTCGCTGTGGCGCCCGGAGGATGGAAGCTCATGGGCTGGAGGTGGAAGACCTGACCGATCGGTCCTCCGCATGGTTGCGAATCCGCCCGACTGAGGCGCGCCAATTGAAGACCTCCAACGCAAAACGTCAATTGCCGCTTTGTGAGAGTTTGGTCCCGCAACGCGAATTGGACCTTCTGTACTCCTGGAAAGGAAAGCGGATCATGGAGGGCGGATCAAAGGAGTGCCCCTATTTCTTCGCTACTCGCGAGCTGGATGCGAATGGCGACACGGTAGAGAGACAGATTCCTGTACAGAAACTGATATCGCTTATCCATCGCGCCTTGAGAAACGTAACCGGCGACGTTACCCTTCACTACCATCACCTGCGGCACAGTTTTGCGACATGGAGCTTTCTACGGCTCATGCTCTCCGATCTCTCTCAACCCCCGTTACTGTTTCCGGATCACCAGGAAACTATGGCTTGGATCGCAAGCGGAAAGAGGTTTCGCGAGGAACTCTATGGGACAGACCATCCGACAAGAAAACATGCCATGGCGGTTGCCTCACTGCTCGGACACTCCGGCCCCAGTGTCAGCATGGAGCATCACATCCACTGCATGGATTGGCTTCTAAACGCCTTTCTGTTGCAGAGTCGATTGTTGCGGGTCCCGTCCACGCGTCAGGCAATCATTGCCTCCGCGCGCCCGGCCAGCGCTCTCTACAAGAGGATCCGAGATACTGCCGCAGTGCCCGTGCCAGTGCACCTGATAGAAAGCCACTTTCCGAACCTGGCGGTTGTTGCGCACGACGTCGGCGATATCGATACGTTGGTACTCACACGGGAGGCCGCTGCGCAGGACCCGGGTGCCTCGTGGGTCCGGAATACCTGGGATCTGTTGTACCAATCCAGCAGGAGCAACGATCCCTTGGACAGCCTGGCGGAAGAACTCGGCCTGGATTTAGCGTCCGCTCGGTCGATTCTCGGCCGCGCTATCAAGATCCAAAATATCACCGCGCCACGCGGCAGAAGGTCGAAACCCCATTGCATGAAAAACATATCCAACAACAACGAGCACGCCGAACAAGACTGGCCTGTTGTGTATCCGGAGATTCCGCACGGTAAAGAAGACCGCAACGTGATCCGGGACTGGGGAGCGAAACTTTTGATGTTTCAACGTAGCAATCCTGAAATCATGCGGTCTGTTCTGGGATACTACCTGACGTATGTCTGGAAGACGTCGAACGTGCTCCTCTTCCACAATCCCGCGAAGCCGGCGGATGCGATTCGTTATCGAAGTTTCCTCGAAGACATCGGTGTCAGCGACAACCAGTTGCGTCTGGTCTTCTTCGGAGAATCGAAGAGCAAGAGAAATGCATTTCGCCACCAGTGGAAGGAGGCCCTCGGCATCACTTGGAGATGGAAAGGCGGCGTCGAACTATGCAAACCTCCTTACCGCGAGAGTGCCGCCAGCGCTCGGTGGCTTGGCCTCGAACCCTGCTTCGGCAGTCAATCTGATGGAACAGGAAGGAGAGGTTCGAATGGCTTTCGATTCCTCATGGTGATGGCGGCCATCGCATTTGGTTATGCCGGCGACGAGGTCGTGCGCCCCGGCTCCGCGGATCACGGTCACAATCCTAAACAGCAACGAATTATCTGGATTGCAGGTGACGGGAGATTTCAATGCTGAGCGATTCCATCTTGTGGCGCTGGTAAACGTCGACATCGGGCCGCGAAAAAATCGGTTGCACGGAGTCGATTTCTTTGCGCGCCAGGGCGTATTTCCGCTCGCGGACTGCGATTCCAGCTCTCGCCAGCGCGATCCCGGCGCCCCAATGCGGGTCTCCGGTGAGCGGCACGACGGCTTTAGCGTCGATCTGGTCAAGATCTCGGGAGGCTTCCGGCAACTTTCCCAGGCTGATTAGGCAATTCGCAAGCGGCAGCAGAGTGGCTTCGCTGAGAGCGCTCTTTCGTCCAAAGGCGCTGACAGAGTCATGGTAGGCCTTGCGCGCGCTTTGTTCTCCCACAAGCAGGTGATTCGCCCGGCACTCGCTTTCGGACGCATCGGAGAGGGTGGCAATCGCATAGAAAGATAGAGGGCCTTGCCTCTTTACTGCACTCTTGTAGACGGTTACGTCGTCGCGCACAGCATTGTCGAAGCGGCCCAAGCTGCCCTCGGACTGTGCTCGTGTGGTCAAAAGTTGCATGGTAAGCTCGTGGTCCGGCCCGAATTGGCGGAGAAAGGCAGGATAGACGGAGTTCGTTTCCTCCAGGGCTTGCGAGAATTTCCTCTCGACCAGATACGCCTGCGCGAGGTTAAGGCGCATGCGCAGAACATACGGGCTGTCGGGCCCGTGGACAGCAGAGTAGCCGGCGATGAGCTGACGCGCCAATCGTTCTGCTGTTGCCCCATCGCCAAGGCGAAGATAAGTAAACGCCAGGCGCTGCCGTAAGCCGTAACGCGCTGTTTCGTCGAATTCCGGCAAGCCCTCGGCGTCATCGGACGCCAGCTTGAAATAGTGGTTGGCGGATTTGTCGTCGCTCTCCACCAGCGCCAGCATTCCCTTCGCGGTATACAACCAGACCGTCAAATGCTTTGGACGCCGCTTTATTTTGCTGAGCAGCATTTCTTGCTGAGCGATCAGGGACTTCGCGGCAGCCACTCCTCCGGATGTGAACGATCTGGCCTCCATGGCGGCGCATTGGAGCTGAACTTCAATGGCATCTTCCGACAGGGGTCCATCCGCCTGCAGAAACAGATCCCGAGCTCGTGCGTATTCTTGCCTCGCCTCTTGAAAATCACTTCGATTGTCGAGAGCTTGCGCGATGGTCAGGTGAAGCTGTGCGGCAATTCGCGGCTCTGCTGCGAATTTGCGATCGATCCTGGGCGAGGCCTCACGGATGGCCTCCGTGAGACTTTCCGTTGCTTTCCCGGCTTCGAAAGGATTGGCGCGACCAAGAATGTCGTCGGAAAGGAACTTATTGATCTGCGAAGCGATCATCTTCTCCCGGTTCGCTGTGTCGCGTTCGGCGGCCAGTCGAAGAGCGAAGTAAACGACGAGCCCTGTGACGATAAGAAATATGGTGGCACCCGCGGTTACCGAACGGCGATTGCGCGAAACGAATTTCCTCAGCCGGTACTTCATCGTATCCGGCCGCGCCTCCAAGGGTTCGGCCTTGAGATAATGATCAATATCGCGAATCAGCGCTTCGACCGATTGGTACCTCCTCTTCGTGTCCTTGTGCATGGCCATGAGGCACAGCACGTCGAGGTCGGCCCACTCGGAACGGCTGACGGAAAGTGTCGGGACGGCCGAGTTCGTTTGCCCAGCTAATCTTGCCGCACATGTGGAAGGCTTTTTGGGTTCCTCCTGAAGGAGGATTCTTTCGGCTTCGCCAGGTGTGCGGTCCGAAACGTGGCAAGGCAGGCGCCCGGCCAGCAATTCATACAAAATCACGCCGAGGGAATAAACGTCTGTTTGAACTCCCAGGGGTTCGCCACGGATCTGCTCCGGCGAGGCATAGGCGGGGGTCATCAGGCGCAGCGCCGTCTGGGTCTGGTCAATGGGTTGATCCAGACTTTCCAACTGTTTCGAGATACCGAAGTCGAGCAGCCGGACGCTTCCATCCGCCTTCACCAGAATATTGGAAGGTTTCAAGTCGCG
>JAJYAE010000005.1 GCA_021779695.1 Acidobacteriota bacterium | reverse complement strand
TGGAAAGCAAAGAACGCTTCCCACATCTCCACAGCCCCGACTACGACGGCGGCGAGATATACTCGCCCACAAACCTAAACCGAGAAACTCCGGTTATCGCTGGATGAGAAAATCGGGGCAGGTCACAGCGATTCCCAAAACGACAGAGAAATATAGCGCGACCAAAGTGTGAGGGCATCGCACGCTTGATTGTGGTACCTTGTCCACAGAATCGACTTATTATTTCGAATCGGCTTCGTGTTGCGCCCAACCCTCTCAGAAAGATCCAAGTAGAAGCCTGAAATGAAGAAAGCCTTCCTCGAATATTACAAATGTCCTGAAGGAATATTGGACTTCCAATTGGTCGGCGATCTCTCACAGGACGTCGGCTACTTTCGCCTGGGCGGAGAGACGGTCTGTTATGGGCAATCCACCATCGGGAGCCGGGCCTCCAAAGCCTCTGACCCGCTTGTGAATCTTGCGGGCGCAATCCAGACTGAGGGCCGCAGTGTTCTGCTTCCATTCAATCTCACCGATGTGGTAGAAAACCTGCAGCGTGAGCGCTATGCGGCGCACTTTCGCGACAACGACAGGCTTGTGAACTCAGTTGTTCGCAAGATCTATTACTTGCTCAGGCCCCTTCTCGCTGTCCCAGTACGCAAGCATTTGCAGCGCGCGCATCTGCGCAACTGGCATCGAATATCATTCCCGGAATGGCCGGTGGATACGACCGTGGACCGGCTACATCGTCAGATCATGGCGCATGTGATCGACGCATCGGGTATGGACGCGATCCCGTTCATCTGGTTCTGGCCGGATGGCTTCTCCAGTTGCGCGATCATCACGCATGATGTCGAAAGTATCTACGGCAGAGACTTTACACCCCAGCTCATGGATATTGATGCTGCGTTCGGTTTTCGCAGCTCGTTCCAGGTTGTGCCGGAGGATCGTTACTCGGTCCAGAAAAGCTACCTGGACCAGATTGTTGCTCGCGGTTTCGAGGTCAACGTGCATGACCTCAAGCATGACGGCCGCCTCTTTGCGGATCACCAGGAATTCCTGCGACGCGCCTCCAAAATCAACGAGTATGGTCGCCAATTCGCAGCGCATGGATTCCGTTCAGGCATTCTCTATCGCAATGCAGACTGGTACGATGCCTTCGATTTTCTCTACGATATGTCACTTCCAAATGTTGCCCATCTGGATCCGCAGCGGGGCGGATGCTGCACCGTGATGCCTTATCACATCGGCAAGATGGTCGAGCTTCCGGTCACCTGTACGCAGGACTATACCCTCTTCCACATGCTCAACGACTACTCCATTGATCTATGGAAACAGCAGATTGCTCTCATCCGCGAGCAGCACGGCCTCGTCACAGTCCTTACTCATCCGGACTATCTTCGCGAGAGCAGGCCGCAAGAGATCTATAAGTCCCTTTTGCGCCATCTAGCCTCGATCCGGGACAACGACCATATGTGGACACCGCTGCCGCACGACGTTGCACAGTGGTGGGAGCAGAGAAGCAAGATGCAGCTTGTGCAGTGCGACGGTCAGTGGAGAATCGAAGGACCCGGCCACGAGCGTGCACGAATTGCGTTCGCTTCCCGGAATGTGGATGGATCCGCGGAGTACCGTGTGGCAGATTCAGAAACGACAGCCCGCTGACCGGATTACGGAACCGTCGCAACAGTCGTGTTGGAAGGAGCGCTCTCCACGCCCGACGCATCCACGCTTCGTACGATGTAGTTGTAAGTAGTGCCGCTTTGAACCGTGTAGTCCATATAGGTCGTTACCGTATCCAACCCCGTGTTGAGCAGCAGGTAGGTTGTACCGCCACTGTCGGCCCTATACACGTTGTACCCCGTAACTGGGTCCGGCGAGCTAGCCGGTGCATTCCACGTCAGCGTCACGCTGTGCGCCGCCACCACGCCAAATCCCGTTAGGCTCACAGCGTCGGTCGGGTTCGCCGCCGAATTGCTCGTGATCGTTAGCTGTCCGGTCTCCGATCCTGAAACAGACGGAGCAAAGGCGAGGTTCACCACGACACTCTGGCCTGGGTTGAGCGTGGCCGGCAATGTGACTCCGGTGATCGAGAAATCCGCACCTGTGACGCTGATTGTGCTGATTGTCACCGGCTGAGAACCGATCGATGCCAGCGTGAGCGACTGCGTGGATGTGGTGCTGATGGGAACGCTGCCAAAGCTCACGCTCGTAGCATTCACCGTCAGCATGGGCGCCGACGGATTCAGTTGAATGACAACGTTTGCAGACACGCTTCCGACTGTTGCGTTGATCGTCGTCGACTGCGCTGTCGTCACTGCAGTGACAGAGATTGTGAAGCTCACCGAGGTTGACCCGGCTGGGACTGTCACAGACGACGGCACAGCAACAGCCGCATTGCTGCTCGATAGAGTGACTCTCACTCCTTCGCTAGGCGCAGCTGCCGTGAGCGATACGGTACAGCTATCCGGCGTGGATCCAAAGACCGTTGTGCTTGCGCATTGAACTCCCTGCAAGGCCGCCGATGATCCGCTGGTCGTCGTGGTGCTGCCATTCTTGACGGTAATTCCTCCGCAGCCGGCAAGAAGAACGGCGACAAGCAAAACAGCGGCCATACCCGCGCAATGCAGCCGGTTCAGCCTTGCAGTGATGCACGTGGAACCCAACAGAACGCGAGGTGAATTGGGGATACAAAATCGGCCCTTGAACTTGGGGTTCAAGTTCAGACAGTTTCTCTTCAGCCGATTCAGATAGGACCCGTACTGCCTACTCACTCGCCGCAATCACCTTCTCCCAAGTCTTCGTCGCCCCGCATCGCCTGCTTTGGGCAAGGTACCCATTACTGCCGGTTCTCTGCACGAAGCTTTCAGTCACATCTCTCGCCATTCGTTCGTACTCTTCCAACAGTATGACTAACGTGTTATTCCTTGCAATCGAACGGGTTGGAACCGGTACTGCTTTATGCACCTCTCCCAGTGCATTCAGGACCGGCCGGATAGTGGAAGATCCATGCATCTCCGCAAGTGCGGATTGCCGTTTGCTCTTCCACCGGCTGCTCTAGCCAGGAATGCCGGCACAACCATAGAGAATGGATGCGGGAACCCGAATTCCTTCCAGCAATTGCGCTTCCAAATTCCGCTGTGGAGCCTTTTTCTCGGATCCCGCTTCAAATCAGACGCTTGTCGAAGAGTCGAGTCAGGAAACCCCGCGGAGTCATTGTGCAGCTCGTCGGAAGGGTGCAGTTTTTACACGGAGGGTGTGTAGTAATGTAACGAGCGTAATCTAGTGAAAGCGCCTTAGGATCTCTTACATTGAGATTCAATCAGGCAATCCAACGCCCAATGCCCGACTCACACTCGCAGCAGGGCGTTTTTTTGTGGACTAGCTGAACCATGAACCTGCCTGTAATGTCGCGGGCAGAGAATAACTCTATCTATTCGGACGACCAAGATATGTCAACTCTCCAGGAAGCCGAAGTGACAATTCTGGGGGCCGGCCCCTACGGACTGTCCTGTGCCTCTCACCTCCAGGGAGCGGGTATCGAAGCGCGCGTGTTTGGCCCCACGATGTCTTTCTGGATGAGGCATATGCCGCAAGGCATGTGCCTTCGCTCCAACTGGGAGGCCTCGTATATTGCCGACCTGGCCGGCGCGTATACGCTGGATGCATTTTGTCAATCTGTGGGCAGTCATTGTCCCAGACCTATACCACTCGAAAAATTCGTCGCGTATGGGCTGTGGTTCGCTCAAAAGGCAGTCTGCGATCACGATCCGCGACAAATCTCTCTCATTCAGCGAGAGGGAAGCGGCTTCAGAGTGACGCTCGAGGATGACCACTCTTTTCTGACCCGAAGGGTTATCGTTGCGGCCGGCATTCAGCCCTTCGAGAATTACCCGGCAGAGTTCAAACACCTTTCACGTGGTCTGGCTTCGCATTCCAGCGAGCACGATGATCTCAGCAGATTTCGCGGAAAACGCGTCACCGTGATCGGCGGTGGACAAAGCGCATTTGAGTCGGCAGCATTGCTGCGTGAGAATGGAGCCGAAGTAGAGGTGATCTGCAGGCAGGTCAGTCCAAATTGGGTGGGCGTGCATCCGCGTCTCCATCATCTCGGGCTTGTCTCCAGGATGCTCTACGCAAAGACAGATGTCGGCCCGGCTGGGATCAGCCGTCTCGTAGCGGCGCCGCATGTCTTTCGTCGGTTTCCGCGTTGGTTTAAGACGCCGGTGGCTTATCGCTCGATCCGGCCTGCCGTTGCCGGCTGGCTTAAGCCACGGCTGGATGGAATTCCAGTACGGCTCGGCCGCCATGTGGCAGAAGCGCGAGAAACGGGCAGCCAGCTGACACTGAAACTGGACGACGGAGCAACCCAAATCACGGACCATATCTTGCTTGCGACCGGCTTCAAGGTCGATGTCGCGCGTTATCGGTTTCTAGCCCCCGATATCCTTCGGCAACTGGAGATGCATGAGGGGTATCCCTTGTTGCGCGCGGGTCTCGAAAGCTCTGTGGCTGGCTTGCACTTCGCCGGCAAGCCAGCAGCGTGGAGTTTTGGCCCGATTCTGGGTTTTGTTTCTGGCGCAGGATTCGCTTCTCGCGAGCTGCTGCGCAAAATCACTAAGAACCGGCAGGCTGGGCCAGGCGGGAGCGCCGCCCGGTGACCGTGGTCGAATCTCCGATTGCATCTTCCCAGCAGCCCGTCGCGCTGGAGAAGGCCGGCGTGGGCGCGGTGGTCATTGGCGGCGACTACCAGGGGCTGGGTATCGTTCGTAGCCTTGGACGGCACAAGATTCCTGTGTGCGTCATCGATGATGCTCCTGCCATCTCACGCTTCTCGCGTTACTGTAACCATCATGTCTCGTGCCCAGCTCTCATCGGAAACGAGAAGATTGTGCAATCACTCGTGGATGTTGCCCAAAGGCTGCGCCTCGATGGCTGGGTACTGTATCCAACCCGCGAGGAACTGGTCGCTGCAATCTCGCAGAATCGGGCGGCTCTCTCGCGATATTACCGAGTGCCTACGCCCGAATGGGATGTCGTGAAATGGGCATGGGATAAACGCAACACCTACCAGCTCGCCGATCGTCTGGGAATTCCGACTCCCGCAACTCATTACCTGACGGACTCTTCGCAACTGAGCGAACTCGAACATCTGACGCCGCCTTTTGTGATCAAGCCCGCCATCAAGGAGCACTTTATCTATGCAACCAAAGCGAAGGCCTGGCGGGCAGACAGCTTTGCCGAGCTGAAAGTGCTGGTTGACAAGGCAGCCGCAGTGACCGGCCCTGGCGAGGTCATGATTCAGGAACTCATCCCCGGTGGCGGGCAGCACCAGTATGCCTGCTGCGTATTTTTCCGCGAGGGTGACCTGATTGGACGTATGACCGTACGCCGGCGCAGGCAATTCCCCTTGCAGTTCGGGCGCTCCAGCACATTTGTCGAAACTATGGATCTTCCTATCCTGGAGGACTACGCCCAGCGATTTCTGAGCGCTATCGGCTACTACGGATTGGCAGAGATGGAGTTCAAGTTTGACAGCAGAACTGGCGCGTACAAGCTGCTGGATGTGAATCTGCGCACGTGGGGCTACCATACCCTCGGCGCCCGCGCCGGAGTTGATTTTAGCTCGATGCTCTTTGCGGACCAGTTGGGCCTGCCGGTCGAAAAGCGCCAAAGCCGGCCCGGGTTAGGCTGGATGAGATTCTCGACGGATTTGCCAGCAGCAGCCCTGGGCATGGCAAAGGGCGAACTGAAGATCGGACAATACCTGCGGTCTCTGCTTTCCTGCCGTCAGGGAGCGGTCTTTTCTTGGGATGACCCGATTCCTGGACTCGCGGAATTGGGAATGATTCCATACCTTGCTGTGAAAAAGGGCTTCTGAAAGAACCCAGACTCTCGAACTGTCCAACCTACGGCACCGTGGCCACGGTCGTATTCGACGGGCTGCTTTGCACGCCAGACGAGTCCACGCTTGCCACGTAGTAATCGTAGGTCTGTCCGCCCTGCACCGTGCCGTCGAGATAGCTGGTCTGTGTCACGGCGGTCGAGCCAATCATCTGGTAGGCCGTACTCCCTCCGCTGGCGCGATACACGTTATAGCTCGCAACCGGATCGGTCGAGCTGGCGGGTGCGTTCCATGTCAAAGTAACGCTATGCGATGCAGACTGCCCTGTGCCGCTGAGCGCGATCTGCACCGTCCCCGATGTGGAGGAGTTGCTGCTAATCGACAGCTGACCGCTCGCGGAACCGGTGATCGTCGGATCGAACTGCACGCTGAGCGACGTGCTCTGTCCGGGATTCAATGTGATTGGGAAAGCCGCTCCTGCGATCGAGAACCCTGCCCCGCTCGCAGCCGCTCCGCTTACGGTCACCGCCAGGGTACCCGTCGAACTCAGGGTCACTGTCTGTGTCGAGGGAGTGTTCAGGTCCACGCTGCCAAAGTTAATGCTGGTCGCGTTGACGCTGAGCACGGCCGTCGCAGCATTCAACTGCAGCGCGACGCTCTGGGTTGCGCCACCGCCTGAAGCCTGCAGCGTAACCGTCTGCGCTGCGCTTACTGCCGTTGCGCTAGCCGTAAACGTCGTAGATGTCGCATTCGCTGCAATCGCAACAGAAGCGGGCACGCTGACTGATGCGCTGCTGGTCGCGAGGCTCACGGTCAAACCGGCGCTCGGCGCAGGTCCATTCAGTCCAACCGTGCAGGTATCGCTCGCGGCCCCCGTCAGCGTGGTGGCAGCGCAGGAGAAACTGCTCAGCGCCGCCGTGGCTGTTGGCGGTGCTGCGGAAGCTCCCAGTTGAAGCACGAAGCTGGCAGATCCGCCGCCTGAGGAAGCCTGCAGAGTTGCCGTCTGCGCGGACGTCACGGCCGCAACCGTGGCGGAAAACGTGGTGCTCGCATTATTTGTCGAAATCTTCACTGAAGCTGGTACCGCGACTGCCGTGTTATCGCTCGTGAGATTCACCGTCACGCCACCGCCCGGCGCGGGCGCATTCAAAGTGATCGTGCAGCTGTTGGTTCCGGAGCCCGTAAAGGTCGCACTGGTGCAGCTCAATCCGGATACGGCGGGTGCGGTCGTGTTTGCCCACCTGCCAGAACCTTTCAGATAGATCGTCGTGTTTCCTTGTGTCGAAGATCCAGAAGCGCTCTGCACTTGCGCACTGGCTTGAGCGGAGGAATCGGATGTGATGACCGCCTGGGCGCTGATATCACTTTCAGCCGAAGGTTGAAAGACGATGTGGAGGCTCAGCGAGTTCCCCGCCGGAAGCGTCATCGGCAGCGTCAAATGGTCCGTAATTTTAAAGGAGCCGTCCGAAACATCGATCGCGGAGATGGTGACCGGCTGCTGGCTTGTGTTCGTAACGGTCGCAGTCTGACTGGCAGACTGTCCCACCGTCAGAGTGCCGTAGGAGAGAGACGTCGGCGACGCAACCAGGCCCGTGCTGCTAACCGATGGATTTGCCACCAGTCCAGCGCCGCATCCGGTAAGAATCGGGAATGAAAGCATTGCGCAAAACAGGGGAGCAACCCATTGCACCGGTACAGAAAGTTGGAACTCCTGCCGGCAATGCGGCAAGACTGCGAATCTGCCCTTCGGCGCAGCGGGTCTGCAAACCGAATTCGCTTGCCCCGGCACCTCGCGTGCACCCGACTTGTGGGCCATGCTCGTCTTTCCCCTACTTACCGCTACTTGTCCTGGTAACCAGCACCAATCAAAACTCTCTGCTTGAGGGCTCGAAGCCCCTTCGCGATGCATGCCAAGATCGAGTGTTACTTAAGTCACATAAAGTAACTCAATCCAGGAGGAGAATAATTCCATATATTTGTTCGAGATATGGAGCACGATTCTCCCGAATCCTTTGAAGACTGGCAAAAGTTTAGGGCTGAATCCCGCGAAAGTGCAATAGAGGCCGCTTAAAAGTAACTTATTAATAGATTACTTAAGTGCGGGTCAGGAGGGGAGTATCTCTCGGGTCTTTCTCACTCGACCGAAGTGCAAGTCGAGGACGTGCTGTGGGTTCACACGTCCCTAAAGAGCAATGAGGTGGAAAGAGGCGCACGAGAGGTTGAAGGTTCGCAAGATACAGCGGGCTGCTTCTCTGCAGTCCGGACCGGATTCAAGTTCGCCCTGTTTTCACCGCGCGGAGCGGTCCATCAGCAGGCGGAATGGCCGGATGAGCACATGCATCCACTGGAGGGACGGTGGCAAAGGGAAAAATTCCTCGTCGCGGCGTGTCGGGCGCAGGATCTCCCGCGAAAAAACGAATCGGAGCAGATCCGGGCGGTCCAGCACATGTGCATGGAACTGGAGGAAGCCACGGAGTTCCCGTTTTGTGCTTTCTGGGAGCTCCCGTCCTAGTTTATTAGCGATCGTCCGAACGTAGGGAAACGAGTCTAGTTCCCAAGTAGCTTCTGCCAAGCGAGGAACTCCGCCAAATGACACTGCCAGCAAAAGCCCAAGCGCGACTGCCTTCTTGAGACCAGCTTCCTGTGCACCGCATCGCAGTCTGGCCCAATCCAAATGGGGCGTGGTACGTAGCAATTGTGCGACATCACACACCCAGTTCAGGCGCGACCACCGATGCTTGCTGCCGTGCATGCAGAGCAATAACAGCGTCGTCTCTGCGTCGGGTGCCGAAACCTCCCCACCCGCAAGCCGAACGGTATGACAATGGCTGCCAATCCATTCCAGCCCGATAGAATGATGGTAGCACGGATGCACAAAGTCCATTTTCCAGCGAAGCTCCAGAAACATGCCGTCGGAGGGCCGTTCAAACTGATATTCGAAGAAGTCTTCGGCAACCGGGCGCCCGTCAGGTCGTAGTGGAGTCGTAAGCCTATACCCTCTGGCAAGGATGATCTTTGTCGCCTTCTGTAAGTCGTTCCAGCGAATGAGTAGGTCCAGATCGCCCGCGGCACGGAGGGTGTAATCCCCGTAGAGTTGGGCCGAAAGCGCAACACCTTTGAACGGCATCGCCGCAATGTTTTCAGTCCGAAAGGCCTCAAGCACCTGCAACAGTTCCGCGGCCCGTGCGAGGTTCAGTATTGTGTGCCGCTTGCGTACCTGCGTCAGCGCTTGCTCTGCCGCGGAGGGTATCGCGGCACCGGTGCCAGTCAGCACGGCATGGCTCAGCGGCCCTATGCGGTGCGCCTCGGCTAGCGCAATAAACGAATTCCAGTCTTTCACCGAATCGGTTGGCGCGCTTCCCGCCTTGGACAGGTCTCGCGGGTCGCAACGTACAATAAAGCGAGCCAGGTTAACAATGTCTTGATTCAGTGGCATACAACTCCCTGGACTGGTGCGCTGGGCTACTTCCCAGCGTATAGCAGAGAGCCGGCAGGGGAGAGCTATACAACTGCGGTATCAATTGAAAGCGCTACGCCCAATTTACTTTGCTTGAAGGAGTCTGGGCGGTGGCATCAATCGAGGGAGATGGACTGCCGCTCCCATCGATGAGAACCTTCACCAGCAGGAGATTTCTTGGTAATGAAGCAATTCCAGGCTGTCCTCGTCACCGGCGGAGCCGGCTTCATTGGGTCCAACTTCGTCCTCCAAATCCTCGCCGCAAACGTCGATGTCCGCGTCTGCAATCTCGACCTCCTCACCTACGCGGGAAACCCGGAAAATCTGGCCTCGATCGCCAGTGACCCGCGCTACAGCCTCACCCGCGGCGACATCTGCGATGGCGCTCTCGTGCGCTCGCTGCTCGCGAAATTCCAGCCCGACGCCATCGTCCACTTCGCCGCCGAGAGCCATGTCGACCGCTCCATCACCGGCCCTGACGCCTTCGTTCGCACCAACGTGCAGGGCACCTTCACGCTACTCGAAGAAGCCCGGCGCTACTGGTCTGCACTCGAAGAAGATGCCCGCCGCCGCTTTCGCTTCCTGCACGTCTCTACCGACGAGGTCTATGGCACTCTTGGCCCCGACGATCCCGCATTCTCCGAGACCACGCCCTACGCGCCCAACAGCCCCTATGCGGCCTCCAAGGCAGCGTCGGACCACTTCGCGCGGGCCTACTTCCACACCTACGGCATGCCGGTGCTCACGACCAACTGCTCGAACAACTACGGTCCCTTCCAGTTTCCCGAGAAGCTCATCCCGCTCGTGATCCTCAACGCCCTCGAAGGCAAGCCTTTGCCCGTCTACGGCGACGGCCAGAACGTGCGCGACTGGCTCTTTGTGGAAGAGCACTGCGCCGCCATCCGCACCGTGCTCGAGCGCGGCCGCCCCGGCGAAACCTACAACATCGGCGGCAACAGCGAACGCAAAAACCTCGATGTCGTTACGGCCATCTGCGACCTGGTCGACGAGCTGCGCCCCAACCCGTCCGTCGGCCCTCGGCGCAAGCTCATCACCTTTGTGAAAGACCGCCCCGGCCACGACCGGCGCTATGCCATCAACGCAAACAAGATCGCCAGCGAACTGGACTGGCGCCCCGCACAGCCCTTTGAGAGCGGCCTTCGCAAGACCGTTACATGGTATCTCGAAAATGATGCCTGGGTACAAAGCGTGCGTACCGGCGCCTACCTTGAGTGGATTCGCAAAAACTACGGCGAAAGGGCTGCTTCATGAAAGGCATTATTCTTGCCGGAGGCTCGGGCACGCGCCTCTATCCGGTCACGCACGTGGTCTCGAAGCAACTGCTGCCGGTCTACGACAAGCCGATGATCTACTACCCGCTCACCACGCTCATGCTCGCTGGCTTGCGGGAGATCCTCATCATCTCCACGCCCCAGGATCTGCCGCGCTTCCGCGACCTGCTCGGCGACGGCTCCCAGTGGGGCATCAGCCTGCAATACGCTGTTCAGCCCAGCCCGGACGGTCTCGCACAAGCCTTCCTCATCGGCCGCGAGTTCATCGGCGACGATACCTGCTCCCTCATCCTCGGCGACAACATCTTCTACGGCCAATCCTTCGCCAAAGAGCTGCAATCTGCAGCCACGGTCCAGTCCGGCTCCGTCGTCTTCGCCTATCCGGTCCATGACCCCGAGCGCTACGGCGTCGTCGAGTTTGACGCCAAAGGCCACGCCATCAGCATCGAAGAAAAGCCCAGACAACCCCGTTCGCGGTACGCCGTCACCGGACTTTACTTCTACGACTCGAACGTCGTCCGCCTGGCCCAGTCACTCAAGCCCTCGCCGCGCGGCGAACTCGAGATTACCGACCTCAACCGGATTTATCTCGAGCAAGGCACGCTGAAGGTCAGGGTGATGAGCCGCGGCATGGCCTGGCTCGACACCGGCACGCACGATTCGCTCATCGAAGCCGGCCTCTTCGTGCAGACTATCGAGCGTCGCCAGGGCCTCAAGATTGCCTGCCCCGAGGAGATCGCCTACCGCATGGGCTACATCGACGCAGCCAAACTCGAAGAGCTTGCACAGCCCGTCCGTAAGAGCGGCTACGGCCAGTACCTGCTGGCTCTCCGCGATGAACCGCACACTTCCATCGAGGAGTTAGAAGGATGAAGGTCACTGAGACGGCCCTGCCTGGAGTCCTGCTCTTTACCCCAACCATCTACCGTGACAGCCGCGGAGCCTTTTGGGAGACCTGGCACGAGCGTGGCATGGCTGAGGCAGGTCTGCCCGCGCGCTGGGTCCAGGACAATTTTTCTCTCTCAAAGAAGAACGTCGTGCGCGGCATCCACTATCAGGTCATCCAGCCGCAGGGCAAGCTCGTCCGCGTCACGCACGGCGCCGTCCTCGATGTCGCCGTCGATCTGCGCCGCAGCTCGCCGCACTTCGGCAAACACGTTACCGTCGAGCTCACTGGCGACAACGGCCAGATGCTCTGGATTCCCGAGGGCTTCGGGCACGGCTTTCTCGTCCTGTCCGATGTCGCGGGTTTTGCCTACAAGGTCACCAATTTCTACTCGCCCGCCGGTGAGCGCACCATCGTCTGGAATGACTCCGACCTCGCCATTCCATGGCCCGTCGACGCGCAGGCCGCCATCGTCTCTGACAAGGACGCCAAAGGTGCGCTTCTCGCGACGGCCGAGGTCTTCGGGTGACAACGAAGCCACGCATCCTCATCCTCGGCTCAACTGGCCAACTCGGTCGCGAACTCCAGCGCAGCTTCGCCGATGCCGGCGATGTCATCGCGCGCAGCCGCGAAGTCGCCGACTTTTCCCGCCCGGACCAGCTTCGCTCCATCGTTCGTCAAACTGCGCCCCAGCTCATTCTCAACGCCGCCGCCTACACCGCCGTCGATCGCGCCGAGTCCGAGCCAGAGCTCGCCCGCGCCATCAACTCGCACGCTCCCGCAGTGCTTGCGGAAGAAGCGCTGAGCGTGAACGCTCTCTTCGTCCACTACTCCACCGATTACGTTTTTGATGGGTCGAAGTCCTCGCCCTGGGTCGAAACCGACGCCACAAATCCGCTGAATGTCTACGGGCAGACGAAGCTGGAAGGCGAGCAGGCCATCCAGCAGATCGGCGGCCGCTCACTGATCTTTCGCACCAGTTGGGTCTACGGACCCCACGGCAAAAACTTCCTGCTCACCATGCTCCGCCTGGGCAATGAGCGCAAGCAACTCCGTGTCGTCGATGATCAGATTGGCGCACCCACCAGCTCCATGCAGCTTGCCGATGCCACTCGCCGCATCGCAGACCGCATCCTCAATAACAGTGCACCCGCGGATTTCCCAGGCATCTACCACATGGCCTGTTCCGGCTCCACGTCGTGGTGCGGCTTCGCGCGCGCCATCTTCGCGCAGGCCGAGCGCGTCCTGCACGCGCCCGCGCCCGAGGTCGTTCCCATCCCCTCGTCGGAGTTCCCCACGCCCGCGCGTCGTCCTGCCTATTCCGTTCTTTATGGCGAAAAATTATTCCAGGCCTTCGGCGTGCGCCTCGCTCCCTGGCAGGCTGCCCTCGAAGAGGTCATGGCCCGCCTCGCTCAGTAGCGCGCAACGTGCTCAGCCCAGCAGGGCATTGAGATTGTCACGCAGCGCCGCTACCTCCTGCCGCAACTCCGCCACCTCTGACTCCAGTTGCGCCATGCGCTCGGTCTGGCTTGCCTCGCCGGCCGTTGCAGGCGCCGCATCGCCGCGCGTCCAGCCCTCGGCTGCGCCCGAGAGCAGATGGGCGTAGCGCGACTCCTTCGTTCCCGGTTGCCGCGGCAGCACGCTCACCAGTGCTGGCTCACGCGTCCGCAGCCTTTCCAGCCCGGCTGTCACCTCGCCGATCTCTTCAAAGCGGTGCATCCGCTCCGTGCGTCCGCGCAGCTCGCCCGGCGTCTGCGGACCGCGCAGGAGTAGCACACACAGCAGGGCCGTCTCCGCGCGCGTCAGGTTAAAGGCTTCACCGAGCCAGTGCTCATACTTCGCCACGCGGCCCTCGGCGCCGCGCGCCGCCCCCGCCAGCCGCTGCTCTTCCAGCCCGTGCAGCGCCTCACGCACCTCGTCTTCGCTCAGCTGCATCACCGGCTCGCGGTTCGAGCGCTGATTGCACGCATTCACCAGCGCATTCAGGCTCAGCGGATAGTACTCCGGCGTCGTGACTTCCTTCTCCACCAGCGCGCCCAGCACGCGAGCCTCTCCCTGCGACAACACAATCCCATCCGGAAACGGCATAGGTCTATTGTGCCATCGGGACTTCGACGGTCGAAGCCTCCAGCTCGTCCTCGCTCTCGCTGCGGTGGCGCGTCAGCAGGTAGTACACAACCGGCGTCACCACCAGGCTCAGCACCATCGAAATCGTCAGTCCGCCGATGACCGCGATCGCCAGCGGCTGCAGCATCTGCGAGCCCGAGCCCAGCGCAAAGGCCAGCGGCAGCATGCCACACACCGCCGCAATCGCCGTCATCACGATGGGCCGCAGCCGGCGTTGCGCCGCGTGAATCATCGCCTCTTCCGCGGACGCTCCCGCCGCGCGAAACTTCTCGTCCGCATCCAGCAGCAGGATTCCGTTCTTCGCCACAATTCCGATCACCATGATGAGGCCCATGAACGATGCCACGTTAAAGGTCGTGTTCGTCACCAGCAGCGCCAGAATCACGCCCGAGATCGACAGCACCGACGAAGTCAGAATCGCAATCGGGGCAGGGAAGTTCCGGAACTCCGTCAGCAGTACGCCAAACACCAGAGCCAGTGCCAGCACCAGCACCTGCAGCAGATCGCGGAACGACTTCTGCTGCTCTTCATACGTCCCGCCATATTCCACGCGCACGCTGGCTGGCAGGTGCAGCCCGGCCACGGTCTGCTTCACTCGCGCCATCCCTGTGCCCAGGTCCGACCCCTCCAGCCTTCCCGTCACCGTGACCAGCCGCTGCAGATTTTCGCGCCGCACCTCGTTCTGCGGAGGCAGTTGCTGAATCGTAGCCAGCGAGCCCAGCGTAGCCATGTGACCGCTGCTGCTGTTGAAGACCGTGTTCTCAATCGCGTCCAATGAACTGCGGTGCTCGTCGCTCAGTCGCACGCGAATCGTATACGGCCGCTCGTTCGCAATCAGCGGGTCGGTCGTCGGCAGCCCGTCCAGAATCGACGTCGCATCCTCTGAGACCTCCGTCGGCGTAAAGCCCATCCGTCCCGCCGTCACCGGTTCGACCTGGAAGTTTGTTGCCGGTCCGCTGATCGTGTTCTCGATGCCGTTCTGCACATCCACCACGCCGGGAATCTTGCCGATCGCATCGCCCACCCGCGGCCCAAGCTGGGTCAGCGTTGCTTCATCGTTGGAGAAGATCTTGATCTGGATCGGCTCCGGCGCATTCGAGAGGTCGCCGATCATGTCCTGCAGCACCTGCGTAAATTCAATATCCAGCTCCGGCTCCTTGGCGCGAATCTGCGCGCGCACATCCGCCATCACCTCGTCGATGCCGCGGCTCCGGTGCGACTTCAGCTTCACCGTAAAGTCGCCTGTATTCGCTTCCGTCACCGCCGCCAGCCCCATCTGCAGGCCCGTCCGGCGCGACGTAATCTCCACCTCCGGCGTGTCGTGCAGAATTCGCTCCACATGCTCCAGCACGCGATTCGTCTCGCTCAGTGAGCTGCCCGCCGGCATGATGTAGTCGAGGATGAAGCCGCCCTCATCCATCTCCGGCAGCAGGTCTGAACCCAGCGCCTGATAGCCAGCCCACGTCGCAAGCACCAGCAGCACACACGCGCCGCCCAGCCACAGCGGCTTGGCCAGCGCCCAGTCCAGCACGCGGCGATGAATCTGCAGAACCTTCGTCAGGAATTTCCCAGCGGCATGGTCGTCGCCGCCTTCGTGCTTGCGTTGCTGGTGCAGCAGCACAAGGCTCAGCCCCGGCGTCCACGTCAGCGCCAGCAGCAGCGAGGTCAGCAGCGACGCAGCCATCGTGATCGCCAGCGCGCGGAAAAAGCTTCCCGTCACCCCGCTCGTCGCAATCAGCGGCACAAACACCACCACCGGCGTAATCGTCGAGCCAATCAGCGGCGTCGTAATCTCCTTCAGCGCCTTGCGCACCGCTTCCGTGCGGCTCTCGCCCGCGTCGCGATGCATCACAATGTTTTCCACCACGACAATCGCATCATCGATGACCAGACCGATCGCCGCCGCCAGCCCGCCCAGCGTCATCAGGTTGAAGCTCTGCCCGATGGCCCACAACACCACAATCGTCACCGCAATCGTGACGGGGATGACGAGGCCCGCAATCAGCGAAGAACTCCAGTCGCGCAGGAAGAGGAACAGAATCACGCACGCCAGCAGCAGGCCAATCACAATTGCGTCGCGGACGCTTCCAATGCTGTCCCGCACCAGTTGCGACTGGTCGTAGAAGGGTTCCAGCCGCACGCCCGGCGGCAGCTTCCTGCGCAGTTGCGCCACTTCCACTGACACCGCATCGGCCACGGCCACCGTGTTGCTCGCCGGTTGCCGCGCAATCGTAATCAGCACAGCCTGCTTGCCGTTTGCGGTCACCGTTGTGTAGACGGGCATCGTCGCCTGCTCCACCGTCGCCACATCGGCCACGCGCACCGGCGCGCCCGTCGCTGTCGTCTTCACCACCAGTTGCCGCAGATGGTCCGCGTCATGCACCTGCGCGCCAACCAGGCCCAGAATCAACTGGTGATTCGCTTCGTACAGCCCCGGTGAGGCCACAATGTTCGAAGCCTGAATCGCAGTCACCAGGTCCGTAATCGTCACGCCGTCATTGGCCAGCAGCGCCAGGTTCGGCACCACGTGAAACTCCGGCACCTTCCCGCCCTGCACCAGCACCGTGCTCACGCCATCCACACGATTCAACGGCGGCTTCAGATCATAGGTGGCGATCTCCCACAACTGCGTCTGCGGCACTGTGTCGGACGACAGGCTGTAGCCCAGAATCGGAAACGTTGCAAAGGTCAGCCGGTTCGTCGTGATGCGCACCGTCGAGGGCAGCGTCTGCCCCACCTTGCTCAGCGCCGCATCCACCAGTTGCAGCGAGAGCACCATATCCGAGTTCCAGTCGAAGAACAGGCTCACTTCCGCCGACCCGCGGCTCGTCGTGGACCGCACCGTGCGTAGCCCCGGCACCGCGTTCACCGCGTCCTCAATGGGCCGCGTGATCGTCACCTCCATCTGCTCCACCGGCATCACGCCGTTGTCCACGCCGATCACCACGCGCGGAAAGTTCGTCTCCGGGAACACTGAGATCGGCACGCGCGTCGCCAGGTAGATGCCGGCAACGGTCAGCACAGCGGCGAAGAAGAAGATCGTGCGCGTGGTCCGCGCCAGCCAGAATGGCTTCTGCACGGACGCATCCGAGGTCGCCTTCAGCATCAGTTGTCCCCTCCGCTGTCGGCGCCCTTCGGTTTTGCATCGTCCGCGTCGGCGGCTCCCACTTTCACCTTGGTGCCCGTGTCCAGTCCATACGCGCCGCCGGTGATCACCGTATCGCCCGGTCCCGCGCCGCTCAGCAGTTGCACGTCATCACCATCGGCAATGCCCACCGTCACTGTTTTGCGCTGCGCGGTTCCATCCGGGCCAATCACCATCACGGATTTGCTGCCATCCTGCGCCGTCAAAATTGCGGCCGCAGGCACCTTCAGCGCGTTCGCTACCGTGTGCCCGGTAATCGACGCCTTCACCGGCGTGCCCACCTTCAGCTTGCCCGCCTTGTTGTCGATCTTCAGCCACACCTCTACCGTCGTGCTGCCGGGGTCCAGCGCTGGGCTGATCAGGCTCACCGTCGCCGGCACAGGCGCATCCACGCCGGGGACGATTACCGTTGCCTTGTCGCCCAGCTTCATCATCTGCACCATGCTTTGCCCCAGGTGCGTCTTCGCAATCAGCACGGAGGTGTCCATCACGGTAATCAGCGGCGCGCCTGCCGCCGCCGTCTCGCCCGCAAACAGCGGCCGGTCCGTCACCACGCCGCGAATCGGGCTGCGAATCTCCGAGTAGCTCACCTGCGCCTCTGCGCCTTTGAACTTGCCCTCGGCTGAGGTCAACTGCCCCTGCGCAGACTTCAGCGCCGCCTCGTGGCTCACCTGCTTCATCGATTCCAGATGCTTCGCCGCGCTGTCATACGCCGCCTGTGCCTGCACCAGCGCCGCCACAGCCGTGTCCAGGTCGCGCCCTGGAATCGCGCCTTCCTTGAAAAGTTGTTTGCGGCTGTTCACAATGCTCTGGTTCAGATCCAGGTTTGCCTTCGCCTGCGCATAGTCCAGCTCTGCCTTCTGTGCGTCCTCCGGCACCTGCGCCTTGGTCGCCGTCGCATACGCGGCCTGCGCCGCCTCATACGAGCCCTTGTTGTCCATCGCCGCAGCTGCCAGGTCGCGATTCTCCAGCACCGCCAGGAGCTCGCCCTCCTGCACCTTGTCTCCGCGCTGCACAAGGAACTTGTTCACCGGCGCCGTAATCTTCGGCTCAATCGCCGCCTGGGCCAGCGGCGTCAGCACCGCGTCTGCCACGATGTGTTCGGCAATCGGTCCCTGCTCCGGATGCTCGGCCTGCACCGTTACCTCGGGCTCCGGCGCAGCTTCTTTCTTGCAGCCAACCGCCGCCATCAAGCCCAGCCCCACCGCGACCGCCGCAGCCTGCTGCAAGCGCCACGCGCGCGCCCTGTCTCGTCTCTCCACGCCTCGCATCATCCTTCCATCCCTCAACGGCTCACATCGTCCCGGTCAGTTGCTGCAGACCCGCCAACGCCATCTCATAGCGAACGCGCCCATCTTCGCGCGCATTTTCCGCGGTCACATACGCAGCCTGCGCATCCACAACCTCCAGCACTGTCGCTTCGCCGCCCGTGTAGCGCATCTTGGTCAGGCGCAGGCTCTCGTCTGCTGTTGCCACGCTCAGGTCCAGCGAGGCAAGCTGATCGCGCGACGCGGCAGCCTCGTCATATGCCTCATCCAGCTGCGCCACCAGTGCCTTCTGCGTCGCCGTCAGCGCCACCTTCGTCGCGTCCCTGCGAATCTCGCTTTGCTTCACCTTGCGCTCGGTGGAGAGCCAGTCCCACACCGGAACATCCACCGTCACCATCGCCGAGTAGCCCAGGTTCTTCACCCTGTCCGGCCCGTTCACCGCAAACTGCGGCGCATCAATACCGTAGGTGAAGTTCAATCCCAGGTCCGGCAGATAGGCCGCTCGCGCCGCCAGCACGTCCGCATTGCTTACCTGCAGCGCCGCCAGCGCACTGCGCAGCTCGGGATTGTTCTTTGCCGCAGCCTGCTGCACATCCTCGCGCGAGGCCAGCATCGGCGCGCTGCCCTCCGCCGCCAGCGTATACGCCGCGTGCGGATCGGGAAACAGCAGCACGGCCAGCTCCAGCCGCGCCTTGTTCGCCGCGAGCTTCGCGTCGCTCCAGTCCCGCTGCCGTTGCTGCTCTGTCAGTTGTGCCTTCACCACATCTGCGTGCGCAGCCTCGCGCGCCTGTTCGCGCTCGGTGGTAAGCTTGGTAAAGTCCGCCGCCTCATTCTCCGCACGCTGCGCCACGGCCAGCTTGTTGTCCGCCGCCTGCAGGCCGTAGTACAGCCCGGTCACCGCCGCCACCAGCCCGCGCCGCGCCACCTCATACTGCGCAGCGGCCAGCGCCGCCGTCGCATCCGCGCGCTGCACCGCCGCCACGCCCGCCAGCCCGATTGTCTCGTTCACCACTGCCTGGCTCGTGTACTCGTGAATCGCGTTATTCGCAATGAACAGCGGATTCTGCTGCACCGCCGCTCCGGTGCCCAACTGGGTAAACAACCCATTCGGCTGCGTATACAGCGCCTGGTTGTGAAAGACCACGCTCGGCAGCAGCGCCGCCCTGGCATTCAGCCGGTCCAGCCCGCTCGCCCTGCTCTCCGCCAGCGCCGCCGCATACGCCGGTTCATTTGTCTGCGCGCGATGGATCGCTTCATCCAATGCGATCGAAGGCGGCGCGCTCGCAGCCTGCGCCGCGGGCGCCTGCGCAGCCGCCTGACCAACCCACGCCAGCATGCTCATCCAACAGCAACCCGCCGCCGCAAAAGCCCGCATGGATTGCAGCCATTTGTCGCCTGAAATAGGGAACCTCATAGACACCACAAGCATACGATGGCAACCTTAATTTCACCTGAGCCTGAGTTTAAGCTTCCTTCACCATCGGCCGTTCGCCCCCACAAGGCTCGCCCGCTCACCGCACTGCGCTTAAGATGATCGCTGCATGGAAACCGCCACCATCGCCGGCATGCAAGTCTCCCGCATCGGCCTCGGCACCTGGGCCATCGGCGGCCTGGAGTGGGGCGCAGTTCCCGACGAAGCCGCCGTCGCCACCTGCCTCGCCGCGCTCGATCACGGCATCAACCTCATTGACACCGCGCCCATTTACGGCCACGGCCGCAGCGAAGAGATTATCGGCCGCGCCATGCGCGCCCATGGCCGCCGCTCGGACTTCTACATCGCCACCAAGGCCGGACTCGAGTGGAATGATCGCGGCGTCTACGCCAACTCGACCCTGCCGCGTCTGCGCCGCGAGCTGGAAGACAGCCTGCGCCGCCTCGGCACAGACGTCATCGACCTCTACCAGGTCCACTGGCCCGATCTCCTTGTTCCCATCGATGAAGTCGCCGACCTCTTCGCCGAATTTCTTCGCGAGGGCAAGGTCCGCGCCGTCGGCGTCAGCAACTTCTCCATCGCGCAAATGGAGGCCTTCCGCGCCGTCGTGCCGCTTGCCTCCAACCAGCCGCCCTACAACCTCTTCGAGCGCGAGATCGACCGCAAAATTCTCCCCTGGTGCTTCAAGAACCACGTCGCGGTGCTCACCTACAGCTCGCTCTGCCGCAGCCTGCTCGGAGGCCGCGTCCATCGCGGCATGGTCTTCGACTCCGGCGACATTCGCACCGCCGACCCCAAGTTCCAGCCGCCCCGCTTCAGCCAGTACATCACCGCCGTCGAGCGCCTCGCCGCCTTCGCCCGCCATCGTTACGGCAAATCGGTCCTCGAGCTCGCCGTCCGCTGGGTCCTCGACCGTCCCGGCGTCTCAGTCGCGCTCTGGGGAGCCAAGCGCCCCGACCAGCTCCACGCCGTCGCTGGAGTCTTCGGCTGGAGCCTCGATCTCGACGCCATGCTTGAAATCGAGCGCATCCTCGCCGGCTCCGTCGCAGACCCCATCGGCCCCGAATATTTAACTCCTAAAGTCCGCGAAGCAGAAATTGCTTGACCCGTCCCGCCCCCGCCTCCTCCTTCTGCGATACTGGTGAGTTATGCCCATCGCTGACCTGCAACAAGCTGCCCAAAAAATCGCCGGGTTCCTCGCGTCCCTCAACAAACTCGGCGGCATGCGCCTCAGGTACCGCATCACCGCCGGCGACGGAGCGCGCGACCCCGAAGGCCTGGAAGCGCGCCAGATCTACGTCGAGATCAGCGGGTCCGACACTCCTCTGCTCACCCAGCACAATGGTGAGCTCCTCCGCTCCCTTGAAACCATCGCCGCCCAGATGCTGCGTCTCGATCAGCGCGAGCACGATCTCATCAGCTTCGACGCCGGCAACTTCAAGGCCCTGCGCGCGCAGGAGCTGCGCATGGCGGCCGAAGTCGCCGCCGACAAGGTCATCAAGACGGGCGTTCCCTATGCCTTCCAGCCCATGAACAGCCGCGAGCGCCGCCTGCTCCACATGGCCTTCCGCGACATCGAAGGCGTCGAGACCGCCAGCTCCGGCGAGGGCCAGGATCGCTTCCTTGCCGTCTACCCGGCCGGCAAAACCGACCTGCCCGTCCCGCCGCCGACCCGGCCCCGCGCCTTCAGCCGCCGCTAGCGGTTCGGCGCGGCGCAAGAATCCGGATTGCTGTGTGGATCGGCATCGGCACCCGGTCGCAGGTCAACGGAGGTCGCCCATGTCTCCCGAGCCCGTTCTCGCCGCCTGTCCCCTCATCGCCTTCGTCCCCACCACCCAGCCCGCCCGTGCACGGGACTTCTACCAGCGCACGCTCGGTTTGCGCCTCACCGAGGACACGCCCTTCGCGCTTGCCTTTGATGCCAACGGCGTCATGCTCCGCGTCACCATAGTTCAGCAGCACACGCCCGCGCCCTTCACCGTCCTTGGCTGGCAGGTCGCAGACATCGAGTCCGCCGTTGCGACCCTCACCCGCGGCGGCGTCGTATTCCTTCGCTATCCCGGCATGAACGACTCCGGCCCATCCCCCGTCTGGACCTCGCCCGCAGGCGCCCGCGTTGCCTGGTTCCACGACCCCGACCGCAACGTCCTCAGCCTGACGCAGTTTCGCGCCACGCCATCCCAGGATCGCGCAGTGTCATCTTGAGCGACCGAAGCAAAGCGCAGAGAGTCGAAAGATCTGCGGCTGCCTGCCTCAATTGTGTTCCTGGATGTATGTGTTCCCGGATTTAGCCGTTCGTCTGGATCTTGACCAGCTCGCCCTGTCCGCCCGGTGAAACCGACTGCATCTGTGGCGCGCGCCAGTGGTCGATGTAGCTGATCCGGTGCACGCATCCGATCGTGCAGTTCGGCGAGCACTCTTTCGCTGTCACAAACTCGCGCCGCACGTCCGCCGTCGTGTACTCCGCCAGCGGCACTCCCGGATACCCGCGCTGCTGCGAGCAATAGTGCACCAGCCCATCCTCGCAGATGTAGAGATACCGCGACCCCGCCCGGCACCGCCAGTCGTTCGGCCGTCCCTGCGCAATCGCCTCCTGAAACTTGTCGAACTGCGCGTAGTTGGTCTTCCTCCGGTTGGTCATCTCGAAGTAGACCTTGGCCTCGTCGTCCTTCAGCGGCTTCAGTTGCCCGCTGCCGTCGTGGATAATCCCGATCGTCGATTCAAACCCCAGCTCCAGTGCCCGCCTGCCAATCACCAGCGCGTCATTGGGGTCCTTGAACCCCCCGCCCACCACCGAGTTGATGTTCACGTGGAACTCGGCGTGCTCGGCCAGCATCTGCAACTTCTTGTCCAGCACCTTCAGGCTCTTCTTTGAGACCTCGTCCGGCTCCAGGTTATCAATCGAAATCTGCATGTGGTCGAGGCCGGCCTGGTTCAGCCGCTCAATCCGCTCCACATTCAGCAGATACCCGTTTGTGATCATTCCCGCAATCGCGCCCGTCTTTCTCATCCGCCGGATAATCTCATCCAGGTCGGGATGCGTCAGCGGCTCGCCGCCGCTGATGCCGATCATCGCCGTGCCCAGCCTGCCCAGGTGGTCGATGCGCCGCAGCATCTCGTCCAGCGGCACCGGCTCTGAGACCTTGTCGTACTCATTGCAGTAGCCGCAGCTCAGATTGCAGAAGCGTGCCGGCACAATCTGCGCCAGCACCGGGTGGCCCGTCGAGGCCAGCGCCCGCGCCACCATCGCATACTCGCGCGCCTTGCGCTTCGCCGCTATCCAGCGCCCGCGCGCCGTCGATCTCCGGGGAGTAGCCATCTTTACAATTGAAACACAGCCAAAAGCCGGAATTCGATCCTCGGTTCTGTCTTCCATTGGCGTTGTACCTCGACAATCCCCCGGCTGTCCCATTCATGACGCCGCACACTGCGGGTATGGGCGGAGACCAAGAACCCTACCCAGCCACCCAAAGGCGCAAATCTGAAGGCTGACGGCTGAACGCTGTCATTCGTCAAGCCCCTCGCGCCAAACTTTTTTCTAACGTGCTGATTCCAATCGCAATTCTCCCCGTGCCTTTTTGCAGTCCAATTCACCCAAACGCGCACAATAGAACTATGCCGCAATCCTCGCTCCAACTCGATCCATCCAGCCCCGGTTCGCAATATCGGAAAGGCGCCCGGTCCAAAATGCCGGATATCCGGCCGGCTAATTCCACCGGGTTCATACCCCTCCACAGTTCGCCACTTCTTCGCCTTTTCGCTCCATCGTGTCGTCGCTCTGTTGCAAACAAACAGCTTAGTGGATAAATAAATACCCACCCCCCTCCGACATTTTTCTTTTCCATAGAAAGCGTGCACTTTTCTCGTCGAAGAATTCCGGCTCAATGAGTCCGATTGAACGGCGACCCAAGTGTCCATGCACGTGCATCGTGGATGTCCGCCTCCAGCGACCGGCGTTCGACCCATACGTGACCTAAGTACTCTGGCGCGTCTCAAAGTCGTAACTCATTGCCAGGTACCGCGTGTACCATGAACCCGTATCAGCTTTGTTACCAGTCAGAACCGGCTTCCGCAGGGCAGCAGAAGAGATTTGTTCTGACCGTTGCCAATGTCTCCTTGTCCCTGTGGCCAGGTTGGAAAATCAGGACGAGAGCGTTCATTCCGGCCCTTCCCATCTGCAAGGACGTCTCCCTTGGCGCAGTTTTTGGCCCCTGGGTTCAATCGCTTCAGGAAGCTCTCAAGGCATGGGACCTGAAAGGTAATCGATTCGCACCGTACGCAACTGCCCGCACGAGGAAGCCTGACTATGGCCGCCAATTTGCATTTCGCAGTGCCTGAGCCGGAGATGCCGACCGGCTCAACCGAGTCGAAGCGGATGTCCGTCGCCATCATCGGCCCGGACGAGGCCAGCCGCAAGGTGGTGTGGAAGGCAGTCGCGCAATCCCAGGCGAACGATGTTCAGGAGATCTTGAATTATCCCGCCAGCTACGTGGATCTCACCGCGCTGCTGGAACAGAACTTCGACGTCCTCATGATCGATGTCGAAAGCGATCCAGCCACTGCGCTGCAGCTGATCTGGAAGATCAAGACCCTCTCCGCTTCCAACGTGATCGCTTACGCCAAACAGGACGACCCGCAACTCTCCGCGCTTTGCCTGGATGCCGGCGCGCAGGATTTTCTGCCTCTGCCGCAGGAAGCCCCCGCATCGCCTGCCGTCACCTCCCCTGCACAGCCTCGCCTGGTTCCGCCGTCAGCACCGCTCAACACGAGTGCCGCGACCGCCCCAGTGGTTGTCGAGGTTCCGCCGCCGGTCACCTCGGCCCCCGAGGTTCCAGCGCCACCGGCACCGGATGCAAAAGCCTCGGAGGACGCAGAGAGGTCCGCAAAATTTGTCCGCGGAAGCGACGGCCAGTGGCGTCCGCGGCAGTCTCCGGCGCAGCCGGCCGCGCCTCCGCGCCCTGTGCCCATCCCACCACGCATTCAAGCTGCCCCAGTTCCAGGTACGGCCATTCCGGCAACTCTGCCGGCTGCGCAGAAGCCGACGGTTCAGCCGCCCGCGAGCCCGGCCGTCCGGGCCGCCGCTCCCGACGTGGTCGCCGCTCCACCGCCGAAGGAACCGGATATCGAGCATGAGCTGCGGACTCTCTTCCGCAGCATCGAAGAAACCGATCCCGATGCGGTGAAGGCAGGCGGCATCGCGAAAAAGGCCGCCGCGGCTGGCGCCGCTGTACTGGTTCTTGTCGCCGCATTCGCTTACATGCACGCATCCCGGCCGCACGAGCAGGTTCATGCTGCGCCCCGGACGGCGCTCCCGTCTGCGTCGCAGCAACTGGCAGCAACGCCACCACCTGCTGCGACAGTTAACCAGGCCTCCGGCACGGCGTCCCGGCCCTCTGCTGCGCAGACGGCCCTCCCGGCGCCTCTTTCGAACCAGCAAACGCCCACCGTCGTGCAGCCCCCGGCCAATCGCGTCTCCGCATCCATGATGACAGCGCAACTGTCCGCCCCATCGCGCATCTCCGCTTCGCTCAAGCGACCCGCTGCAACCGACGCAGCGCCGGGTGCGTTCGCGGCCAATGTGATCGACAGTGGTACCGCTCTGCCCAGTTCTCTTTTTGCCGCGAACCATGGGCCCAGAGTCACCACTTCGCCGGTTATCTCAGCGGGCGTAGCGCAGGGTCTCCTGATTTACAAGACACAGCCCGTGTATCCGGAACTGGCTCGGACCGCAAACATGAGTGGAACAGTGGTGCTGAAGGCTCAGATCAGTAAGAGCGGGAAGATTCTAGGGCTCCACGTGATCAGCGGCCCGCCAATGTTTGTCGAGCCCGCCGTGACAGCGGTCAAGTCCTGGCGGTATAAGCCGTACATGCTCAACAATCAGCCGATCGATGTGGAGACCAACATCAGCGTGATCTTTTCTCTCATCAATCACTGATCGCGCAGAACCGTCTCAAGACCTGCGCCTGCAAACGGATATATAGGTTGAGGAACGGATTTTCAAGTAGAGCGAGCCTGCCTGCTGCCCATAACCCTCGAAGACGGCCGAACTCAGATCGAACGTGTATCCACCTTCCTGCGCGAGTAAGGTCACAGCGCTGCGCTGCATGATTTCACTCTCTGATGCCGCGCCACCCTGCAGCGCGTTTCGGACTTAGCCCAAACTGACCGTTCGAGAGGTATCGGCAATTGAATTGATACCGAAAAGGGCATAAAGCGCCCCAAAGCGATTCTTAGCAGGGAGACCGATGGGATCACAGCAGGTTTCCCGAGCCACCATACGCTCTTGGAAACCACTCTGTGCTTGGCTGACCGATGCGCACCGGATCGTTCAAAGGAGGACGAGCTTCACAGACGGTCAACTCCAAAGATTCAACCCGGCGTTCGTCATTTTCTAAAATACCCGAAAAGACGGAAGTCACTACAGCGATGCGATGCTCTGCGTGATCCACCAGGGTGAAGCGCCACATCGAGGAGTCATTGCCGATCTCAGGTTCCGTATTCAGGCGGATACCCTCCTTGTCTCCATAGAGAAACGTCATTTTTTGCAACGGCAGTGTGAGTCCAAGTCCGCGAGCTTTTGTATAAGCTTCCTTCAGAACCCACAGAGAAACCGCTCGGTCGAGTTGCGCCGCGCCATAGAGTTGATCCAACTGCTCTCGCTCCGCAGGTGAAAAGAAATCTGCCTTCTGCCTCGCGATCTCTTCCCCGCGCGTCAACGGCTCTGCGTCCACACCGACGTCTCGTCCTTGAGCCACAAGGCATACGACGAGTTGCTCGCAAGTCGACAGGTTGAATTGCAGGTCACACGCAGATTCCGGGGAGGGCTTTCCATGCTTGTTGACGCAAAACCGCCACGCCTCGGGCGGCAGTGAGCGGTGATGCGCCAGAGCATTCCTCACGAGTGCGTGCGCTGCAATGTACTCTAACCTGTGCCGGTCAAAGCGAAAACGTGATGCTCGATCGCGCTCGTCATCACTCAGCACCGCTGCGCAAGCTTGTTCAATCCGAGGATCGAGAAGATCGGCTGAATGTGCGCACCAGAGCTGAAGACCGATGCGGACGGACGACGCTGGTCCAATGGAATCTTCTTGCTTCTGCATCAGGACCTCTGCTTTCTAGCAGTGTTACCCCAGGAACGCGAAGAGCTCAAGGCCCATTTACTCTGATTCACGCCATGCGATTCGATCTGTGAAGGAACCCGGAACGGAGGAGGCAAGAGAAGCGGAGTTCTTCAAGTCTTCTCTCGAAGGGAGCAGGGAGATGTGTGTCAATGTTCCGCTATTCTGAGTTGGACATCACCATGACGTTCGATTTGGAGGTTCTGTCTTGGTTCACCGTCGCTTCGTCGATGCAGGCTCGCAGCATCTGAGCCAATTGGCGGACGTACGGCTCTGTCAGGCTTCCCTTCGGCGCAAAGGGAAGTGAGTGGAGCTGGACTCCAGCCTCTGCTATTCCATCCCAACCGCCCATGGGGTCAGTCATGCCCATCAGGCGCAATTTCGACATGAAGAGAGTGATCTTCCCCGGATAGGGGTGGATGTTGTGCTGAGCGAGCGCAGCCTCATATGCACGAGCGACCCGAAGGTGGTGGTACCTTCCGGTTGGAGCTAAATGCAAAGCACGACGCATGCGCGCATGGATCACCTGTGCTTCAACCTGCAAGCGGCTGAATTCCACGCGGAATTTTGCTTTCAGAAATCGAATCTTGTCCGTTCCCTCTGCCGCCAGGAGATTCCGGAGATGAAAACATGGATTCAACACCAAGCGGTTGACCGCTCGGACATGCCATGGGAGTGGCCATCGAACGGAGCGGATGTTAAAGTTCTCAATCATCGCCAGCAAGCCAACCTGCTCGCCTGCATCGATGAGTTGCCGCGCCATTTCCATGGCAAGAGTCCCACCAAGGCAGTAGCCGCCTAAGAAATAGGGTCCTTTCAATTGAACCTGTCTGATCTCACGTATATACTGCATCGCCACGCGTTCGAAATTCCCGTCGATAGCCGATTCGCCATCCAGTCCTGCCGACTGTAGACCATACACTGGCTGCGCGCTGCCCAGATGGGCAGCCAAAGTTCGATAGAGGAGGACGTTGCCTTCCGCGCCATGAACTAAGAAGAGCGGTGGGTGATTCCCTGAGGTTTGGATTGGTACCAGGGACCGCCAGTTCTCCTGATGGACGCCATTCGCCAATACAGAAGCCAACTGGCGCGGCGTGGGCGCCTCATATAGCGAGGCCAGAGGCGCAACGATGTCGAGTTCGCGCTCGATCAGCGCAAACAGTTGAGCCGCCTTGAGAGAATGCCCGCCCAGCTCAAAGAAGTTGTCGCTTGCAGAGGCAGACTGGCGGTTCAGCACACGACGCCAGAGGTCTACGAGTCTTATGGTAAGCAGATCCCTTTGTCCATCTGGCGAATTGTCATTGCGGGATGGAGTCACCATATCGAAAGGAACTACTTCCTTCGAGTGAGGAAGCGAAGCGCTCTCCTTGGTTCTCAAAGAGCTTTCACGTTGCACCCCGTCCTGACTCGTTGCCTGGGGCTGATTGAGCAATGCAATCTCAAAAACATTCTGATTCGGATTGGAAATCATCTTTACAAGAATCGCTTCGAATTCGTCCAGCCAGTATTCAACCGTTGCATCTTTGAACAACTTGATATTGAAGTGGCAACGGAGATCCAGTCCAAGGGGCGATTCCATCGCAGCAAAATAACATTCGAATGATTCGAAGCTCTTCGGATTGGCAAAATAATCGAGTTCAAAACCCCGCTGCTCCAGTTCATCCGGCCGGAACTTTCGTATGCTTGTCAGGCCTACTGGCAGGAGCGAGCCTTGAGCTGAATTGGCGCAAACCAGGTCTTCCAGAAGGTGGATGGTCGTAAACGAGAGATGCTCCTGATCGTCGGCCAATTGTCGTTGCACGCGCTTCAAAAATCCGCTGAGGTCCTCACTGGGTTGCAGATCTGCGAGAAATGGCATGAGGCTGACGCAGTGCCCCACAAGATCGAGCTGCCCGAGAACCGGCTGTTCCGCCATCGACAGTGCAAGTACGAATCGCGGTTGCTTGGAGATTCGGGCAAAGAGGATCGAAAGAGCAGATACGGTCGCGGCGAAGAGACTACACCCCTGTTTGGCCGCCCCCTCCCGTAGCCGATCGACGATATCTGTTCCGATGACACGATGAATGCGCTTAGCGGAGTGTTCGTGGAATGGGGGCCTCAAGAAGTCTGTCGGTAGCTCCAGCGCAGGAAATCCGTCAGCGAACTTGTTGCGCCAGTATGTCTTCGCAGCCTCGAATTCAGGGCCCTGCTCGCGCTGCGCGACCAAAGTGGCATAGTCCACAACGCTGAAGCGAGGTTCCTTCAGCAATGCTGAACCAGAAATCTCCTCCGAGTAGAGAGCGCTGAACTCCTGGATCAACACATCGAGAGACCAGCCGTCGCAGATGACGTGGTGAGCTGTGAGAATGACGGCCGCAGCATCCTGATCGAGCACAAGGATCAAGCTACGGAAAAGCGCACCGTCAGGTAGAACAAAGGGGATGGCGCACTCTTCAACTGCATATTGCTCTACTGCGGCCTGCTTTTTCAGTCCATTGGCAGTGCTCGAAAGGTCACGTACCTGCACATCCAACTTCATGGTCGGCCGGATAGACATGACGGATCCAGCTTCATTGAAGTAAGCTCGGAGAGCGTCGTGCCGTTCAATCAGCCGATTGATTGAGCTCTTGATCTTTGATACAGAGATGGTTCCTTTGATGCGGATTGTCACGGACTCGTTATAGGACGACGAGAGGTGTTCCGAAAGCCTCGATGAAAAGAAGATTCCCTTTTGTGGAGCCGTTGCTGGGGCTGACTTTATGCTCGCAAACGTCGCTGCTTCGATGGGCCGATGAACGCCTATTCCCTCTGGCCAAGCGCCTATTTTTTCCAGAGCCTCTGTGATTTGTGTCAGCAAATGACCTTGCTCATCAAGTGTCTCCTTGATTCGGGCCAGTTCTGTATGAGTCTTTTCTTCCCCGGATGGCATGGCCGGATGAGGCTGCGTGCGCAATTCGGGCTGAGCAAACTCATCCAAAATTGGAGCAGAGGATTCAACTTGGAGAATTTTCCCCAGGTGCGCCGCCACAGCTTCGACGCTCGGCAGCTGATTCATCAGCTTGTTGAATCCGATCTTTTCTCCAAATTCGCGCTCGATTGCCACCGACACCTGGGCGAGGGAGAGTGAATCAAACCCCTGCTCGAGAAATGTGGACGATGTGGCGATCTCCAATCTTTCACGCCCGGAGATCGGAACGAGAATGTCCAGCAACTTTGCGATGAGTGGAGCTTCTTGACTCTCCGAACCCGCAAGCGCCGCAGACGCCTGGACCCTTTGGTCATCTCCATCTGCGATGGATCTGTCAACAGATGATGCAGATGCCTTTTCAGACAGTACGGAAGGGTTCACACCGGCGGGATCAACCCAATGCTTCTGCCGCTCAAAGGGATAGATCGGAAGTGGGATGCGCCTGCGATCTTCGTTGGCATAGAACCCATCCCAGTCGATGGATACGCCGTTCATCCAGAGGGATCCAAGCGCTGATAGCACTGAAATCCATTCGCGGTTGTCTTCATGAGTTTGCGCCAAAGTCGGGATTGCGGTACATGAAGTCGTGGCGTTGAAATGTTGCAGAACCAGAGAGCACAGGGTGGACCGCGGGCCGCACTCGAGAAACAGGTCATGGCCCAATTCCTTCATAGTCGTCACCGCTTTTGAGAACTCTACGGTCAGGCGTGCATGCCGGGCCCAGTACGTAGGATCTGTGGTCTCTGTTGCGGTGATCAAGCGTCCAGTGACAGTGGAGACGAACGGCATGGATGGTGCACGCAGCTTTACCTTCTGGACTTCTGCAAGAAGGGGCTCCAACATGGGCTCCATCATCGCGGAATGGAAGGCATGCGAGGTATGTAAGGGACGGCATACGATATGCTCGGCTTCGAGTTGGATGCGTAATCCGTCGACGTCAGTCTCCGGGCCGGAGACGACACAGAGTGAAGGGGAATTATTCGCAGCCAGGGATACGGACGGCGGAAGAAGTGCGGTGACTTTGTCGGCAACTGCTCTGACAGCCATCATGGTCCCGCGAGGCAGATCCTGCATGAGTTGCCCTCTTCGCGCGACGATGCGCAGCGCATCTTCAAGACTCCAGACGCCGGCCAGTGTTGCAGCGACGAACTCACCTATGCTGTGCCCTGCCATCAGGGCGGGTGTAATCCCCAGCGATTGCCAAAAGCGAGCGAGTGCATACTCGATGATGTAAATCGATGGCTGCGTGTAGAACGTATTCTGCAGCGAAGCTTGCGCAGTTTCGTGACCTTCGCTCTGTGGATAGAGGATCTCACGGAGATCACGACCGAGGTGCGGCTTTACAATCTCGCAGCAGTCATCCACGACGGCGCGGAACAATGGCTCATCGCGGTAAAGATTCTGCCCCATATTGACGTACTGCGTACCCTGTCCTCCGAAAAGGAACACGATGGGTGGATCGCGCTGCTGGCAGCGTTTGCTGCCGCAGTGCATAGGGTCCGGATTGCGCATCAATCTGGCCGCTTCCTTCGGGGTTTCGGCCACGACGTAGCGCCGCATTTCTATTTGTTTTCTTCCGGTCTGCAGCGTGTATGCCGCATCGGCGAAATCATCTGGGTCCAAGCTCTCAAAATGCTTTGCAAACAAACCGGAGTACGCTTCCAGGGCGAGCGAATTTCTGGCCGAGACTGGCAAAAACTGAACCGGCCTTGATGCGCTTCCCGGCCATGGTGCCGGCGCTTCTTCCAGAATCACGTGGGCATTCGTTCCGCCAAATCCGAAGGAGCTGACCGCAGTTCGCCTTGGCTTTTCCGTGCGGGGGAAGGGAATCAGACGATCTGCCATAACGAACGGACTATTGGTGAAATCAATCTTGGGATTTGGCTGCTTATAATGGAGCGTCGCGGGAATCTGCTCTCGATCTAAAACCATCGCTGCTTTGATCAAACCAGCTATTCCTGCAGCATTGGTCGGATGCCCGATATTTCCCTTGATCGATCCTACAAAGCAGAAATTTCTTCTATTTGTTCTCTTCTCGAATACCCTGGTGAGTGCTTGAATCTCGATAGGGTCGCCAATCGGTGTCCCGGTACCATGTGCCTCTATGTATCCAATTGTCTCGACGTCGACGTTGGCATGCGCCTGAGCGAGCGCGATCACCTCTTCCTGTCCTTCGATACTCGGCGCAAGGAATGACGCAGGACGCGCTCCGTTATTGTTCTTTCCGGAGCCAATAAGTACTGCATAGATCGTGTCATGGTCCCGCATGGCTTCTGAGAGCCGCTTCAGAACGACAATGCCCGCACCGTCGCAGAACATGGTGCCGGTGGCCGCAGCGTCAAATGGGCGGCAATGTCCGTCGCGAGCGAACGTTCCACCTTCTGTGTAGTGAAACCCGCTCCTTTGCGGTACGCCGATATCCACGCCGCCTGCAAGGGCCAGGTCGCACTCATAATCGAGCAGAGCGCGGTATGCATGATCGACCGCAACGAGCGTGGTCGAGCAAGCGGTGTTTAAACTGATTGCCGGTCCGCGCAGGTCCAGGAGATAGGCCGTCCGCAGGGCAATGTAGTCCTTCTCGTTTCCGTATTCGACAGCCAGCTTTCCGGCCATGGAAAGAAGATCGGGACGCGTCAAAAGGTTCGTCGTGTAGTAGTGATTGTCCCCGATGCCAGCCCAGATGCCGATCAGACCCTTGAAGCGGCTCGGATCATAGCCCGCATTTTCCAGCACATGGTAAGTGAGTTCAAGAAACACGCGTTGCTGCGGGTCCATGACCTTGGCTTCCAGGGGGCTGACTCCAAAGAAACCGGCATCAAAATACTCGGCGCCATCGATGATGCCCCGGGCGCGGACGTAGTCAGGATCGGTACGCAAGCGCTCATCTAGACCAGGGCCGATCTCTTCAGGAGCGAAGAACGAGATGGATTCCCGGCCTTCGCACAGATTTCTCCACAACTGGTCAAGATTTTCCGCACCCGGAAATCTGCCCATCATCCCGATAATCGCGACGCTCTCCCGGTGTGTCTCACCAGAAGATCTGGTTTCGCGCCGCTTTGCCGCCCGCTGCTCCGCGATGGCGACCGCAGGAGAATCGTCCGTATGTGTGCCAAGAAACTGGCAGAGAGCTCCAAGCCTCGGGTACTGAAAGGCCTTTACAAGCGGAATCTCGTGCCCATACCGGCTGCGATAGGCATTCGTCATGCGGACGACTGCAAGCGAGTTCCCGCCCAGGTCAAAGAAGCTATCGTCAGCTCCGACCTGGTCGATCTTCAGGATCTCCGCCCATAGGGCAGCCATTTGCTTTTCCAGGGGAGTAGACGGGGCGATATATTGTTGTGTGAGAGCAGGACGTTGCCGCGATGGCGCCGGAAGCGCCTTACGATCAAGCTTCGCATTCGGGGTCTGCGGAAATTCGCTCATCCAGACAATCGCCGAAGGAATCATGTATTCGGGCAGACTGAGCCGCAATTCTTGCAGCATAGCTTCGGCGCTCAGTTTCGGATCGCCCGTATAGTAGGCGACGATTCGACTGTTGCCGGGGTGGTCCGCTCGCAAAATGGCTGCAGCCTGGCGAACTCCCTGAACCTTTGCCAGCACGCTCTCGATCTCACCCAGCTCAATGCGAAACCCATTCAACTTGATTTGATTGTCCAGTCGGCCCAAAAACTCAAGCGTTCCATCAGCACGAAGGCGTACCCTGTCTCCAGTTCGGTAGAGGCAGTCACCTGCATTGGAAGAAAATTGATTGGGAATGAACTTTTCTGCGGTCAGGTCTTCGCGCTTGAGATATCCGTGAGCAAGCCCTTCCCCTCCGATCAGGAGTTCACCAGTTTCTCCAGGTTCCACGGGCTGAAGACACTCATCGACCACGAAGAACTCGGTGTTCATAATCGGCGGCCCTAATGACAATTGCTGCGGGGAAATAACCCGTATTGTCGAAGACCAGATCGTGGTTTCCGTGGGCCCATACATGTTCCATACTTCGCGGCAGCGTGGCAGTAGTTGTTCCGCAAGATCTGTGGTGAGCGCCTCGCCCCCGCAAAGAATCTTTAAATCCTGTTTCCCTTCCCAGCCGCTTTCGACCAGCAACCGCCAGGTTGCAGGTGTGGCCTGCATGACGGTGATCTTGTTTTCGTCGAGCAGTCTCTTCAGCGCATTCGGGTCCGCTGCCTCATCGCGGTCCGCTATAACGATGCATGCCCCAGTCCAAAGCGGCAAGAGCATTTCCAGTAAAGAAATGTCAAAAGAAATAGTGGTGACGGCCAGGAACCAGTCCGTGGCAGTCATTCCAGGTTCCCTTGCCATGGAAAGCAGAAAGTTCACCAACGCGCGACGCGGGATCATCACCCCTTTGGGTTTGCCGGTCGATCCCGATGTATAGATGATGTAGGCTAAATCTCCTGTTTTGTTCACCGGGGGGGCATTCCCTCCAGGATAGCTGTCGAGCTGATCGGTGATTCTATGGAGTTGAACAACCTCGGCTTTACTCGCGGGGAGCCCATCCATGTCTGCCGTATGCGCCAGGAGGAGAGATGCCCCGGCGTCTTCCAACATGAACTCCAGCCTTTCTTTGGGGAATTTGGGATCCAGAGGGAGGTAGATCGCACCTGCTTTGAGGACCGCGAGGAGGCAAACAACCATTTCGATGGAGCGATCAACGTACACTCCAACGATGCATCCGGGCCCTATCTTGCGCTTCCGCAAGAAACCCGCCAGTTGATTAGCTCTCAGGTTGAGTTCGCTGTAGTTCAGCAGACTAACGCCCGTTTTCACAGCTGGGGCGTTCGGCGTCTTTGTCGCCTGCTTCTCGATAAACTCCTGAGGACCAGAGTCCAGCAGGTCATCGTTCCTAGAATCATGTGGTTCCATTTGCCGTGACGCTAGCTTGCAACAGATCATCACAGCGAGATGTGATGCAGCGCACAAGATGGGGTGATTTTGCGGTTTGAAATGAGAACTTAAGTGGGATTGCCGGCTAAAACGCAGGAGAGTATGTCTGTGCAAAAGCAATTGGATCGACCACAAAGACTCGGAAGGTTTGTCGATGAGGCCCAATCACAAAAAGGAGCATGCGATTTCCGGAGATTTCCAGTCAGAGACACGCGCGAGCCACAATTTCAATATCGCCGTATTTTTATCTGGGTTGACGCTTGGCTGGATCGCGCTCATTTGGCTGTTTCGCTACATACCCATGGAAGACTATCCTCTATGGCTCTATGGTGCGAAAGTCGCCTCTCTGCTGTTCCAGGGACATTCTGTGCCGGGCTTCACCCTCTTGCATTGGCCTGACCTGCCCCCGGAAAACTCAGCCATTCAAAACTGGAGTTCTCTCGTAATGTGAAGGAGAGGACTGGGGATGAAGAAGAGCCGGTTTACGGAAGAGCAGATCATCGGGATAGTGAAGCAGCA
>JAJYAE010000187.1 GCA_021779695.1 Acidobacteriota bacterium | reverse complement strand
GATGGAGAAGGGCCTGCGCTTTGCCATCCGCGAGGGCGGACGCACGGTCGGCGCCGGAACCATCTCGGAGATTATCAAGTAAGAATCGGGACAGGAGATGAGGGGTCAGCTCGGAGACGATTCTGTCTGGCCCTGAAATCCGGAAGGATTGGAAATGCGGGAAATCGTAACGCTGCAGTGCACTGAGTGCAAGGAGCGCAACTACGCAACGACGAAGAACAAGAAGACGACCACTGGCCGTCTCGAGTTCAAGAAGTTCTGTAAGCGCTGCCGCAAGCATCAGGCGCACAAGGAATCGAAGTAAACAAGCAGTCTCTAGCTGCTGGCTTGCAGCTTCTGGCTGTCGTATCGGGAGTCCAGCCTCGTTGGGACCACCGCAGACAAGCTGGAAGCGAAAGTCTAGAAGCTGGAAGCTGATTTAGGGGCGTAAGCTCAACGGTTAAACTGTCGGTCTCCAAAACCGAACTTGGGGGTTCGAATCCCTCCGCCCCTGCCAGAGTTTGCAGAGTGCGTCCATCGGCATCACAGGACGCAAAGGATTGGAAGTATGGCGAGCAAGGCAGCAATCGAAAAAGGCGAACAGCGGTCCGCCAAGCTGCAGGAACCCGGCGCCCTCACTAACGTCTCAGAGGGAGCGAAGGGCTTGTGGAGCAACCTGACGAGCTTTCTAACGGATGTTCGTGCGGAAATGCGCAAGGTCGTCGCGCCCACGCGCAAGGAAGTCCAGACCACCACTTCCGTGGTGATCGTTACGGTCTTCGTCTTCGGGTTCTTCTTCTTTGTGGTGGACCTCATCTTCAACCGGGCCTTGCATGAAGTGCTGACGCGCCTGGGTGGCGCGCAATAAGTCGGCTCTGATCGAATCGAGAACAAAATGGCAGAAGAACTGGAACAACCCGCCGAGCAGCCACAACCGGAGCGCAACGAGCGTTTCAAATGGTACATCCTGCACGCCTACTCAGGTTTCGAGCGCAAGGTGCGCGAGTCCATTGAAAGCCGTGTGACGGCCTTCGGACTCAAGGATCGTGTCGGCCGGGTCATGATTCCCACCGAACCGGTGACGGAGATCATCAACGGCAAAAAGCGAACCGTTGAGCGCGTCTTTCTTCCAGGCTACGTATTAGTTGAAATGGATCTCGATAATGAGCTCTGGCACGTCCTGAAAGAGACGCCCAAGGTGACGGGCTTTCTGGGCACCGGCGACAAGCCGGTTGCTCTCTCCGAAGAAGAGGTCAGTTCCATTCTCTTCCGTTCTGAGACCACGAAAGACAAGCCCCGGCTCAAGATCAAATTTGAGAAAAACGAATCCGTCCGCATCACCGACGGGCCCTTTGCCAACTTCAACGGCGTGGTGGATGAAATCAACGAAGATCGCGAGACGCTCAAGGTCATGGTGACCATCTTCGGCCGCTCCACCCCGGTCGAACTCGAGTTTGGCAAAGTCGAAAAGATTGTGTAGTTGCAGCTCCTAGCTACTAGCTCCTAGCTTCTGGCCGGTGCGCGATCCTAGCCGCCCCCGGTTTAGCAGCGAACGCTTAAGCAGCAACTTCAAAATTCAACAGAGAAATGACCAGCTCGAGGCTAGAAGCTAGGAGCTAAAAGCTGGTTCCGAAGGAACCAACATGGCACCTCCGAAGAAAGTATCCACCTACGTCAAGCTTCAGATTGAAGCCGGCAAGGCCACACCCGCACCGCCGGTCGGCCCCGCGCTCGGCCAGGCGCAGGTCAACATCATGGAGTTCTGCAAGCAGTTCAACGCCCGCACGCAGAACAAGGAGATGGCCGGCCTCATCATCCCGGTGGTGATCACTGTCTATGCCGACCGCAGCTTCACCTTTGTCACCAAGACCCCGCCCGCCTCAATCCTGCTCAAAAAGGCCGCAGGCCTGCAGAAGGGCTCCGGCACGCCGAACAAGGAGAAGGTCGGCAAGGTGACCGAGAAGCAGGTGCGCGAAATCGCCACCCAGAAGATGCCCGACCTCAATGCCGCCTCGGTCGAAACGGCTATCAAGAGCATCAAGGGCACAGCCCGCTCCATGGGTATCGAAGTCGTCGGCTAACGCACAACGGATCCAACAAAAAAGGACCCTCCCGTCGGGAGGGTCTTTTTTTGACGTTCGATTGCAAAGATTGACGCGGAGTACATCCCTCTTCCGTTGCGGCACGCAGCCAGCCGGACCCCGCTCAGGCCGACCTCCATCACGGGCAGATGATTGATCCCCCATTCACCTGAAAAGCCGCCCCTCCATCACGGTGCGGGCGGCTTTCCAGGGTTCTATTTCGGCGGGGCTGGCGTAAAAATTTCGCGCCGTTGTCCCGGCTCGGGTTTTGGCTTTGGCTTGGGTGCCTTCTTCGCTTCTTTTCGACCCTTATCTTTCGTTCCCATGCTCGACAGAATGACACAACTGCGTGAACGGCGAAAGGGCCACGCCGATGAAATCCTGCAGTACGCCTAGCGCCCAGACGTTGGGATCAGGTTCACCTGTTTGGGAGAGTACACCTTAATCGCTGCTCCGCCCACTTTCAGATTCATCGTCTGAATCTCGGCCTTGTTCTTCAACTCGCCGACGAAGTTCAACCGGTACTGATTCTTGAGCATCCAGCTCAGTTGCTGGAAGAAGGGCTGGAACGAAACCGGCTCTCCTGTGCCCAGCCAGAAGCTGTACCCGCCCGTGGCCCCAGTGACCTCGGACAGCAGGTTCTGTCCGGAGTTCTGGAAGTATCCGGTATTGTCAAAGCGACCCATGTCATGCCAATAGATGCTGTACACCACCATCCGCGCGCGGATGGAGTCTGTAATGGCTGCCAGAACATAGGGATCCTCAGGATCGTAGGTCGGATTGAATACGTCGACGCCATCGGTAACCATGACCACAATGCGACGCGCCATTGGATCATTCGACGGCCACTTGTGCGCCAGGTCGGACAATGCAAAATAAACTTGCCCTTCACCTGGAAGCCCGCCAGGCAGATGCAGCTTTTGCAGGGCCAGCATATGGTCTGTCGAAAGCGGGCCTGACAGCACCGCCACGCCATTCTCCATGTATCCCAGCGCCAGTTTGGCTTCGGGAGGCGCATTCTTGATGAAGTTCCCAATGTCTTCGATCTGCTGTCCCAGGCTGTTGCGAGCTGAACTGTCGATCAGCACGACCATCTCCAGGTCGTCGTTTGCGCCCCGCATGGGAACCCAGCTGCCAACCTTGGTCTCTTTGCCGTTCAACTTCAATTGCAGTTGCTGGGCCGTGATGTCGGTGACACGCTCCTCACCCTTCTTGGGAATCACGGTGACGATCGCTGCACCCTGCCCGGTAACCTCACCAGACGCGCTCGGCATCGCCGCAAAAAGGGCAGCGGTCAAAAGAGCCGCAGCACTCAGTGTCTTCATGAATGAATCTCCTTTGCTTTCAGCTAACCTCTCGTTCATTTCTCAACCCTCATTCGCAAACTTGGATGCGGCCCAGGCATCGGAAAGATGTGCCAGACCAAAAATACTTTTCGCCATACGAAGGCAAAACCGCTCAGCAGGCCCCACGCGCTGCCCTCAATCTCTCCGCGCCGATTCTCTATACTCGGCGCACTAACGGCCGGTCAGGATTGCACTTCCCAGCCATGGCGGCTTGCGGGAAATCGTCTGGCTCCTGCAATGCTTGCAATTCAAAAGCCAATCGCCTATGATTGGTGGATACGCCCGGAGCTCCCTTCGGGCAGTCAATAGCACCACGGCTGTTGGATCTGTTCGAGTGACAGACACCGTCCAGGCCGGTTCACTGGCACTGGAACGTGGCACTCCAGATTCCCCTCACGGGGCTGGCAGCAAGCGGTGGGAGACGAGGTAGGAATGGCAAAAGTCAGCAAGAATATTGCGAAGGCGCGCGCCGCTGTCACCAAGGTCGCGTATGAGTTGCCCGAGGCCGTGGGCCTGCTCAAGCAAGTCAAGTTCGCCAAATTTGACGAGACCGTCGATTTGACCATGCGTCTCGGTGTGGATACCCGGCACGCCGATCAAATGGTGCGCGGCACAGTAGTGCTCCCGCACGGGCTTGGAAAAACCAAGACCGTCGCAGTCATTGCAACCGGCGACCGCCAGAAGGAAGCGCAGGAAGCAGGGGCCGACTTTGTGGGCGGCGAAGAGATGGTCGAAAAGATTCAAAAGGAAAACTGGACCGCCTTTGATGCTCTGATCGCCACGCCGGACATGATGAAGGTTGTCGGCCGGCTGGGTAAGGTGCTTGGACCCAAGGGTCTGATGCCGAATCCGAAGACTGGAACGGTGACCATGGATGTGGCGGCTGCCGTGAAAGAGATCAAGGCTGGTAAGGTGGAGTTCCGCGCCGACAAGACCAGTCTTGTCCACGTACCGGTCGGCAAGCTGAGCTTCGCTCCGGAGAAGCTTGTGGAGAATGCCAACACGGTGATCGCGTCGGTTGTGCGCGCCAAGCCCTCTGCGGCCAAGGGCAAGTACATCAAGAGTGTGACGCTCAGTTCCACCATGGGTCCTGGCGTGCCGCTTGATGCGGCCATGGCGGAAGCCACCGGCAAGCACTAAGGAGTGGCGCTCGATCGAGCGCTGCGAGGAACAGGAAAACTCGTAAGACCGAGCGCCCCGTGAAGGCGCGGCCCGATGAAGGGGGCATGGAATGGCGATTTCGAAAGCAAAGAAGGCAGAAAAGGTCCAGCAGCTGGCCAAGGAGCTGGAGACCTCGACAACCGCAATCATTGGCACTTTTGCCAAGCTGACTGTCGCGCAGGATTTTGAGCTCCGTAAGGTGGTTCGCGAAGCCGGCGGCAAGTATCGCGTTGTAAAGAACAAGCTGGCGGGAATTTCGAGCCAGGGGACTCAGGTTGAGTCTGCGCTCAAGGGGCTCAAGGGCGTCAGCGCGGTGGCGTTCACCTCGGGCGACCCTGTGGCTCTGGCCAAGGGCTTCTCGAAGTGGGTCGGCGAGAACGCTGAGTTTCAGTTCAAGCTGGGCATCGTCGACGGCAAGCTGCTCACGGTCGAAGATATCAAGGCGTTGGCGACCATGCCGGGCAAGGAAGAGATCTTCTCGAAGCTGCTCTTCCTCATCAATGCCCCCGCGCAGCGGCTGGCCACGGTCCTCAATGCCACGGGTCGCGACCTCGCGGTCGTCCTCGGGCAGGGCGTTGAGAAGGAAAAGTTTGCCGGCGCAGCGTAGTCTGCTTCGGCGGCGCGCTGCGGCGCGCACATTGCAAGCGAGTTTTGGCTGTACGGTGGACTGGAAGGGCGCAGGTCTGGCGCATCGGAAACTTCAAGTCTGATTCGGCGGCCGGGTAGTCAGGCAGTAAAGATTTCAAACGGACTTTGGATTGGAGAAGAAACATGGCGGATCTCGCACAGTTGGAAGAACAGATTGTTAGCCTCAGCCTGCTGGAAGCTGCGGCTCTGGTGAAGAAGCTCGAAGAGCGCCTCGGCGTTTCGGCTGCGGCTGCGGCCCCGGTCGTTGTGGCGGGTGCGGCGGGCGCGGGCGCGGCAGCCCCGGCGGCTGAAGAGAAGACGGAGTTCCAGGTCATCCTCAAGGATGCTGGCGCCAACAAGATCAACACCATCAAGGCTGTGCGCGAAGTGACTTCGCTCGGCCTGAAGGAAGCTAAGGACCTGGTCGACGGCGCGCCCAAGCCGCTGAAGGAGAGCGCGACTAAGGACGAGGCCGAGGCGATCAAGAAGAAGTTCGAAGGCATCGCAACCATCGAAGTCAAGTAGCACGGAAGTTGCAAGCTGGGCCGGGACGCGTTACGATAGTCGTTGCGCGTCTTTTTGGCCCCTTCCGGTTCAAGCCTGTCGGGGTGCGAGTTGGGTGACGCGCTTTGAGATGAGCGGCAGGGCATGATTTCGTCCGCCAGGCTGAAGCAGTACAAGCGGCTCCGGAGGCGGGTGACGGGCGAGGTGTAGGTGCCCTAGAGTCAACAGGATACGCAGGGTTTCTGTTGATGGGTTGGCAAGGGTTAAGCGGGCAGCGCAGAAGCGAGCTTTGGGATCGGCGAGAGAAGGGCAAAAGAATTCGGTTGGGAGCAGGGGCTTTAGGCCACGCTCGTGAGGCATCGCGTCCTTGCGGGCTTTTCGTGTCTCCCGGCCACAGCAGTCGCATCTTTTTTGAGGATAGGGACTGCGCAGGGCAAGGCAGGGCGATGATTTCAGGTTCGCTTTCTGCGCCTCATTTCTGAGGATTGTGCGCAGTCTAGCGCAATGGCCCGGCAAGCGGCAACGCCTCTTTTCCGCCACCTTGAGTAAGCGCTCATCGCGTGAACCTGCTGTTCATGGTTTTCCGGCGCGCCGGCGGCCTCACCCTGGGCCTGCTGGTACGTACGGGGCGAGGCAGGTGTGGCTGCACCGGCTCGCGTGGGTTTTGCAGTATGTTGACCGAAATCTGCTGGCGCCTCAGACTCGGGCGCTGGCCCGGCCCGCCCGGTCAGGCGCGGCTGGTTAGAAGAGCTCAGGAGTGAAGCATGTCCAACGAGAAGCGCGCGATTCGCAGCCGGCTCGATTTTTCCAAGATTCCCACCGCAACGCAGATTCCCAACCTGATCGAAGTGCAGCGCCGCTCCTACGAGCGGTTCCTGCAGATGGACAAGCTGCCCAACGAGCGCGATGACTCGGGCCTGCAGTCTGTCTTTGTCTCCGTCTTCCCGATCACGGACTTCCGGGGCATCTCGCAGTTGGACTTTGTCGACTACTCCATCGGCAACTGGGAGTGCAAGTGCGGCCACCTCAAGGGGCTTCATCACCTGCGCACTGCCTGCGTCACCTGCGGCGCCATGGTCATCACGGACCCGTTCCATCCCGGCGAAGTGCTCTGCCACAAGTGCGGCACCTACAACAAGAACACGCCCGACTTCTGCAACAAGTGCGGCGACCCGGTCGGTCTGCAGCTCAAGTATGACCAGCAGGAGTGCGAAGAGCGCGGCATGACCTTCTCTGCCCCGCTCAAGGTCACGGTGCGGCTCACCATCTTCGACAAGGATCCCGAGACCGGCAACAAGTCCATTCGCGACATCAAGGAGCAGGAGGTCTTCTTCGGCGACATTCCGCTGATGACGCCCAATGGCACCTTCATCGTGAACGGCACCGAGCGCGTCATCGTCTCGCAGCTCCATCGCTCGCCCGGCGTCTTCTTTGAGACCGCAAACAATCGCACCTACTTCCTCGGCAAGATCATCCCCTATCGCGGATCATGGGTCGAGTTCGAGTACGACCAGAAGAACACTCTCTATGTCCGCATCGACCGCAAGCGCAAGTTCCTCGGCACCATCTTCCTGCGTGCCCTCGGCCTGCGTTCCGACGAGGAGATTCTCAAGACCTTCTACACGGTCGACCGCATTCATGTCGCCGATGGCAAGTTGCAATGGGCCGTCGCGCCGGATGCCCAGAAAGGCACCCACCTGCTCGGTGCCAAGCCCGCGCATGCCGTCACCCACAAAGGGGAGGAGATTGCGCACTCCGGCCGTAAGATTACCGCGCACTCGCTCAAGGCAATCCGCGCTGCGGGCATCGAGAAGATCGAGGTCGAAGCGGCAGAACTCGACGGCGCGCTGACCGCTGCCGACGTGATCGATCTGGCGACCGGCGAAGTCGTCGTCGAGGCCAATGTCGAGCTCACCGCCGACCGCCTCCACAAGATTCTTGCCTCCGGCGCGTCCAGTTTTGAGGTCTTCTTTCCCGAGCGAGACGATGTGGGCAACATCATCACCAACACCCTCAAGCGCGACTCCGTTCATAAGCCGGAAGAAGCGCTCATTGAGATCTATCGCAAGCTGCGTCCGGGCGATCCACCGACCCTCGACACGGCCACGGCCCTCTTTGAAGGCATGTTCTTCGACCCGCGCAAATATGACTTCTCACGCGTGGGCCGCCTCAAATTCAATATCAAGCTCTACGAGAATCAGGACGCCACGCCACTCGATCACCGCACGCTGACGCCCGAGGACTTCTACGCCACCATCCGCTACCTGCTCAAGCTGCGCAAGAACATCGGCGTCGTCGACGATATCGACCACCTCGGCAACCGCCGCGTGCGCGCCGTGGGTGAGCTGATGGAAAACCAGTTCCGCATCGGCCTCGTCCGCATGGAGCGCGCCATCAAGGAAAAGATGAGCGTCTACCAGGAGCTCAACACGGCCATGCCCCATGACCTCATCAATGCCAAGCCGGTCATGGCGGCCATCCGCGAGTTCTTCGGCTCCTCGCAGCTCTCGCAGTTCATGGACCAGACCAACCCGCTCTCCGAGATTACGCACAAGCGGCGTCTCTCGGCTCTTGGGCCGGGCGGCCTCTCACGTGAGCGCGCCGGGTTTGAAGTCCGTGACGTGCACCCCACGCACTATGGCCGCATCTGCCCCATCGAGACGCCGGAAGGTCCGAACATCGGCCTCATCAGCTCGCTCTCGTGCTTTGCGCGCATCAATGAGTACGGCTTCATCGAGTCGCCTTACCGCAAGGTGAAGGACTCGCGCATCCTCGACTATGTGGAGATCACCAATGCCGGTGAAAGCGGACTGCGCGTCGGCGACCATATCGAAAA
>JAJYAE010000186.1 GCA_021779695.1 Acidobacteriota bacterium | reverse complement strand
CACCTCCTCCATTCCGCGTCTCTTCATGTGGGCTGTGCCTCTGCTCGGCGGAGAGTTCGGCGTCCGTTTCTGGCATCACATCTTTCTCTGGTTCTTTGTCTGCTTCGTCATCATCCACGTCTACCTCGCCTTCTATCACGACTACATCGAAGGCCGCGCCACCATCTCGTCCATCGTCGGCGGGTGGAAATTCGAACGGGTGAAGGATGTCAAATAGCCTGAAAAAGACCCTCATTGTCGGCCTCGGCAACGTTCTCATGGGCGATGAAGGCGTCGGCATCCATGCCATCCACGCCCTGGAGCAGCTTGCACTGCCCGAAGGCGTCGAACTCCTCGACGGCGGTACAGGCGGCTTCACCCTCCTCGAACCCCTCCAGTCCGCCGGCCGCGTCATCCTCATCGATGCCGCCGCCGACGGAAACCCCATCGGCACCGTCACCCGCACAGAGCCCCGCTTCGCGCGCGACTACCCGCCCACACTCACAGCCCACGACGTCGGCGTCAAAGACCTCCTCGATGTCTTCTACATTCAGGGCGGAGGACCCGGCGTCACCCTCTACGCCATCACCATCGATCCCCACCAGCCCATTTCGATGAGCCTCTCTCCCACCGGTGCAGCGGCCATGCGCAGCGCAGTCCGCTTGCTTCTCGAAGATCTCGAGCCCCTTTCTGTCCAGCTTCCCTCCACCATCGCACCCCTCGATGACTCCCTCGCCGTCCTCGCTTACGAGTAACCACTTGATTGATTACCTAAGCGCGAACTCCCACCACACGCGCTCGATAAAATATCCTCTTCTCTCCGAAAAATCCCCCTCCATTTAAGTCGATTTCCCTCTTAACTCATTCGTTTTCTTTACTAGCATAACTTGAACTAAAGTAACCATCGAGATCACACTTTAGTGACACATGTCACGGTATACTGGTGCCCATTCGCTGATTCTGGGAACGTCGAAAGACCCCCACGGCGCACCACCTCTCTCTCATCACCCAAGGTGCCGGCGCTGTAAATCAGGCAAGCGCATCCGCGCCGAGGTGCACATGAACTCGGGACTCTTTGCACGCTCCGCTCTGAGCCACAGCTTCTGCCGCCCGGCCCATCGTCCCGGTTCGCCCTCAGGCTCCCCTCGCCGGCATCCATCCACCCTGCCGGCTCTTCAATGCCTGTACCTCACAACCCTCGTCGCAGTCTGTCTTGTTTTCGCCGGCTGCGGTGGCGGGCTGGTTCTCAATCAATCCGCCATCAATTCGCTGCTATCGGTCCCCAGTGATGTCACTTTCGGTACGGTCCCCGTCGGGCAGATCGCCACCGCTGCCGTCCCCATCCTCAATCAGAGCGCCGTACCCATTCAGATTGCCTCTCTCGCCGTCAGCGGCCAGACCTTTTCCCTCGGCAGTGCTCTCAGTCTGCCCATCTCCCTCGCTCCCGGTTCCACACTCCAGGTCCAGGTGCAGTTTGACCCCACCGCCACCGGTCAAGCCACCGGTCAGCTCACCTTCACCACCGATGCCAAGGGCAGCGGATCGCGTGTCATCCATCTCAATGGCAGCGGCGGTTCCTCCACCACTTCCGCGCTCAGCGCGCTCTCCTGCGCCGCCAGCAGCATCGCCGCCGGCGCTTCAGACGACTGCACCGTCACTCTCTCCTCTGCCGCACCAAAAAGCGGCGTCAGCATCTCCCTGGCCAGCAACAGCGCAGCTCTCACCGTACCGGCCACCTTGACCGTGCCTTCCGGCTCAACCACCGCCAGCTTCCAGGCAATCGCAGCCTCCGTTACTCAGGCGCAATCCGTCACCATCACCGCCTCGGCATCCTCCGGCTCGTCCACCTTTGCCGTGCAGGTCAATCCGCTTGCAGGGTCCACCTCCACCCTCGCTGCAAACGCAGCTTCCATCGCCTTTGGCAACGTACCCGTCAACTCATCGTCCACGCAGAGCGTCGTCCTCACCGCCTCGGGATCCGCGTCGATCACCGTCAGCACGCTCGCCGTCTCCGGTACGGGATTCACCCTCGCATCCACATCTCTTCCCGTCACCCTTTCCCCCGGCCAATCCCTCACCATCAACCTCAACTTCGCACCCTCAGGCTCCGGCTCTGCAACTGGGCAGCTCGCCATCGCCAGCAACGCAACGCAGGATGCGTCGATCCTCATCCCGCTCTCCGGCTCCGGCTCGCAATACTCCGTCCAGCTCTCCTGGGATGCCCCCACCAGCTCCAACGATCCCATCGCCGGCTATCACGTCTACCGCGCCGCCAGCTCCACCGGGACCTACCAGTTCATCAGCTCCGTCTCCGGTTCCACCACCAGCACCTACCAGGACTCCAGCGTGCAGAGCGGTGCTTCTTATACCTACGAGGTCCGCGCCGTCGACACCTTCGGCGTGGAAAGTGCACCCTCGAACACGTCCACGGCCAGCATTCCTTAGTCTGAAGCGCAAGACAGCCCGCCGCAGCCATCCAGCTCCGAAGCGGCATCCATCCTCATTGTCCCTTTGCAGCAACCGGCCCTGCACAGCACCACGCGGCGTGCTCCACCCATCGCGCCCGTCAGCCTTCCGCGCCGCCGCCCAGTTCCACCGCATCCACCAGCGCCAGAATCTTCTCGGCCGCCTCGCCCGCCTCGCCACGTTCTCCCGTGAACCCCCGCGCTCCCAGCACGGCTTGATGAAAGAATCGCAGCATCTCCGGCGATTCCTCCAGCACATGCGGCGTGTTCTTCAGCAGCGCAAAAACAGTCTCGCTCTGCTCCATGGGCGCAACCCGCCAGCCACCCTCGGGGTTGTACAACACGGCAAAGACCCATCGCATCGGCACGGGATCCCGTCCCACGGGCGCGTTCAGCTCCACCGGCAGCACCGGCTCCTGGTGCAGCCCGCCATTGCGCAGCAGCACCGGCCGCGGATACGGATGCACTCGCCCTGTCTCGTCAATCATCGCGTACTCATCGGAGTAGTATGTCGCTCCCCGCCGCAGCAGTTCCGCCACCAGCGACGACTTGCCCGCATGCGAGAGCCCCGGAAGCAGAATCGCACCCCCGCGCCAAGCCACCGTGCCCGCATGCACCGCATACATCCCGCGCAGATTCTGAATGACCGCATCATCCAGCACCCGGATCAGGTACTGCATCAGCCTGCGCTCGTCAGGCACCACCAGCGGCGCCGTGCCTTCCGCCTCCAGTCGCAGCCCGCCCTCTACCGCTTCAATGCGTGCCGCTCCATGCATGGGTCCATTAAATGAGCGCACGCGGGGCATGGTCGGAAGCACATAGCAGTTCGCCGCATCCACAATGCGTGCCAATGAACTCTCAATCTGCAAGTTGCACCCGTAGGCGCAGATCCTCAATACCGCTGGCTCAGGCATAGTCTTCATCATAGGGGGAATCGCGCAAAGCTTCTCCCAAAAGAAGAATGGCGGCCCTCGTCAGGCCGCCATTCCACACCTCACAATCTCTAATTACACCCGTGGTGGAGAGAAGATCAATGGACTGCGTTCCGTGCCATACGCACTCCAGGCTGATGCCAGTCCAGAACCCTGAGCGCCCTGGTTCAGGCGCTTCTTGCCCACGACAACTGTTGAGCCGCCAGTCTTAGTAGCTTGGCCCGTCAGTCCTTGTGATGACTGCAGTGGGTCGGGTGAAGTCAGGCGAAGTGGGCTCCATCGAGTTCGCGCTCCCTGCGTACGCCTTCTGGTCCGACATCGTCATCGATACCACCAGCGGCAGGGCAATCGCGCCCAACGTCGCCAGCACCTGGCGGCGGGAGGTCCCGGCCGAGGCGCCTGCGGCGATCACCAGGTTCTGTTCCTGCAGGCTCATGATCGCCTGCTCTGCCAGATCCTCGCTCACATCCGCTTTCAGCGTATGCCGCATGCTCGCGGTCACTTCCGTCAGAGTTGTCGCGCCGCTACAGGCATCCCATGCTGCACCTGCGGTCGCATTCAGTGCGAAGACCTTGTCGCTCTTCGCGTCCACAATCACCTTGGAACCATCTGGCAGCGCATTGACCACCAGATCACTACGATTGGCACGCTCTACCTGCATGATCTGCTCTCCTTTTGTGACGATCTACTCTAACTCTTGAAACAACAATACGGGTGAAGTATACCCGAGCCTTGGTGGCTCGGATACCTATAATTTTCAATTATTTAGTAATACATTCAAGCCCTCTGGTAACAGCCGCGGAAGGGTACTTAAGCGCTAGATTCTCCCCGTAACCGTCAGCGTTTGCAACGCCTGCGCCTCATCCTTCATGCCTGCGCCCTGCCGCCCCAATCGAATGCGTCCTGCCCGTCCCCGCTGTGGGAATCAACTTCATCAAGTCTTTCTCATCGCGCCAATCTCCCTCCATCCCTACCGCCTTTGGGGCACATCGTCCTTTTCACTGCGCGGGTATACTGGACCCATTCCAGACGGCTCAGCGATTCCTTTCGGCTGATCTATTGCGCGGCAAACGCAGGCATCATCTCCAGGCCGCCACAGCACGCCGTCCGTTGCGGCGCAGGGTCCACAGAGGTTCTCTGTTATCCCTGCGGTTCACCACAGCATTGCCTCCAGGAGTGGCCACTCTGTTCACCATTGACGACAATGCCTGCAATCTTCTGAAGGCCATCGCTCATCCCGCCGATCCCATCCCCGGCTCATTGCAGCCTCTTGCCGACTCCATCCGCAACTGGGATGCGCTCTTTCAGCTCGCCTGCCGGCACGGCGTCCTGCCTCTCCTCCATCACCGTCTTTCTCTGGATGGCATCTCCATTCCGCCTTCCATCGCTCCCCAATGGCAGGCCGCAATCACCCGCAACACCATTCAGTCCATTTCCAATACCGCGGAGTTATTGCGCATTCTTGCGCTCTTCCAGAAGCACAACATCCAGGCCATTCCCTTCAAGGGCGTCGTGCTCGCCGCCGTTGCGTACGGCGATCCGGCCCTCCGGCCCGCTGGTGACCTCGACATCCTCATCCGGTTTGAAAGTCTCCTGCCAGCCACCGCTCTCTTGCTCAATTCCGGCTACGATCTCAAGACTCCCATCCTTCAGGACGGCTCACCCGAGGCAGAAAACTACTTTGAATATCACTTCGAGCGCCCTTCCGACGGCATCATCCTCGAGTTGCGCTGGCGCCTCGAGCTCACCCAGCCCCGTTACACCCGCGTCCTTGGACTCGACTGGGCTTGGCCGCGCCGGGCCACCGCTCTGCTCTCCGGCGCATCGGTCCCGGATTTAGACCCGGAGTCTAAGCTCCTCGTCCTCTGCATGCACGCGAGCAAGCACATCTGGTCGCGGCTCATCTGGATCCTCGACGTCGCCTTTCTCCTCGCCGCCACGCCCGCCCTCGACTGGGCCCGCGTCCTCGCTGAAGCCCGCCGCCAGGGCCTCGGCCGCCCGCTTACCCTCGGCGTGCTCCTGGCTCGACACTTCGCTGGCTCCGTCATTCCCCCGCAGGTCCTGGCCGCTTTGGAGCGCGACACGGTCGCCGTCCGCCTCGCCCGCCACATTCAGGAAAACCTCTTCCACTCTCCCGGCAGCGCGCCCCCCGGACGCATCCCGTACAACGTCCTGCTCCTCGATGCCGCCGATCGCCGCCGTCTCATCTTCTCTCTGGACTTTCTCCGTCCCAATGAGCGTGATCGTGCCTTTCTCCGTCTGCCGAGCTGGCTCGAACCCCTCTATCTCATCGTTCGGCCGCTCCGCATCCTGCGCGACCGCTCCGCCCGCTGAGCTACGCTCTCAATCTGTCTTCGAGAGGGTTGAGATCAACAGATCCTTACGCTGGCCCGCCATCGTCTCCAGTTGGCCAAACACCCGAAACCACATAAAGGTCGCCACCACCGCCAGCGCCAGAAACACCGGCGCCGCCAGCCACAGCTTCCCCGCCCGCGCGCTAAGCCAGAAGACCGTCGCCGCCACCGCCAGCAACAGGACCTGCACAAACAGGCTTATCAGCGAGCTCGCCGCCGAGCCCCGCTGTCGCGCCAGCTTCCCCAGGTGAATCCGGTGCGGCATCACCAGAGAAAACACATTCCCGATCGTCAGGCTCGCCGGCAGCGCAAACAGCAGCCAAGCCACCGTCGCCGCAGCCATCACCTGGTTCGGCCAGCCCGTTCGCAGGCTCGTCAGCACCCACGCCGCCCCTGCCACCACCGCAAACGTCAACCCATGAAACAGATTCTTCGCCAGAATCACGGTCCGGACCGGCGTCGGCGACAGGAAAATGATGCGCACTCCCGTCCCATCGCTCCCCATCGTGTTGTACAGCAGTTGCGACACGCCCATCAGCGCATACGCCAGGCACCCCGGCAGCGCAAATCCCGATTGCTTCCACACGCCGGACGCATTGCTCCAGAACAGGTTGCTCAGCACAATCACCATGAACAGCGGCGCGCCAACCGCATACAAAAGCGGCATTGATCGCACCATCGTCCGCAGCTCTTTCTCCATCACCGCCGCCATCGGGCCGCCGCCGCTCAGCAGCCAGCTCTCCTCGCGCCGCTCGCGTTCGCCGCTCGGCTCCACCTCACCCAGGCTCTCGCCGCGAAACTCCGCCCCCAGTCGCACCGCCAGCAAGCCCGCCGCCAGCGCCGCATAGAAGCAGAGTCCGCCCAGTCCCGCCAGCGCCCGCCATGTCTTCTGCTGCGCCCCTGCACTCAACGCCGCACTTGCCTGCCCCGGAGGCAGCCACGTCTGCGCCGCCAGCACCACCCCGGACGCCACGGCCAGCCGCTCCCCGCGCGAGTGCACCAGCCGATGCTGCCGAGCCGCTATCGAGGGCTTTCCCTCCCGCTCTGGCCGCAACGCCGGATTCAGAAGCTGCAGGCTCAAAAGCACCGTCACAAACAAGCCGCCAATCAGCTCCCGCGTCCGCCGGCGCGCAAGCCATTTATCCAGCCATAGCAGAATCACTCGCACCAGCAGGATATTGAAGATCGCAAAAAGCACCACCGCAGCCAGTGCCCACAGCGCCAGATCTCCCCGCGCCGTCACAATTCCCACCAGCAGCCCCGCCGACCACAACCCGCCCAGAATCGTCGAAAGATCCCCCACTGCAAACACAAGGTGCAGCACAAAAAAGGTCCAGAAGCTCACCGGAAACCGAAGCAGGCTGCCCATCTCAAATTGCGTCTGAAACGACGCCAGCCCCACCGGCACCGATTGCCAGATCGCCAGAACCACCCAGAACAGCAATCCCTCCAGCCGCCATTCACCGTGCCGCGCAAACAGGTTCGCCGTCACACCGAGCGCTCCGCTTGTGCCCAGGCCGATCAGCCCGTAGAACAGCGTCCCCACTCCACGGGAGCTCAGCTCAAACCGCCCTTGCAGCGAACGCGCGCCGTGCGTCAGCACCAGCCAGCGCATCTTCAGCAGCGCGGCGTACTGTGCCCGCGCCAGCCGGCTCAGCGGGCTCGCTCCGCCCGACTCCAGGCCGTCGCGTCCGCTCACGCCAGCCACGACAGCTCCGCTCCCATCCCGCTCGTCGGCGCTCCCACAATCGACAGAAAAATCTCCTCCAGTGTCAGCGTCCGGCTGTCCTCCTCGCCGGGCAACGTAGAAGCCACGCCCGCCCGCAGTTCCTCAATCGACCCGTTCGCCACCAGCCGCCCTTTGTGAATAATCGCCACATGACTGCACAGCCGTTCCACGATTTCAAGCACGTGCGTCGTCAGAAAAATCGTCGCGCCGCGCTGAATCATCCCCTGTAGCAGAGCCTTCAGCATCCCCGCCGCAATCGCATCCACGCCTTCAAACGGCTCGTCCAGAAAAAGCACCTTCGGCCCATGAATCACCGCCGCCGCCAGTGCCAGCTTCTTCTGCATCCCGTGCGAGAAGTCGGTCACCAGCTTCTTTCGCTCCTGCGCCAGATCCATGAACTCCAGCAGCTCTTCCGTGCGCTGATTCGTCGTCGCGCGGTCCAGGCCGTACATCCGGCCCACAAAGCGCAGATACTCCGGCGCTGTCAGCCGGCCCATCAGCGCCATCCCCTCCGGCACCACCCCAATCTGCCGCTTCAGGTCCAGCGCGTGCGCGCTGAAGGGTTGCCCCAGAATTCCAATCGTCCCCGACGTCGGTTCCAGCAGCCCCGTCAGCATCTTGATTGTGGTCGACTTGCCTGCTCCGTTCGGTCCCAGAAAACCGAAAAACTGCCCCGGCGCCACCGTCAGAGTCACATCATCCACTGCCGTCAGTGCGCCAAAGCGTCGCGTCAGGCCATGGGTCTCAATCGCCGCGCTCGTCATCTGCCGCAAGAATACCAAGGAGGGTCCTTCGAGGCACACTGCAGTCGTGCCACTCATGCTCTCGTCACCCAGCCCGTGATCATCCTCGCCTGGGCAGGTTCATCCTTGTCGCGTGCCAAGCGGATCGTTATCCCGGTCGGTCACCTGCGTCAGTGCCGCCAGCCGTCCAGCCAGTTCCGCCGTCCAGCAACCCTCCGGAGCGCGCCAACTCCAGTTGCCGGCAGGCACCGCCGGCGTATTCATGCGCGCCTCTGATCCCAGTTCCAGCAGGTCCTGCGCCGGGGCCACCGCCACTTGTGCTGCGCTCGCCTCCACCGCACGCAGCAGCGGCCACACCGGCCTGTCCTGCACCGGCCCCACATACGCCTCCACCTCCGCACGCTCG
>JAJYAE010000185.1 GCA_021779695.1 Acidobacteriota bacterium | reverse complement strand
CATCGACAAGCTTTACCAAGCTCACCGCCTCGATGTGTAAGGCGCATCGCGCGGCGTTCATGCCCCCGGTGCACATAGGCCGGCATTCGCATCTCAAGTCCTCCGCCATCAAATCTATTCGATCGGCTGTCAATGAAATCGGCTCTTCTGTTGCCTATGCGAAACCGCGCAACAATGACCTATTGCGTATTTGCGGTCGATTGAACGCTCTATGAACCCAACTAAATGAGCGAGTAAGTGACCGATGGCCGCTCGCAGTTGCACATGAGCAACCAGCTGAACGAATACGTCGGATTCTTCGCTCGCGATCTTTAGTCTCCGCCCCAGCGCACATTTGCGCCGGAAAAGGAGACTTCCCCATGTCCAAAAATACTGTTCGCAAACTTGCATTCACTCTGCTCCTCGTGCTGTTGGCCGGTCCTGGCGGCCGGGCGTTCGCTTCAAGTACGGGACAAACTTCCACCCCCTCATCAACAGCCGCCAGCTCCTCATCCTCAACCTCGGATGGAATCACTGGAACCGATCCAGAGCCAATTGACCCAGACATCGTGAACATCATTCTCACTCTGCTCAATCTGGCGTAGAATCCAGTCCATGACGCCCCGTGGCGGCCGTTCGGGCGGAGGGGATGTAGATGCATTTGACTGGTCTCGAACTTCTGTTCTGGGCGGCCGGCTTTGGGGCACATCTCACGCTTCTCTCGGTCCTGCTGATCCGCCGCCGCTTAAGCATTTTCCCGATTTTTACGTCTTTTATCCTCTCGAATATCGGAAGAACTGTTGCGCTTTACTTCGTCGAGCATCATGGAAACAGGACCAGCTATTTCTACACGTTTTGGTCTCTTGGGACACTCGACACTGTGTTACAACTCGCGGTCGTCTACGAAATGTATTCCCACACCTTCCGCCCGCTCGGCTCATGGGCGCGCGACTTACGAGGCACATTTGCCTGGATGGCGGCCGTTACGATTGTTGTTGCCGCGGGGCTGACATGGCTGGCGGCGCCGCATGCCCGGCTTTGGATGCAAGTCGTCGTGATCAAGGGCAACTTCTTTTCATCGGTCGTGATGAGTGAGATCTTTGTCGGCATGATCGCCCTCTCAGTCAAAGCAGGGTTGCCCTGGAAAACGCATGTCGCTCGAATTGTGCAAGGGCTTGGCGTCTATTCCATCATCGACCTGGTAATTGACACAGGGCACAGCTACTTCGGCGTGGGCCGGAATACGCAGGCTTACGCTCTGCTGTCTCACTTCCGCATGAGCGCCTATCTGATCTGCGTTGCTTATTGGATTGTCATGCTCTGGCGCAACGCACCGGATCCGAGAAAGCTGCCTGACAGTTTGCGCGGGCAGTTGATCCGGTTGCAGAATGTGGTGGACTCTGATCTTGAAAGAATTAGTGTGAGGAAATGATGGTAACCAGCCGCTCGGTCATTTTTTTGATCGCGGTCGCGATTCTTGTGGCGGCCCTACTGGTGATCGCGGCATATTCCCTTCGTCGTGCCCGCAGGTCCTCACAAAGAGATTGGGAGAGCCTCTTGAAACGGTTGACGGCTGTGGACCGTGGCTCCATTGCGGAAGTCGCACTGGACGTTATTGACGAATCCGGACAACAGAGAAGGGATGAAGCCAGCGCGACGCTCGATCCGGCGCAAATCTGGAAGCTGGTTGGCGGTCTCGAAGGTCTCGAAGTGCTGGAGGCCAATTGCGCTGTGTTGATCGATCTCGCGTTTTACGTTCAGCAGTGGTATCCGGAGGCGCTGGCCGTTGCGGAACAGCTGCGACTGAGCGCCAGGGAGATCGAGTGGCACGTGGAAAGGCTGCGAGGCGCTCAGAAGACCGGGAAGCTGGAGGGCGCCTTTCCTATGTATGCTCAGCGCGCGGTCGCAACGTACTATCTGATGACGCGGAGGGTTCTTGCTCTTTACGACCAAGGAAATCTTGCCATGCTAGCCGATTTGGAGAAGGCCCTCTGAGGAGAAGGAGTCCGATTGGTGCAGCAAGTCGGCGCAAAAAGTTGAGCCACATTCGCATCGTCGGGCACGGACCCAACTGTCAATCAGGCCGCAGAACGAGGTTCTTCCAGGCGCAGAAGAACGACAGCGACGCGGCCAATCACTTCCACATCTTTCCTGTATCTCAAACGCTGGGCGGTGGCATAGGACAGGGAATGTGGAACCAAAGTCAGCCATTCTGCGTTCTTGTCAAGCTCGCACCAGCCGCACATATAGCCGGCATGGGTGAAAAGGAAGTAGATCGGGCGATCGAATTCGTTTGTCCATTCTCTACGGTGGGCAATGGCGCGGCGCTGAATATTGATGAGAACGATGGACCCGGATCGAATCATTGGATCGAGCGTTTTGTCCCGGCGTCCGATGATGCCGCGGCGGTAATGACTCGGCAGATGATCCTCTGGCGGAAGAAGTGTCGTGTCATCCGGGATGGGCTCCGCTGCAATGCTGTCGGGAAGCCACAACCGCGCGTGCTCATCGAGCGGTCCATTCGTCAAGAGAAGCGTTGTATTGGGACCCGAAGGACAGTTGCGACTCGATGAATCTTTAGTTGCCGCCGGGCAATAGGCAAGCAGTTGTTCGTGCGGAATGCTATAGACGACCCCAAGCACGATCAGCTTCACGGCAGAGAGGCCCCGGCCTTCCCGCTCGACGCGGTTCAGCCAGCTTGCGGAGATGCGATAGGATGGATTGCCCCATTCCTGCGCGATGACTGTGCTTCGCTCCTCCACTTCACGCAGGGTGAGCCCCCACTTCAATCTCACTGCGCGAAGCCTGAAGCCAATCTGTTTCATCCCCAAACCTCCTGCCGGATCTGCAGATGCTTCCATGATTCACTGGAAGTGCAATTCGGCGCAAGAACGCATGTTAAAGTACCGTTACTTACGATTCAGCGGAGTCTCCGCAAGGGCTACGGCCAAGGAGGTAGACGCCAGCCATGAGGTACACATGACTTGATTTGAATTCGTCTCCAGCGCAGTCAGTGAGGCCCTGTGTCCACGAGTGATGCTTTCCTTCAAGCGGTCGACCGGATCATTCATCGAACTGCGAACAATTTGCCGCAATGCCCCGGTTGCGATAGCGGCATTGGCGAAGTTTCCCAAACCACGTTCGAAGTTGCCCAAGACACGCCGATCCGGTGCAACTCTTCGTTCATTTAAAGACTCCATCTATCGAGCGGCTCATGCCAGACCGGCGAGTCCAAGGCTCCCGGTCGATCGCGTTCCATCCATCGACGGGCGACACATCCGGGCAGCGTGAGTACGACCAGCGCCAAGATGCCGCAGATGGCCATAGCTGTCACTCCGGCGATGAACACCCGTGACGAGCGCTGGCTCGTGCGGCAGCGCTCACCGCGATCATTCCGAAAAGGCGGTCCCTGCCTCTTGAAACTCCATATTGGGGCCCGAGCCGATGCGATATTCATCCTCGGATTCATCATTCTCATCGCCATCGTCACGAGCCTCTTTCGGTGTTCCGTTCTCATGTATGGCCGCATAGGCAGCTCGTTCCCGTTTGTCCCGGCGGACATCGAGAAGCTGTTCACCGACCGTGTGTTTCGGCGAATGCACGTACTGGACATAGGCCTCGAATAGAGATTGATTCGGAATGCCGCGCTTCAGGAGATCAGCCAGATGATGCTTATAAGCGTGCGCAAGCGCTTCGGGCGTGATGCAGTAGGAATGCCTTCTGCCGTGGGTCGAGACGGAAGTTACTAACCATCCCTGCTCAATCCAGAAACGAATCTCGGCCTTTCCGATACGCAGCGCTTTTGCAAGACTTTCCAGGGAGAAGAGGTCGCAGCGAATCTCCCGCACACGGAGGCAATTTCTCCGCAGCATGCATCGGATCGACTTGGGCGTGCGATTCAGCTTCTTCGCAATTTCCTCGACGGACCGCCTTACGAGTTCTTCACGCACGAACTCGATTTCCTCGTCAGTCCAGCGGCGGTGATCTGTTTTTCCTTTGAGCCCATACTGGATCACGAAGCGCCAGCATGCTTCGCTCGTTCGTCCTGTGCGGCGCTGGAGACGCACCACCAACTGCTCGAGTTTGTTACCAGAAAGAACTTTGGCCTGAGCGGCAAGGGCCAGGGAATCCGCGCTCCAGCGCAGGGAGCGCTCGCAAGAATGGGGAGAATTTGTCATACATGCCTCGCGCGGGAATTGCTACCGGGACGGGAACATAGCCCTTCACCTATAGAGCCGCTGAAAATAAAGAAAGCGGACATGTCAAGGAGGATATCCGGGTAAAATATGTGGAAATGTGCGACGCTTTGAGGTAATGTGCTCATAGATGCAGGCAGCCGCGAACGCTGGTGGCCGGCATGACGACGCTGATGTGAGTGGACATATGGCATCCCCTTCCCCTTCGGACCTCTGCTGGGTCATAGGGTTCACGCCCAAGGGACGTTGGATTGCACCAGTCGTGCGCGCCGCTGTCGGACTGGAACTTGAAAAGGCGCGTGAAATGGCTGCAACCCACCTGGGCGAGGAACATCTGGCTTCTGAAATCATGGAGCTTGCAATTCAGCAGACCGCGGAATACCTGGCCGACCTGTCTCCGATCGACATTGAAGAGACTCGTGCGATTCTCGCGCGCTTCTATCGGAATGAAGTGAGGCGGCGGCAGCGTGCCGACGCGAAACTCACCTTCCGTGGAAGCCCTACTGATGTCGAGTATCTGTCGTCATCCATCGATGCCTCATTCGGGGCCATCGAAGCAGAACTTGATCTCGAAGCCATCCTCGGCGATACTCCTGCCGATCTCCGGCGCGCAATGCTGTTGCGCTATGGGTCTCGCGGGCAATGGAGCGAGGTTGCGGCGATCATGTCGAAATCGACGGAGGCCGCGCGTAAGCTTTGTGAGCGCCGGTTGAAGCAGATTCGCGAGAGAATGAGACTTTAGTAGAGAGGGCCATGAGGATCAGCCGTTGTGGCTGAGCGGCCGGGAAGGTATAAGTGAATCGACTTCAAACTTTTACGCGCGACGATGAAAACGATACGCGCCTGTTCGAGAAATTAGAGGAGTACGTGCTGAAGCACTATCCGAATCCTCGGCGCATCGGATGCCTGGATTACGATATTCTCAAGAGCTTTGTGGAAACGCCAGAGAAACTTGATCTCACCGATCCGAAATACCTCCACGTTATCAAGTGTGCAGAGTGTACGCAGGTTTTGCGCAGACTTCGCCGCGTCCGCGAAGAACAGCTTCTACAGGGACTTCCAGGTTCATTATCCATTTCCAAGAGCGGCCTCGATGCGATGCGGATATTTGTGCAGCGGCTCATGGCAGCCGCAGCATTGGTGCGCGCCTCGGCCGTCGGGTTTGCGGCAAGATTGAAAGTCCATTCGACCGCACCTATTCGCGAAGCTCTCGCCAACGATGCAGTTCCAGTGACGATCGATCTGAGTTACGAGCCACTGGCGGAGTTGAGAGAAGGCTCTTTCGAACATTGCGCCACTCTGCAACGAAAGCTTATCCATCTTCACTTGGTGCTTCCTTTAGGAAGTCCGGCCGGCATCTATCGCATCACGGTCGCCAGCAAGAAAGACATCCTACGGGCTCAAGCAGATGCCTCGGCCATCGCTTCCGTCAAGGGCTCTCACGCTGAACTTCATGTGATGCTGGATTTGCGAGCGGCCCACCCGGGAGACTACTTTCTTGTGATGAGCTGTGAAGGGGATGGGGTCCCCCATTTCTTCCGGTTTCTCCTTCATTGAGATTCGAATCTTGCTGAACATGCCGGCCCGCAATCTACGCGCATAGAACGGATCCGAGTTCGAGTGCCTGCGCGGCGCGGTCCATCTGCCGTGCGAGCCCCCGGAGATAGCTTTGGAACTGTGGGTCGTGCCGGCGTTCCGAGGCGAGCCAATTCCACCGCTCGAATAGATACAGAACGATCGCGATGGGCGGAACCTGCGCAAGGGCGCATTCGATTTGCGCGCCGGTGAGCACCTCACGCCAACTCTCCCGATAGATTTCGGTCAGCCGCGCCAGACATGGCGCAGTGTCGGTTTCCTGCGCGATCTGCGCACGCAAGTGCTCAAACATCACAAACGGGTGCCCGACAGCGGCATGAGCCCAATCGGTGAAGACACATCCGCGAGGCCCGGCAAGAATATTCCCAAAGTTGATATCGCCATGAAGCAGTGTGTCCGGGATACCGAGTCCCTCCAGATTGAGACAGGCATCTTCGACGATCGCGCCCATTTTGCGAATGCGGGTGGACCCGAGTCGCGGAGCATGGATGACGCCTGGCCGCGCCATAGCTTCATCGATATGCTCCATCATCTCAGGAATGTGGGCGCGAAGGACGGAGGTGCGTTGATCGCCGCAGCCGGCTGCGACCAGGGCCGGAACATGGCAAATGCTTGCCTTCTGAAGCTCCGCCAGGCGAGAGACTGCCTGGCCGAACATATCCGCCGAGCGAGCTTCATCGAGCGAGCGGCCGGCATCTTCCATCCACCACGCGTTCCAATTCTCGCGCGATGAGACCAGCGTCGGAAGGTAGTCGGGAAAGAGTTTGGACAGCGCGGTGGTGATTCGGTACTCGGGAATAGCCGGGTCTCCGGCGGCCTTGAACCATAGGGGAGGAGCAGCCTTTCTGTCGAATCGTGCAAGCGCAAAACTGGCCGAAGCGTTGAACTGCTTGACATTCCCGGTAAACTCCGGCCTGTCGATGCCGGCTTCCGTACTGATCCAGTCAAGCGCGTCGTCGATCCATCCAAAACGCGAGAATGTTCCTCCGCCCGTCGCACCATCGTTCAATAGTCTCTCAACAATGGTACGCGCAGAACCGGATATCTCATCTTCACGGATGTCGCTCAGGCCGACCCACGAGTGTGGGTGAGGGAAGCGATGCATCGAATCCCCGTTTCGCAGCTCTGCGATGACCATGTCTTCGCCCCCGGGGCAGTCGGCAAGAACGTCGAGGACAATTGCCTTGAATTCCCACTTCCGTTCGATAGCAGCCTGGACCTGCTCCGCAGCTCTTGTCCAGCGAGGAATTGAGATTCGCGGCAGATGCAATGCCCGTTGGGATTTCTCCGCGAAGATACGCCTCGTCGACGGCGCCACAAGCACCAGCCGAAAGCGATCGAACTGCGGATTGGACGTGGCAATCAGAAGGCACCTTTGCGTGTTACGTGCGAGCCGGTTGACTCCGATCTGGATCCGATGACGAGACTTCCGGCACCGCGTGATCGAAAATCGAGACCTGACTTGTATCCCTTGCCAGAGCCTGCTGGTTGGCAAGACGTGTCGTTCTCCACTTGCTCGTTGGAGATCCTGATAGACCTGAGGATGAACAGAAACCGTTACGACGCCTCGCCAGCTGTCATGACGGGGATTCGTTCGCGGGCGAAGCCAGCGTAGTGCGGGAGAGCCATTCTCAAGGCATCAAGAACGGATCCACGCAATAACTTGAGCTAAGTCTGTCATCGATTGAATTGAGGCGGCAAGGAAAACTGGTTCGCAGGATGCGACATTCTTCCGAGATCATGATCCCCGTCTGTGCCAACCTTTGAGGACCCTTCAAGACAATGTCTGCTTCTTGTCATCCAGAACGCTGCGCAGATTCGCCTTTGGACTGCGTTTCGTGTGCGAGATGTGTGCTCGCCACGAACGGTTTGTTAGGGAATTCTGTCGAGCAGCGGCAGGACGGGCGGCGACCTTCCCGGCCGCTTTCCGCCAGAGTGTTCCGCGACTTCGTCGGCACACTGTTTGCACACCTGCAGACGCCCGACGTCGCGAAACTCGCAATCAGACTGCTCGGGTTGGCTGATGCCGGATCAGCAGACCAAGAGGTGGCAGGCACGTTCTACCAGAAACATGGCGCAATGCCCGTTATGAGGACTTATCATGTGAATCACGCTCGCTCCCTCCACCAGGTTCTACCGTTCGGCCCAAGAGGATGCTTGCCGTCAATCGGCCAATATAGCCTCCCTTTTTTACCAGCTCTGCTAGATCCTCATCTCCTCCCGGATACCGGATATTGAAATTGATTTCTGCTACCGCAAAAGAGAAATCCTGCAGATCAGACGCAGTGAAGTATGTCGATATGAGCTCTGTCTTGCGAATGCGCGTGGTTTTGATTTTGGCTGGAGATGACCTATCCCAATCCCACATTCCGTGCACTAGCGCATTTCGATAGTTATGGTAGTGATGAATCAAAGAGTGTTGCTTTTCTAGATTCTTCTTCTCCTCGCCATTACGTTGATCGACGACACGCTCTTTCCATAGTTCTAGAACTCCAGAGAATTGCAAGTTGTTCATCACTTTCGGAAGCACCTGTGCTTGTTCCCCAAAAGTCTGAAGCGTTTGTTGAAAAATCTCAGACTCTAGCGCGCCCCACTGGGCAACGATGTGACCGATACAGGAAAGCTCTAGGGCGTATCCACATATAGACTTTGCAAATTTGCATTGATTTGTTGCCCTTGAGTGGTGATGAGTCGATATGAGTTGAGTGAAGCGCAGTGGTTGCGGATCAAGGATATGCTTCCCGGTCGCGTGGAGCATGTGGGGCGGACTGCGGCAGACAACCGTCAGTTCGTCAACGGCGTGTTGTGGGTTCTGCGTTCCGGTGCACGCTGGAGTGACCTTCCAGAGCGTTACGGCAAGTACAAGAG
>JAJYAE010000184.1:871-8685 GCA_021779695.1 Acidobacteriota bacterium | reverse complement strand
CGCGGCCCGCATGTCGAGCATGCATTCGGCTGCGCATGGAATCGCCGATTGCCCGGATCGTCATACTCCGCCTGGCATTCTGCGCACATCTGAAACGCCTCCATCGATGTCTGCGGCCGGTCATAGGGAATCTGCCGCGTGATCGTGAACCGCGGTCCGCAGTTTGTGCAGTTCAAAAATGGATACCGGTAGCGCCGGTCCTTCACATCAAACAATTCCCGCAAGCAGTCTTCGCATGTAGCAGTATCCGCAGGAATCCCCGTACTCACTGAGCCATGCACTTCGCTCGCAACAATTCGAAAGCCCGTCTCCCCCGTGGCGTTCAACTCGTCCACGGCCACATCGTCGATGCGCGCCATCGGCGGCAGCTCGCTTCGCAGGCGTGCAAGGAACGCCGCCACGCGGGCTGGTTCGCCCTCGATCTCAAGCGTCACCCCCTCCGTATCGTTACCGATCCAGCCCGCCAGTGATTCTTCTGCCGCCAGACGATAGACGAAGGGACGAAAGCCCACCCCCTGCACCACGCCCCGCACCCGCGCGCGAACCCGCCTCTGGCCCCGATCCACTTCCGTTTCCTTGCTCATTCACCGCTCACACACTTGTCATGCATCGCCAACCAGCATAGCGTAGGAGATGTGCAAGGCTCTCGACTGCCGCCTCGCGCGGCCCGGCTCTTCGCATCTCCCGGCCCGGGCAACATCCTTTGCACTCCCGTCAGGAGGACGTCCCTCTCGATGCGTCGGGTCTTTCTTGCAGCCGTCCTCTGGACCGCATCGCTGGCCTGTCCTGCCCAGTTCCCCACGGAACAAGCCATCCTCCGCGGCATCGACCAATCGGTTCAGGCTCGCGTCGCCCGCGTGCTTTCCTTTACAGACGTCGAACACTACCAGGTCTTTCGCGGTTCCGATCTCAAGCAGCCCGCTGCGCAAATGACAGTGAAGGTCACATACCGCAAAGGCATCGGCAAGAGCTATCAGATCCTGGCGCAAAGCGGGTCAGTGCTCATTCGTAAATTCGGGCTCATTCCCTTGCTTGAAAACGAGAAGACGATCAACTTACCTGGCAACGTCGAACGCTCCTGGTTCACCACCACCAACTATGTCATGCACTTAAAATCCGGCAACCCGCAGACTCTCAATGGCCGTGCCTGCTACGTCTTTGCCATTACGCCAAAGCGCAAGGCTCCCAACACCCTCCTCGGCACGCTCTGGGTGGATGCTCAAACCTTCGCCGTCGCCCAGGTCAACGGTGTCGCTTCCAGGAACCCTTCCATCTGGTCCGGTTCAACACACATGTCGCGCCAATATACTGACATCCAGGGCGTCCCCATGGCCATTCGCGCCCACGCGGAATCGAATAGCAATCTCTTCGGCCGCACTGTCGTCTCCATTGACTACGGCGATTACCAGGTCCAGCTCATGCCCGCCCCCATCCGGCATGCGGACCCATAGCGCGGACACCCCAAACACGACCTTTCTGCTCTATACTGAGCGCGTGACTCCGCTTCTTGGCGACTGGAAACTCGACGCTGCGCTCGGCTCCTGCCTTGTCCTCGGCCTCCGCCATGGATTCGACTACGACCACCTCGCCGCCATTTCGGATATCACTGCCGTGCAGCGCAACTGGTGGAGCGGATTGCGTCTCGGCATGACCTACGCCATCGGTCACGCCTGCACCGTCGCCGCTCTCGGCATCGCCGTCCTCCAGTTGCACATGGGCCTTCCCGTGGGTCTTGATCACTGGACCGAGCGCCTCATCGGCCTCACGCTGATCATCCTCGGCATCGGCGTTGCCGCCGGCATCCTGCGCAAGGACGCGCACGGCCACTCCCATGGCCGTATTGAAAGCCGCCTCGCCATCGCCATCAACGGCATCCTCTGGCTCGCATGGCGCACCCGCCGTCTTTGGAACCACTCTGCCGCGCGCCCCGAACGCTTCCAGTGGATGTACAACGGAAAGTCCGTCTTCCTCATCGGCGTCCTCCACGGCATCGGCGCAGAAACCCCCAGCCAGCTCGCGCTCTTCTTCCTCACCGCCAACCTCGGTGGCACCTCACGTGGCATGCTCGGCCTTGCCGCATTCGCCATCGGCCTCGTCGCCATGAACGCCCTCATGACCGCTTCTCTCGGCGGCGCGTTCAGCTCCGGCGCTCATCGTCCCCGGCTCTATCACGCCATCGCATGGACAGGAGCCATCTATAGCTGCGGCATCGGTGTCATCTTCCTCTTTGGCATCTCCAGCCACCTGCCCACACTCGGCTGATCTTCCTCGGTCCGCTCGAGCCCTTGCCGTCGCTGGCTCACAGGTTTTTCTCCCATCCGTCCAGGCCATGTGTCGTCGCTTACTGTTTTTCGTGACCGCAGTCACGGAGTATTTACAGTCCAGCAAGTACAAAATCTCTAGACACAGAGCGCAATCGGGCTTCACAATCTCTCTGCACTCCACGTCAAGTTTCGGGAGGTACCGTGCCTGCCTACACCGCCCCGCCCTTGCCCAGCGACGATAAGCGCTGGAAAATCGTCAGCGGCACCATGCGCAAAAATGGCTTTGCCCGCCATGCTTTGATCGAAACGCTTCACACCGTCCAGTCGTCTTTCGGATACCTCGATGACGATGCCATTCGCTTTGTCGCCCTTTCCCTGCGCGTGCCGCTGAGCCAGGCTTATGGGGTCGCCACGTTCTACCACTACTTCAGCCTTAAGCCTCCCGGCAAGCACACCCTCACCGTCTGCGCCGGCACCGCCTGCTTCATCAAGGGCGCGGATAGGCTCATTGCCGCTGCGGAAGAAAGGCTCGGCATCGTCCCCGGCCATACCACACCGGATGGGCAGGTCAGCCTCATGACCGCTCGCTGCGTGGGAGCCTGCAGCCGCGCACCCGTCATGCTTGCAGATGGTGAAGTGACCGGGGAAAGAACTCCAGAACAGTTGATCGAGCAGCTGGAAAGGTGGACAGTGGAATGACGATCGAGGAACTGGAACAGATCGCCGAAAGCGTCCGGCGCGAGAACGCAAAGTTTGATTACGAAGTGAGCGTCTGCATGGACCTCGCTTGTGCCAGCCAAGGCTCAGACAAGCTGCGCGATGCGCTCGCGCATGCCGCCGGGACATCCGGCAAAAAAGTCCTGGTGCGACGCACCGGTTGCATGGGCCCCTGTTCGCACGGGCCTCTTGTCCGCGTCGATCCCTACAAAACACTCTACGGACACGCCAATGCGGGCCATGCTCCCGCCATTGTAGACAGACTTGGCGCAGAGCCCATTGCCGAATTGCAGTGTGAATTGAATGAGCACTTCGACAGCCAGATGCGCGTCGTTCTGGAAAATGCGGGATACATCGATCCGGAAAAGATTGACGACTATATCTCGCGCGATGGCTATAAGGCCCTTGTGTCGGTCTTGATGGAGATGACGCCCAACGGCGTGGTTCACCGCATTACTGAGAGCGCCCTGCGCGGACGCGGCGGCGGCGGCTACCCAACCGGTTTGAAGTGGGGCACAGTGGCCAAGGCTGCCGGCGACGTCAAATACGTCGTCTGCAACGGCGATGAGGGCGACCCTGGAGCGTTCATGGATCGCAGCGTGATGGAAGGCGATCCCCATCGCGTCATCGAAGGCATGGCCATCGCCGCCTACGCCGTGGGAGCCAGCAAAGGTTACATCTATGTCCGCGCTGAGTATCCGATCGCTGTTTCCCGGCTCACCATGGCGCTGCGCGAAGCTCGCCGCCGCGGCCTGCTCGGCATCAATATCTGCAACACCCCCTTCAGCTTCGACATCGAGATCCGTCTTGGTGCCGGCGCCTTCGTCTGCGGTGAAGAAACCGCGCTGATCGCTTCCATTGAAGGCCGGCGTGGCACGCCAAAGCCACGCCCGCCTTATCCGGCGGTCAGCGGTATCTGGGGCAAGCCGACCCTCATCAACAATGTGGAAACCTATGCCAACGTGCCCCCGATCCTGCGCAATGGCGGCAAATGGTTTTCCAGCATGGGCTCGGAACGCAGTAAAGGCACCAAGGTCTTCGCGCTCAGCGGCAAAATCGCCAACACCGGACTCGTCGAAGTGCCCATGGGCATCAAGCTTCGCGAGATTATCGAGACCATCGGCGGTGGCGTCCCCGCTGGTCACAAGCTCAAAGCCATCCAGACCGGCGGTCCCTCCGGCGGTTGCATCCCTGCCGACATGCTCGACCTTGGTGTCAGTTATGACGCGCTCATGGCCGTCGGCTCCATCATGGGCTCCGGCGGCATGATCGTCATGGACGACACCTCCTGCATGGTCAACGTTGCCCGCTTCTTCATCGAGTTCTGCATGACCGAGTCCTGCGGAAAGTGCATCCCCTGCCGCGCCGGAACCGCGCAGATGCATACTCTCCTCACACGCATCTGCAAAGGATCCGCCACCATGGCAGACCTCCACCTCCTTGAAGATCTCTGCAGCACGGTCAAGGAGGCGAGCCTCTGCGGACTCGGTCAGACAGCTCCCAATCCCGTGCTTAGCACCCTCAAATATTTTCGAGACGAGTACATCCAGCACATCGAGCAGAAACGATGCCCCGCTGGAGTCTGCAAGTTTGACGCAGTGGAGGTGACGGCATGACGGATGCGGGCGACGTCAAAACACTCATCATCGACGACAGAGAGGTAAGCGCACTGCGCGGTCAAACCATCCTCGAAGTCGCTCGCGAAAACGGCATCGAAATCCCCACGCTCTGCCATGTTGACGGACTCGGGGACGTCGGCGCGTGCCGCATGTGCCTCGTGGAGATCAAAGGCAGCAGCAAGCTCCAGCCTGCCTGCGTCACCACTATTTACGAGAGCATGGAGGTCAGCACCAACACCGAGCGGCTGCAGAAGCATCGCCGCACCATCCTCGAGCTCCTTTTCGCCGAGCGCAATCACATCTGCTCCGTCTGCGTCGCCAACGGCCATTGCGAACTACAAACTCTCGCCCAGCGGCAGGGCTTGACCCATGTTCGCCTTCCTTATCGCAATCCGGACCTGCACGTCGATGGCTCCCATGAGCGCTTCACCATCGACCACAATCGATGCATCCTCTGCACCCGCTGCGTCCGCGTCTGCGCGGAGATTGAAGGCGCCCATGTCTGGGACGTCATGGGCCGCGGCATCAACTCCATGATCATCTCCGATCTCAACAATCCATGGGGCGAATCCAGCTGCACGCGCTGCGGCAAGTGCGTTCAGGTCTGCCCCACCGGCGCACTCTTTGATAAAAGCAAAGTCGGTGATGCCCATCCCAAGTACCCCGATTTTCTACCCTATCTCAACCTGATGCGGGAGGCGAAATGAGCAAGCTGTCCCTGGCAACTGTGTGGCTCGACGGATGCTCCGGCTGCCACATGTCTTTTCTCGACCTGGATGAGCGCCTGCTCGCCCTCGCCGAACTTGTTGACATCGTCTACAGTCCCATCGTCGATCGCAAGGACTATCCAGACCATGTCGACATCGCTCTCGTTGAGGGCGCCGTCGCCTCCGTCGATGACGAAAGAAAGATTCACAAGATTCGCGCCCACACCAAAACCCTCGTCGCCATGGGCGATTGCGCCGTCGCCGGCAACGTTCCCTCCATGCGCAATCCCATCGGGCCCAGGGCCATCCTCGATCGCGCTTTCATCGAAAACGCCACGAGCCAGCCTCAGATTCCATGCGTCGTCGTACCCAAACTCCTGCCCATCGTCCGGCCGATCCACGAGTTCGTCAAAGTGGATGTGTTTCTGCCCGGATGCCCACCCTCGGCAGATACCTTCCACGCTGCGCTCACAGCCCTCGTCACCGGCACCCCGCTGGATGTTCCAGCCCTCACCCGCTTTGGAGCCTGAGCCATGAGCCAGACCATCACCATCGATCCCGTCACCCGTCTTGAAGGACACGGCAAAATCACCATCCACCTCAATGAGCAGGGCCAGGTCGCCGACGCCCACTTCCACGTCACCCAGGTGCGCGGCTTTGAGCGATTCTCGGAGGGCCGTCCCTTTTACGAGATGCCCAGCCTCATGGCGCGTATCTGCGGCATCTGCCCCGTCTCGCATCTCATCGCCTCCGCCAAGGCCTGCGAGGCCATCATGTCCGTGCGCATTCCTCATGCCGCCGCGCAGCTCCGCCGCATGCTGAACCTCGCCCAGATGGTCCAGTCCCATGCGCTCAGCTTCTTCCATCTCTCCTCGCCCGACCTGCTACTTGGCCTCGACTCCGACCCGGCAAAACGCCACATCTTCGGCGTCGCAGCCAGCTATCCCGAGCTCGGACGCGCCGGCATCGGCCTGCGTCGCTTCGGCCAGCACATCATTGAACTGCTCGGCAACAAGCGCATTCATCCCGGCTGGGTTGTGCCAGGCGGCGTCACCGAGCCGCTCGCTCCCGCCAAACGCGATGAAATCCTGAGCATGCTCCCAGAGGCCTACGCCAACATTCAGCTCGCCCTCGATGCCTACAAGAAGATCTCTGAGTCCTTTCGTGGTGAAGCCGACGTCTTCGCCAACTTCCCATCCCTCTTCCTGAGCCTGGTCCACGAGGACGACTCCATCGAACTCACTGACGGCACGCTGAAGCTCATCGACGCAAAGGGCAGTACCGTCGAGGAAGGCATCACCGCCCGCCGATTCACTGAGGTCATCGGGGAAGCCGTCGAACCCTACAGCTATACCAAGTTCGCTTACTACAAACCGCTCGGCTATCCCGACGGCAGCTATCGCGTCGGTCCGCTCGCCCGCCTCAATATCGTGAAATCGATGGGCACTCCGCGCGCCGAGAAAGAGCTGGCCGAGTTCAAGCAACTTGCCGACGGCCCCGTGCAAAGCTCCTTCTACTACCATCACGCGCGTCTCGTTGAGATTCTTTATGGCATTGAGAAGATCGAGCAGATCCTCACTGATCCGCTCATCCTCGACAAGCACGTCCGCGCCACCGCAGGGGTTAACCGGCTTGAAGGCGCCGGCATTGCAGAGGCCCCGCGCGGTACGCTCATGCACAATTACAAAGTTGACGAGAACGGTCTCATCGCCTGGTCCAATCTCGTGATCGCAACCGGGCAAAACAACAACGCAATGAACCGCGGCGTCCTCCAGGCCGCGCGCCACTACATCAAGGACGGCAAATTCACTGAAGGCATTCTGAATCGCGTCGAAGCCGTCGTCCGCACCTTCGACCCTTGCCTCAGCTGCTCCTCGCACGCCTTCGGCCAGATGCCGCTCCACATCTCGCTTATGGCTTCCACGGGTGAAGTCCTCGACACCGTGACCCGCTCGTGACTGCTGTGTCCGCCCAGCCGATTCCCTGCCTCATCCTCGCCTGCGGCAACCCACTCCGCGAGGATGACGGCATCGGCCCTCGCCTCGCCGAGTGGGCCGCAGAGCATTGGCGCAGCGATCCTCGGATCCGCGTGATCTCTCGTCAGCAATGGACTCCCGAACTGGCGGCCGACATCGCCGCTGCCCAGTCCGTCCTCTTTCTCGACTCCTCCGTGGAATGTGGACCCGGCACGCTCAAGGTTCATCCTGTCCGGCCGGCAGCCACCCCCCACGGCCTCAACACGCACCACTCCGGCGCGTCAGAGATCCTCTCGCTTGCGCGTGATCTCTACCTAACGCTGCCACGCACCGCGCTTCTGTTCACAGTCGGAGCAGCTTCCCTTGGATTGCATGAAGGATTGAGCAGCACCGTGCAGGCCGCGCTGCCGCGCGCCATCGATCTTTTGCAAACGACCGTGCAGGATCTCCTCAGCGCTCTCCCCACACCGGGCCAGCTTCACTCGGCATAGCCGCTCAGCTTCAGCACGTACGCATATTTGCCCGGCAGAG
>JAJYAE010000184.1:0-861 GCA_021779695.1 Acidobacteriota bacterium | reverse complement strand
AGAGTCTCCGGCAGCATCACCTGCAGATTTCCATTCGCATCCGCCGTCTTCAACACCGGCGCATCCCCCAGCAGCGTCACCGCACCCCGTCTCGCCGCGATGCCTTCAAGCGTCACTGTCTTCGCTCTCGGCGCACCCAGAATCGTCACATACAGGTCGCTGCCCTTTCGTGTGAAGCGCAGATCATCACCCTCCGCGCTTTTGCCCGTCGCGCGCATCCATGGAGTCGTGTCATAAATCGCCTGACCGTTCTGCTTCAGCCACGCGCCCAGCGCCTTCAACCGCTCCATCTGCACCGGCGGAATCGTCCCATCCGCCTCAGGTCCCACGTCCAGCAGCAGGTTCCCGTTCTTGCTCACAATGTCCACCAGCAGCGCTATCAGCTCTCCCGGCGCAATCGTCTCCGCTTCGCCTTCCGCGCGGTTGTAGCCGAATGACCGCCCCAGCCCGCGGCACTCCTCCCACTTCTTCGCGCTGATTTTGTCCAGCTTCGTGTACTCAGGCGATGTAAAGTCCGCATGCTTGATTCCAAACCGGTCGTCAATCACGCCGTCCGGCACAGCGTTGTAGTAGTCCGCCTCCACCTGTAGCGCTCGTCCCGTCTTCGGCCAGTCAATGTCGTTCCACAGCACCGCCGGATGATACCTGTCGATCAACTCGTGAATCTGCGCAAAGGCGTAATCGCCATAGGCCTGCGTCTCCGGCTTTACTGTTTCGTAATCGGCCGCTGTCTCTATCGGACCCGAGTTGAATGTCCAGTCATAACCGCCCGAGTAGTAAAGCCCCATCCGCATCCCTTGTTTCTCGACCGCCGCCGTCAGTTCTCCCACAATGTCACGTTCCGCATGCCGTTCGTTCATC
>JAJYAE010000183.1 GCA_021779695.1 Acidobacteriota bacterium | reverse complement strand
TAATCAGCAGCTTCGTCACCACAGTCGCCACGCCGCGGAAGTGCCCCGGCCGAGACGCGCCGTCCAGCCGCGCGCTCAGCCCCTCCACGTCCACAAACGTTGCCGCGCCCGCCGGATACATCTCCTCCACCGGCGGCGCAAACACCACCCGCGCCCCCTCGCGCTCCGCCAACATGCAGTCCGCCTCAAACGTCCGCGGATAGCGGTCAAGATCCTCATGCGGCCCAAACTGCGTCGGATTCACAAAGATCGTCACCACCGCGTGTCCGCACTGCTCCGCCGCTGCGCGAATCAGCGACGCATGCCCCGCGTGCAGCGCGCCCATCGTCGGCACCAGCCCTACCGTCTCATCCTGCATCCGGATCGCCCGCGACCACGCCCGCAGCGCCTCCACCGTGCGCACAATCTCCATCAGGCCTTCCTCAGCGCATGCACCTTTGCCGCGCGCGGCTTCGCGTCAGGCTTCTCATCCAGCGCGCTCCGCGCTGGCTTGGGCAAGTGATAACTCTCCTCATCGGACGGAAACGCGCGCCGCTCCACGTCGTCCTTATAGTGCTCCACCGCACCGCGCAGCAGCGCCGCCGCATCCGCATATCGCCGCACAAACTTCGCCGCCGGCGCAAACGTCAGGTTCACCATGTCGTGAAAGACCAGAATCTGCCCATCGCACTCCGGCCCCGCGCCAATCCCGATCGTCGGAATCGCCAGCTCCGCCGTAATCGCCGCCGCCACTTCACGCGGCACGCCTTCCAGCACCATCGCGCCCGCGCCCGCCTCGGCCAGCGCCTGCGCATCCGCGCGCAGTTGCCTTACCGTCTCTTCCGTCCGCGCCTGCACGCGATAGCCGCCCATCCGGTGCACGCTCTGCGGCGTCAGTCCCAGGTGACCCACCACGGGAATTTCCGCCGCCGTCAACGCCCGCACCAGCTCCACGCGCGGGCCTTCAATCTTCACCGCTTCCGCGCCTGCCTCTTTGAGAAAGCGCACTGCATTCGCCACACCCTCGGCCACCGTGCCGTGGTAACTTCCAAACGGCATATCCGCCACCACCAGCGCGCGCCGCACCGCCCGCCGCACCGCCCGCGTGTGGTGCAGCATCTCGTCCACCGTTACCGCCAGGGTATTCTCATGGCCCATCACCACCATCGCCAACGAATCGCCCACGAGAATCACGTCGATCCCGGCCTCGTCCACCAGCCGCGAGGTCGCGTAGTCATACGCCGTCAGCGCGCTGATCACCTTGCCCTGCCGTTTCATCTCGGCCAGCGCAGGCATCGTCACTTTTGTCAGAGTAGTTCCGGTGGAAGGCTCTCCACCGCCGGGGAAGCTTGTCAGGCTCATTGTCGTCTCCAGTGCCGCTCCGTTCACCCAGGATGCGACCCGAACACCTGTGAGTATACGCCCGTCTTCCCTTCCGGGCGACTTTCCATCATTCCGTATCACTCGTCATGATGAGAAGATTCCTGACCAGATCCCCTGCGACCTCGTCATGGCTCGCTGCCACCCCGGTCCGAAGATCAGTCCAAACGGCTTTGCCTTTCTTGGTCTCGGCATTGGCAGAAAGCTCAAGCATGCGATTGAATTGCGGCGAGAGGGGGAAGTCGCAAATCACCCGGTTCTGTTCCGCATCGAATTGAAGCTTGAAGCCGTGACCGTCCAGCAGATAAATCACGAGCTCAGTAGCCGGAGCTGTCAAATCGTCGCAAATAACTGTTTCTCCCGCCTCCCGATTCGCTTGCACAACAAGCCCGCGCACCGTTCCGCAAAGTTCAATCCAGGAGAGCCTGCCTCGCGTCGACCGGGATTCGGATCCTGAGGGCACCGGTTCTTCATACCCTGTCATACTGGTTTCCTCCTCCCGAATCTTGAGATGCAAATAATTGTTCCGCAGATTGAACTATCGCGCTACAAATCGGGAGACTTTATTTTGCGCCGGGCGTCTTCGCGGTCCGCCATTCCCCGGAAAGAGCCCGCCCGAGCCATCCGTTTCCCGGCGTGCGCCACCCGCCTTGCTTGCGAACCCATCCCTCCGCGCCGCACACTGAAGTCAAGCATGCTCTCACCCCTCGAAACCGGCCTGGCCACCGGCCTCGGCGCGCTCACCACCGCCGGCCTCGCACTCGGCGGATACGCCTACGCCGCCATGTGGCCCGCATCCGGCCTTTTCGGTCCCGCGCTTCGCGCCCCGCGGCGCCCCGGCGAGCTCGCCCTCACCTTCGATGATGGCCCCAACCCCGCCTGGACCCCCCAGCTCCTTGACCATCTCGCCGAACACAACATCCGCGCCACCTTCTTTCTCGTCGGCCGCTACGCCCAGGTCGTCCCCGACCTCGTCCGCCGCATCCAGCAAGCAGGCCACCTCATCGGCAACCACTCCTGGTCTCACCCCAACCTCGCCTTCACCTCCGCCGCCAAGGTCCGCGAAGAGCTCCGCCTCACGCAGGACACCCTCGCGCAAATCACCGGCCAGCCCATCCGCTACTTCCGTCCGCCCTTCGGCGCGCGCCGTCCCTGCGTGCTGCGCACCGCACGCGAACTCGGCATGGAACCTGTCCTCTGGAATGCCATCACCAACGACTGGAGCGAGCCCTCGGCCCTGCGCATCACCCTGCGCCTCGCCACGCTCATCGTCCGCAATCAGCAGCGCGGCTTCGCCACCAACATCGTCCTCCACGACGGCGGCCACCGCGCCCTCGGCGCCAATCGCAGCCCCAGCGTCACCGCAGCGGCAGACCTCATCCGCCGCTACCGCTACTCCCACCGCTTCGTCACGCTCGACGATTGGAGGTAGCTGCCTCTTCGGCGCGCCGCCTCGCCACACCAACCCCCTGCATCACCAGCGCCGCACCCACGCTCGCCACCGTCAGCGTCACCCAGCCTGCTTTCTGCTTTTCCACGCCCTGAAACGCAAATGCATGCACCGCCACCAGCGCAAACACCGCATAATTCCATCGCTGCAGCTTCTTCCACTGCACCGCGCCCAGCCGCCGCAGGCTCAGGTCATTCGACGTCGCCAGCAGCGCGATCACCACCAGCGCGCCCAGCAAGCCCGTGTAGTTCGCCAGCCCGAAAAGATCGTGCCGCATCCCGTGATGATGTTCCGTCGGCCCATACACGTAATACAGCCACGGTCGCCCGCGCAGATGCACGCACTGGCCCACCACCGCATGGGTCACGCTCACGACTCCCGCCCAGATCCCCACATCCCGCCGCAGGTCATTCGAGACCGGGTTCGACACCCCGCGCCACACCCGCCACGGCCCCAGCAGCAACGTTGCCACCAGCAGCGCCAGCGCCGGATACGCCGTCGCAAAACTCGCCCGGCTGATTGGATCGGGATAAGGCCGCGTCCAGTAGAGTGCCGCAACCGCCGCGCAGGTCACCACGCACAGCGCGGCATGGTGCCGCACCATGCGCCGTATCATTCGCCGCGTCATCCGCCGTTGTCCGGTTGGCTGCTCTGTCCTGACTTCCATACGCTGCACCCGCTCAGCCCCGCAGCGCTTCGCGCGCCGCTTCCATCGTCGCCCGCACTTCCGCCTCGCCGTGCGCCGCGCTCACAAACGCCGCCTCAAACTGCGAGGGCGGCAGCCACACCCCGCGGTCCAGCATTGCCCGGTGGAACCGCCCAAAGCGCTCCGTGTCGCTCGTCGCTGCCTCGGCATAGTTCCGCACCGGCCCGGGCGTAAAGAACCAAGTCCCCATCGACCCCACGCGATTCAGCGTCATCGCCACGCCGGCCTTTGCCGCTTCCGCAGCCACGCCTTCAAACACCGCCTTCGCCGTCGCCTCCAGTTGCGGATACACCGTCCCCGCATGCTCCTGCAGATACCCCACCGTCGCCAGCCCTGCCGCCATCGCCAGCGGGTTCCCGCTCAGCGTCCCCGCCTGATACACCGGCCCAAGAGGCGCCAGCATGTCCATCCACTTCCGCCGCCCACCAAAGACGCCCACCGGCAGCCCGCCGCCCACAATCTTGCCCAGCGTCACCAGGTCCGGCTCCAGCTTGTACCGCTCGCACGCTCCGCCCAGCGCCACGCGAAAGCCCGTCATCACCTCGTCCACAATCAGCAGCGCGCCCTCGCGTGCCGTCACCGCACGCAGACCCTCCAGATATCCCTGCGCCGGCGCAATGCATCCTGCATTACCGACAACCGGCTCCAGAATCACCGCCGCAATCGCGCCGCGGTGCACCGCAAACGCCGCTTCCACGGCCTCCAGATCGTTGTAAGGCAGCGCCAGCGTCAGGTGCGCAATCTCCTCCGGCACGCCCGCCGAGCCGGGAATGCCAAACGTCGCCACGCCCGAGCCCGCCTTCACCAGCAGCCCGTCCGCATGCCCGTGATAGCAGCCCTCAAACTTGACGATCATCTTGCGCCCCGTCGCCGCGCGCGCCAGCCTGATCGCAGACATCGTCGCCTCGGTCCCCGAGCTCACAAAGCGCATCTTCTCGAGCACCGGATTGCACGCCTGCACCCGCTCCGCCAGCTCCGCCTCCGCCGCAGTGGACGCACCAAAGCTCGCCGAGTTCCGCGCCGTGCGCTCAATCGCCTCCACCACCGGCGCAAACGCGTGCCCAAGAATCATGGGCCCCCACGAGCCAAAGTAGTCGATATACCGGTTCCCGTCCGCATCCGTCAGCCACGCCCCCGCGGCCCGCTCCACAAACGGCGGCGCACCGCCCACCGCGCGAAAGGCCCGCACCGGCGAGTTCACTCCGCCCGGAAAATACCGCTCCGCGCGCTCCTGCAACGTCTTCGACCGGCTCCGATTCACTGTCTTCTCATCGCTGCTCATCGTGGCACCAGTATAAAGTCCGCTCGCTTCCCGCTCTATCCAGCCGCCCTGCCACAACCGTTTGCCTTGTTCCCAGCTATTCCATCGCACTTTCTCTAAGACGCGCTCAGCCGCAATGAGCGAATCAATGCCGCCAGCGCCGCAGGCTGATGACGGCGGCTCGGATAGTACAGAAAGAAGCCCGGAAACGTTGGGCACCACTCTCGAAGAACCTGGATCAGGCGCTTCTCCCTGATCACCGAAGCGATGACCTCCTCCAGCGCAATCCCAAGGCCCACCCCGCGCAACACCGCATCCACCACCAGTTCGGAATCATCAAAACTCGCCGGCCCTTGCGGAAAGACCGTCACCTGCTTGCGTCCCTTTTCAAACTCCCAACGATACATGCCAGAGTTGAATCGGAAGCCCACGCAGGCGTGGTCCTTCAAGTCATGCGGAGTTCGCGGCGCTTCGCGTCTCCTGAAGTAGTCAGGCGAACCCACAACCGCCAGCCGCAAATCCTCTGAGACCCGCACGGCAATCATGTCCCGCTGAATGAACTCGCCAATCTGTATCCCGGCATCGAACTCTCGAGCAACCAGATCAATCGGACTGTCCTCGACCGTGACCTCCAGAACAATATCCGGATAACTCCGGTTGAACGCCGCCAGCTTTGGCAATAGCACCAGCCCGACTGCCGACCGGGCCACGGCGAGCCGAATGCGTCCCGCAGGACGTTCCCGCTGATGCCGCACCTTCGAAAGCGACATCTGGATCTGCTCAAGAGCCGGCGCCAGTTCCTCAAGAAGCGCGCTTCCAGCCGCCGTCGGAGAAACGCTCCGCGTCGTCCGCGCAAGCAGTTGAAGGCCAAGTCGCTTCTCCAGCGCGCGGATTGTCTGGCTCAGCGCAGATTGCGATACCCCCAGCCGCCCGGCCGCTCGCGTAAAACTGCGCTCTTCCGCCACAACGGCAAAGGTTCCCAGATCATCAAGCACCTTCTCAATCATTTATTAGCCTTTCTTATGACAGATTACACAGAATGGCGTCTAGTCGAATGAATCAATCTGCCTCAAAATAAACACAGGCGCCCCGCTCAGGCACGAAACCCATCGAACCATTTCGTCCGTGCCGGTTCCTCTTCAGAGCGCTGCGTTGGCGCGGGCGCACCGCGCACGCGGGCGGCAGGTCTGCGACACGCCACGCGGGCCGGCAAATGAACACCATCCAGACGGGGACAAGGAGAACACAAAGACCATGCGCGGCCCATCGCGAACCCGAATCCTCGCTCTCGCAACCCTCCTCCTTCAGGCGGGGATATGGGGCCACGCACAGTCAACCGATGCCAGTCAGGATCCGCCTGCTGCGCCGGTTCCCACACACGCCTCCTTCGACCAGCTAAACTACCTCGGCGGCGACGCAGCGATGCCACCGTTTTCCGACAGCACCATCGATGAGCAGTCAGAATTTCGCCGTTCCCTGCTCCATCACGGGATGGCTCTGCGCCTCATCACGCAGATCCAGTACGCGCAGAACACCCTCGATGCACCCGTCCCCGCAGACAGCCAGGTCTATGTCGGACAGCGGCCATTTGAGGGCGCAATGCTCCAGCCCATCTTCACCGCCGACCTGCACCAGCTCCACCTCCGCCAGTCGCAGCTCTACGTTGGCGGTGTATGGAACTGGGTTAGCTGGAATCCCGCCGGCCCAAAATCCTTCCAGTTGTGGGACCTCTATCTCGACAAGGCCTTCGGCGAAAACCGTGTCGAAATAAAAGTCGGCTACATATCCAACGGCCTCGATTTCGTCGGCTTCTTCGTCGGCGGCTCCACCGCAACCGGCGCGCAGGGAGTCTACGCCATCCTGCCGTATGAAGTGGGCATGTCCTACTTCCCCTTGACGACTCCTTCGCTCAATCTCCAGGTCCACGGGCCAAAGAACACCTACTTCAAAACCGCGGCCCAGCGCAGCCTAGATCCCAATGGCGGACCAACGGAGGTCGAGCGAAACCACACCGGATTCCGCCTCATTCCGCACGGCGACAAACTCCTCAGCATCAATGAAGGCGGTTATCTGCGTTCATCGCAAACCGGCACGCGCGAAACCTGGCTCCGCGCCGGCTACATGTTCAACTTCACGCCCTACAGAAGCGCCGTCACAGGTCGCAATGAAGCCGGGAATTACTGCGTCTATGCCCTGGTGGACCACCAACTCAACCAGTCGGATCGGGAGCATCCCAGTCAGGGACTTTACCTTGGCCTTTCTGCTGAAACCGCCCCCCAAGCCCTCAATCCGTACGCGCAATATTTTGAGGCGCGGCTTTACAAGGAAGCGCCATTCCGCAGCCGCCCCGGCGACGTCGCATCGCTGGTCGCATCCCGCACCGGCTACAGCAAATACTTCACCAGCAATCTGGTCGCGCAAGGCAAGACCGTCTGGCACGCATCCACAACCCTCACCGGCAGCTACTCCGCACACATCTCGCGCGGCAACTACCTCGGCGTCGCGATCAGTTATGACCACGGTCCGGCCATCACTCCCCGTACGCCAAGCGCTCTCAACGCTTCCGCCAACTGGTCCGTGTTCTTCTAAAACCCCTCAAGACGCCAGAACCGGCCCCAGTTTCCGCGCCCTCTCATCGCGCCGCATCATCCAATCCACAGGACTCGCACCTTGGATCTCGCCGCCACTCTCGGCTCCCGCCTGCTCGTCGTCTACGACGGCCAATGCGGCCTTTGCAATCACACGGTCCAATGGCTCATCGCCCACGATCGCCACTCCCGCCTGCGCTTTGCGCCTTCCAGCTCGCCTGCCCTCGCCGCGCTGCTCGCCCGCCACGGCTTCTTGCCGGCCCCGGCAGCCAGCGACGCGGCTGCCGCCGATTCCGGCCCCGGCACCATCCTCGTCCTCCGCGCCGTCGCCACCCCAGCCGAGCAGCTCTTCACCCGCTCCACCGCCGTCGCCGTCGCACTCGCCCAGCTGCCACGCCCCTGGCCCTTCGTCGCTCGCTTGCTTCGCCTCATCCCACGCCCGCTCCGTGACCTCGCCTACCGCCTCATCGCCCGCTGGCGCTACCGCATCTGGGGCCGGCTCAGCACTTGCCCGGTCCCAACACCCGAAGAGCGCTCCCGCTTCTTGTAATCCCCTCGTCCCAAATCACTCGACCCTGGCCACTTATCTCTCGCTCTTCCGTACGCACCGAGCCGCCGTTGCAGCAAGGACCACCGCCAGAATTTCCAGCCCAATCCCCACGCCCACCATCAGTCCGCGCTCAAAGTCGCTCCCCGCCGCCTTGTGCACCAGCCGCGGCCCTACGCCGCCAGCAAGCCCCAGCATGAGTCCAGCAACCATCAGCATCAGCGCTGCCCGCATCATTTTCCTCGGCTCCCGCTCGAATCGCTTCCAAACCATGGCCCTGCGTCCTCCCACACCGGTCGAATTTAATTCTGCCGCGCGCAACGCCTCCACTTCCACACCGCCATCAGGTTCGCCCCAATTGAAATCCCCAGCAGCAGCCCCACCACGCCATCCAGCCCATCCTTCGCTAACTGCCCCGCCGGATGCACCTGCGACCAAAGCAGCAGCCCCGCCGCCAGCGCCCCATTCGCCCATGCCCGCTGCCACCGCAGTGTTCCACTCTCGTCCCATGCGCATGCACTCATCGCCGTCTCCTCTCAATCCCGCCACTTGTACCACGCCATCAGTCCCAGCTTCACCGTCATCATTCCCAGCAGAACCCCCATCAGGTCCCACCGGATCACATGATCGTGAAAGACGTGGTACTCCAGCAGGCAACCCAGCCCCAGCGCACCCGCAATCCCCGCCGCGCTTGTTGACCGCCGCCTGTGTTCCAGAAACCGCTCATCCACAAACCGTCCCAACCCCGGCACCTTGCACAACATCGATTCCCTCATCCTTTCGTCTCCAGTTCAAAAATCTCGTCCGTCCCGCACCCAAACACCTGCGCAAAGGTCAGCGCCAGCGCCAGGCTCGGCACATACCGGTTCCGCTCAATCGAATTGATGCT
>JAJYAE010000182.1 GCA_021779695.1 Acidobacteriota bacterium | reverse complement strand
CGAAATCATGGAAGGTGCACTCTATCCTGCTGCAACGCTCGAAACCGCAAAGAAACGCGAACAGCTCACTCCGGAAACACTAAACGCCTGGCGCGCCTTTAGCAGGCAGGCCTTTGCCGACGGAGCCTTGCCCGCGAAGACGAAGGACCTCATAGCAGTTGCCGTCGCTCATGTAACGCAATGCCCATATTGCATCCGCGCGCACACCAAGAGTGCTCTTGCCAAGGGAGCGACCGACAAGGAGATCATGGAGGCCATCTGGGTGGCTGCCGAGATGCGGGCAGGGGGCGCTATCGCGCACTCGGCACTCGCCATCGATGTGATGAAAGATCATGCTTCACCTGAGGAGGAACGATGACTTTGGCTACGCACGAGCAACACGCTTTGGTGGACCGGCTCATGTCTGCCTGCGGAGGGAGCTATCCTCCGGAGATTCGGCGTCGCTTCTTTATCAGCGGTCCCCAATGGGCCGCGGCGTACCGAGGCCAGGCGCTCTTCCACGCTCCTACGCGTGAACCGGTTGAGCCCTCGGATGTAATTCGACATTTCTCAGAAATCGGCATCGGATGGTGGACGAGTCACGACACAGACATCATTTCCCCGGGCGAACTGATGACGGGAAAACAAGATGAAATCCTGGACGGCATCGCAACTTCGCTGAAGCAATATGGACTCCAGTGCTCCATGGTTACCGGCGAAACATTCTTCAGCCCCGTCTGGGCTGGAAGTCCCGCCGGCGAGCAGCCGGAGGTGCGCGCCTATGCGGCGCGCCGCCTTGAGAATGTCGTGGGCATTGCGCATAAGCTGGGTGCGCGATTTGTTGTCTATTGGCCCGGAACGCTCGGATATCAGTTTCAGGGGATCGTCGACGAGACGGTGATGCTAAAGCGTTATGCCGATCTGATCAACGCGGCATGTGAGAAGGACCTGTCCATAGCGCATACACTCGGTACTTCAACGATGCGGCACTGCCTTGAGGCAAAACCCTTCGAGCCGCAGGCGGAACTGATTCTGCCCACTACCGACGCGATGCTGGGGTTCATCGGCTCGGGGCTCCTGAAATATCCGGAGATGGTGGGCGTCAACACGGAGTACCTGCACGAACTCATGTGGGGCGGTGCCCCACGTGCGGCGCTTGCCCGCGCACTGGTCGCTGGAAAGCTTTGGCACATCGATATTAACGATGGCTACCGGCTCAAGCATGACGTGGATCTTGGTGTGGGATTGATCAACCCCTTGGACTGGTTAAATGTGCTCGTGCTCCTGCGCGCGCACGGGTATAGCGGTCCTTTCAATCTGGATTACAAGCCGGCGCGCACGACGAGCAATTACGGTGTCTTCAAGGTCAGTTTTCCCACTGCGGTCGATCGTTTCATCACGCTGTGGGAGATTGCAGGCGAAGTGATGACCGATCCCATCATCAGCGAGGCGACGCGGGCGCTCGAAACAGGCGGCGGTGTGGTGGACGTGAACAATCCAGATGCCGTGTTCGAGGGGAACAAGGAACTATGGACGCTCCATGAGCTGATCAGCCACCGACTCTTTCAGATCCTGCTCGGACAGCATCGCGGCAGAACATTTGTGGACGTGAAGCCGTGACGTCCAAAGAACAACAAACATGAGAGTCAACCGTCATTTGTGAATTCAGCATCTCTCGAAATGGCAGATAATGATTAGCGCTGCGAAGGTTGGCGGTGGATGGTCGCGAATAGCCGAAAAACCCCACACAGTTCGCTATTTTCCCCGCAATAAGGCAATTCAGGTCTCTCAAGTTCCGGTTCATACGTTCTCGGTTCCCTACTGGGAGGTGTCATGCAAGCTACGGAAAAGCGATCGCTCCTGATCTCAAGCGGCTGGCTTCAGGCTGCAGGAATCGTCCTGCTGATCGGTTTCCTGATTATGGGAATCCTCGCCTATTACACCTACACGGACGAGCCGCCCATTCCCCAGACGGTCAAGAACCCAGCAGGGGGAATTCTGTTTACCCGCACGGATATTCTGGCGGGACAGCAGATCTTCCTGGGCAACGGCCTGATGGAGTACGGCTCCATCTTCGGGCATGGCGCTTATCTGGGACCGGATTTCACCGCCGAATATCTTCACCGCGCCGCACTTTCGAGCATCGATTTCTACGGCGGACCCAACTCCGATACGGCGCGAAATCGGACAATCGAGGATTTCAAGACAAATCGTTATGACGCCACAACCGGCACGCTGACCTACACGGATGCTCAGAGTCATGCTTTCGAACTATGCCGCGCATACTACGCGTCTTTCTTCGGGAATCCGACCACCAAGTTCGGCCTTCGTCCCAATGCCATCCGAGATCCGGAGCAAATCCGCAAGTTGACCGCATTTTTCAGCTGGTCGGCGTGGGCGGCTTCGACCGCGAGGCCCAACCGTTCCTATTCCTATACCAACAACTGGCCTCCGGAGCCACTCGTCAATAATCACGTTACGGCAGATGCAATCGTCTGGAGCATGCTTTCATTAGCGGCTCTTCTTGGCGGGACAGGTTTGCTGCTGGCGAGCTTCGGACGTTGGAACCTGCTCGGATGGCATGGACGCGAACAGCAGACAATGTCGTTCCGGAATCCTGACGAGGTGCCGCTGACTCCGGCTCAAAGCGCTTGCGCATGGTTCTTCTTTGTGATGGCAGCGCTGTTCCTGATTCAGACTTTATGCGGCGGCGCTACGGAACACTATCGAGCCGATTTACAGAGCTTCTTCGGCATCGACCTTGGCCGGCTTCTGCCGTTCAACGTGGTTCGCACCTGGCATCTGCAACTTGCTATTTTCTGGGTATCCACCTCTTACCTCGCAGCCGGAATCTTTCTTGCGCCGATGATCGCCGGGCGCGAGCCGCGCGGACAGAAGGCGCTCGCCTACAGTCTGCTGGGAGCGTTGGTTATTGTCGTACTTGGAAGCTTGCTCGGCGAGTTTGGCGGCATTCAAGGAATGATTCACAATTCCTGGTTCGGAGATCAGGGCTTCGAATATCTCGACCTCGGCCGCATCTGGCAGATTCTACTTACCGTGGGCTTGTGCTTTTGGGTCGCGATCCTCTTTAGGGGTCTCCGGAGCCGCCTCGGCGCCGAGCACGCAGGAAATATGCCGTGGCTTTTCTTCTATTCGGCGCTATCGATTCCCGCGTTTTACGGCGTCGGCCTCTTGGCCAACTCGGGGCAGAACTTTACAACAACCGACTTCTGGCGCTTCTGGGTTGTCCATCTGTGGGTCGAAGACTTCCTGGAGCTTTTTACCACCATCCTTGTTGCCTACATTTTCGTGCTGATCGGTGTGGTCCACGAACGAACCGCGCTCCGCATGATCTATCTCGATATGATCCTCTACTCCGTAGGCGGTATTGTCGGGACCATGCATCATGTCTACTTTTCGGGTGAGCCCGCCCTCCACATGGCCCTGGGGGCGTTCTTCTCAGCGGCCGAGGTCATTCCGCTCACCTTCCTGACTGTCGAAGCATGGAGTTTCCTGCAACTGGGGACCGTGCAGGGCGAGAAATCTCGAACTCCGTTCCCGCACTACTGGGCCGTGATGTTCTTAGCTTCGGTCGGTTTCTGGAATTTTCTGGGCGCCGGAGTGTTCGGGTTCCTGATCAACCTGCCGGTCGTATCGTACTACGAAATTGGCACAGCCCTGACCGCCAACCACGCGCACGCGGCCATGATGGGAGTCTACGGGATGCTGGCCGTGGGGCTTGCCCTCTTCTGCCTTCGCTATATCATCCCGCAGGAACGGTGGTCCGACGGAGCTGCGCGCCTCAGCTTCTGGTCATTGAACCTGGGGCTGGCCTGGATGGTCTTCGCCACGCTCTTCCCGCTGGGTGTACTGCAGCTTTATCACTCGGTCAGCGTCAGCTACTACGATGCACGGACGCTGAATTACATCGGAAGCCGGGCGAATGCGATCCTCGAATGGCTCCGGATGCCCGGAGATGTTGTCTTCATTCTTGGAGGTGCATTGCCCATTCTGTATCTCTCTATCCTGGGAATTCGCCATCCCAAGAAGGGAATCGGCAGAGAGGCGCCCACGGAAACGCTGTTTGCCGAGATTACTACGCAGCCAGAAGGAAGGTGACGGTGCCAAACATGTCCATCGAGTTCGTTCTTATGCTCGGGTATGCGGTCCTCCTCGCGTTCATCGCCCTAGGTTTGGAATTTGCCGCGCGCCATGCGCACCGCCGTTCGCTGAGCATGCGGACCGCCGGATTTACATACCATCGGGAGCGTGACATCTGGCAATGTCCGGAAGAGCAGCACCTGTTCCCAGTCTTCTCCGATCCCACAAAGAAGGTGACGTTCTACCGAGCGCCCGCCGCTGCCTGCAACGCCTGCAGAAGCAAGCCGGCATGTACCGATTCTGATGCGGGACGCGAGATCGAGCGAAGAGATTTGGATGGTCTGCAATACGGTATGCAGCGTTTCCATCGGGCGTTTTCACTCACTTTGTTTGTTTTAGCGTCATTGATTCTAATCATCGAATTTTGTCGCTCCACGGGAATTTATCCACGCGCCATCCTGGGTAGTGTCTTCACATTGTTCTGTGTGACCCTTTGGCGTCTTTCGATGGTCTTGTCCGGGCGTCGCCGAGATTCAACCGCTAGGCAATCTTCCTCAGCGTATTTTGATAGTCCACGACGAACCACCGGATCCTCTTCGTCGTGAGTTCATGTGCAATTCCCGAACTTCTGACGTTTTCCAGGCCTACTACGCTATGATCCACAGCAACTGGGCGCTTCGCGAGATGGAAAGACACTCTCTGACTGGACTCGGGAAAAGGGACTTTGGGCGCGAGAAAGATCCCGTAGCGACAAATCTCTACGTACTCTTGACGATAAACACCGTCTTGTCGTCGATTCGGTCAGGCTCGCCGCTCAGTCTAAGGCGTTCATCATTTTCTATTGCACGCTCCAGGATCGCGTTACAGATTTCCTTCGCCGGCTCTTCTTTATGTTCTTGAATGATTCGTTCGAACTCTCTTCTTTCCTCCTCGTCACTCCCGTCATAAACACCGTCCGTGTAAAGGAATAGGATGTCTCCTCTCCCCATCAGGGTGATCTCTGCCAAGTCGCCGGCCTTCATCTGGCTCCTGCGAAGGTTGATGGAAATATACTTGTTTCGGTCAGGATGGTCCTCGGGAATTTCGAGCCCAAGCGCGGGGAATTGCACCATGCAGCACTTTCTGATCTCCATGAATCGGCCATATTTAGAGGAAAAAACTAGCGGTGGAGGATGGCCAAAGTTTACAAAGCGGAAAAGTCCGTCAGGGCGTATTTCACCGTACAGGAGGGTTGCGATTTCCCTAGAACTATCGTCCTTGGTCCGGCTCAAGGCGTTCCTGGCAGTAACAGACTGCGCAAGCCTGAGATTAACTCTCTCAAACATCTCCGGAGTTGCTCTTCCGTTGCAATCCAGTTCAGAAAGTATGGCCGTATGAAAAGTATCATGCACGGTCGAGGCGATCTTCGCCGCAATGATTCCGTGTCCCTGCGCATCTACCAACAACACTCCTGCCGTGGTGTGGAGTTCTTGGAGTTCTTCGGCAATTCTCAATTGCTCCGAACTCTTGGCTTCTCTGTATTGGATCGCATCAGCCGCGGTAAAGCCGGCTCTCGATTCCAGCCAATGCACATGAAGATCGACTTCGTTACTCGGCGTTGTTCCTTCCGAAAGGGGTTCTAGGTATTTCTGGGAGAGATTCAATGCGCGAGCGGTCCGTGCATCGATGTTGTAACGCTGCTGGAAGTTGATGTACTCAAAGAGATCGCCACCCACCTTTCCGGCAGGGATCGAATTACCAAACATCTCAATACCATCGAGGTGTGGAATTACACCCTCGACGGGCATCAGCCTCTTACGGAGGTACTCGTCAATACTGGGTTCAGCCACCATCTTCGGTACTTCAGGGTTTCCAGATTGAACTTGCATTTTTCACGACCTCAGACTGTGTGGACATCGTCTATTGTTGGCCGGCCTGAGCCGCACCGGAAGAACACTGTCGATCCACGCCAGATTGGTGAGCATTAAAGAGGGAGGAGAGAGGGGGCGCTTCCTCATTCCTCACCCTGACGAAGGGTCTTCTCGCATTCTCAACTCTTCGGTAGAGAGGATATGGGTAGCGATCATAAGCTGTAGGCCCGTGACGCGAGCAACACTTTCATGCCTTCCCAGACAGTTGCCGCAGCACGTACTGCAGGATGCCCCCGTGCTGGTAATACTGAATCTCCTGCAGAGTGTCGATCCGCACGAGCGTGGCAAACGTCTTCGCCTGCCCGTCAGGCAGCTTGGCCTTTACGGTCAGACTACGGCCATCGGTAAACTTCGTGTCCAGCATCCTGCGCAAACCGGCGATCTCAAAAACTTCCTCACCTGTCAGACCTATGGATTCGAAGTTCTGACCCGTTTCAAACTGCAAGGGAAGAATTCCCATACCGACCAAATTTGACCGATGAATCCGCTCAAAACTTTCGGCGATCACCGCACGCACACCCAGCAACTTCACTCCCTTGGCCGCCCAGTCGCGGGAGGAGCCGGAACCGTACTCTTTGCCTGCCACGATAACCAGAGGTGTCTTCTTCCCGGCATAAGACATTGCGGCATCAAAAATGGTCATAGGCTCGCCTTCTGGCAGAAGACGCGTCACGCCGCCCTCCGTACCCGGCGCCAGTTTATTGCGGAGCCGAACATTGGCAAACGTTCCGCGTACCATCACTTCATGGTTGCCGCGACGTGAGCCGTAGCTGTTGAATTCCGCCGGTTTTACCCCATGTTCGGTCAAATACTTACCTGCCGGACTATCCAGTTTGATCGATCCGGCAGGAGAGATGTGGTCCGTCGTCACACTGTCGCCGAGTACAGCGAGCAGACGCGCGCTGTGAATGTCCTCGACCGCTGCAGGACTGGCATGCATGCCGTCAAAATAGGGGGCTTTGCGAATGTAGGTTGAGTTGGCTTCCCAGCCGTAAGTACTGCCCGTTGGAAATGCCAGGCTCTGCCAGTTGCTGTCGCCGTCGCTCACCGACGAGTACTCTTTGCGGAACATACCTGAGTCGATCGAAGCGGCTAACGCGCTCTGAAGCTCTTTCTGGGACGGCCAGATATCCCGCAGGTAGACAGCATGCCCATGCTTGTCCGTGCCGAGCGGGTCCTTATCGAGATCATGATTGATGCGGCCCGCCAGCGCGTACGCGACAACCAGCGGTGGGGACATTAGGTAGTTTGCCCGCACATCGGAGTTGATACGGCCTTCGAAATTGCGGTTACCGCTCAATACGGAAACAGCCACGAGGCCATGATCATCAATGGCCCTTGCGACATCCGGTGGCAGGGGGCCGGAGTTGCCAATGCAGGTTGTGCAGCCGTAGCCCACAAGATTGAAACGCAGCTTATCGAGATATTTCGTAAGTCCTGCTTTGTCGAGATAATTCGTGACCACGCGCGAACCTGGAGCGAGCGAACTCTTAACCCAGGGTGGAACTTGCAGATCCCTCTCGACGGCCTTCTTCGCCAGTAACCCTGCCGCCAGCATGACCGATGGATTGGAGGTATTCGTGCAACTTGTAATCGCGGCAATCACGATCGAGCCATGATCAAGATACTTGTCCACTTCAACTCCAAATCGGTCTTTGACTGATGTGGAATTGCCAGGCTCCGGCGATGCTTTCGCGTTGTTCTGTTCGCTTTCAGCCGGATGGCCACCTTCACCATCCCATCTCCACACCTGGCGTTCATCGTTAGCGTTTGCGTTAGGGCCTTTCAGCGCAGGCAGCTGCTCATCAAAGCTCTTAGGAGCTTCGCTCAGCCGTACGCGTTCCTGAGGACGTCTGGGACCCGCCACGCTCGGCTCGACGGTTGCTAGGTCGAGCGACAAGGACGCGGAGTAGTTTGCCTCCGGCGTGTTGGCGGTATGGAACAGGTCCTGCTCCTTGTAATATGCGTCTACCAATGTGATCTGTTCGTTGCTGCGGCCGGTCAGGCGAAGATAACGGAGCGTCTCTGCATCGACGGGGAAAATAGCGCAGGTCGCGCCATACTCTGGCGCCATATTTCCGATTGTGGCACGGTCGGCCAACGTTAGCTCACTGATGCCGGGCCCATAAAACTCCACAAACTTGCCGACGACACCGAACTTACGCAGCATTTCTGCTACGGTTAGTACCAGATCGGTCGCCGTGCTGCCTTCGCGCAGTTGCCCCAGCAACCTAAAGCCCACGACCTGCGGTACCAGCATCGACACTGGCTGGCCGAGCATTGCCGCTTCCGCCTCGATGCCGCCGACGCCCCAACCGAGAACACCGAGGCCGTTGATCATCGTAGTGTGCGAGTCGGTACCGACCAGGGTATCGGGATACGCCTGTAGGACTCCCTCCGCATCTGGTGGCGCGGTGAAAACAACCCTTGCCAGATACTCCAGGTTTAACTGGTGGCAGATGCCCATGCCGGGCGGTACAACGGACAAATTATGAAACGCAGTTTGGCCCCATTTCAAAAATGCGTATCGCTCGCGGTTTCGCTGAAACTCCAGCTGCGTGTTGATGGAATAGGAATCGTTGGTGCCATATTGATCCACCTGCACTGAATGGTCGATTACCAGTTCCGCTGGCTGCAGTGGGTTGATCTTTGCCGGATCACCTCCAAGTGTTCGCATTGCATCACGCATGGCTGCGAGATCGACTACGGCCGGCACTCCGGTAAAGTCCTGCATCAGTACACGCGCGGGGTTGTAAGCGATCTCGCGGGATGGCTCGGATTCCGCATCCCAATTCGCCACAAAGTGAATGTCTTCTGCTGTTACACTCTTGCCGTCTTCATGTCGCAATAGATTCTCGAGAAGGATGCGCAGAGAATACGGCAAGTGCTCAAGCGAGATGCCGTTTTTAGTCAGCGCGTTCAGCCTGAAGATC
>JAJYAE010000181.1 GCA_021779695.1 Acidobacteriota bacterium | reverse complement strand
CAGTCAATCCATACTCGGTGTTATTGGCCACGGCAAGACCCTCTTCAAAATCCTTCACCTTGATGACAGCCAGCACCGGGCCGAAAATTTCCTCCTGTGCAATCACCACCCTGGGTGAAATATCAGCAAAGACGGTCGGCTCCACGAGGAATCCGCCGCCTTCAGCCTCGACGGCATGGCCGCCGGCAAGAAGTCTTCCTTCCTTCTTGCCAATCTCGATATAGCGCAGCATCGATTCATGCGCCGCCTTGTTGACGACCGGGCCCATGTTTGGGTTCTCTGCCGCCTCGCCCACTGTCAACTTCGCCACGCGCTCGCGCAGGCGCTCAAGAAAGAGGTCGTAGAGAGGAGCCTCAATGATGGCTCGTGAACAGGCAGAGCACTTCTGACCACTGAAACCAAAGGCCGAGGCCACCACGCCTTCCACTGCCGCGTCGAGGTCCGCATCCGCGCAGACGAGAATCGAGTCCTTGCCGCCCATCTCCAGAATCGTGCGCTTAATCCAGATCTGGCCGGGCTGCGTCTTCGCCGCACGCTCGTGGATCTCGAGGCCAACAGCCTTTGAGCCCGTGAAGGCGATGAAGCGTGTCTTTGGATGCTCCACGATGGCATTGCCAAAGCTCGCGCCCGAGCCGGGACAGAAGTTCACCACACCGCCCGGCATGCCGGCCTCTTCCAGAACGTCAACAAAACGTGCGGCGATCGTGGGCGAATCACTGGAGGGCTTGAGGACGACCGTATTGCCCGCGACAATTGCGGCGGACGTCATGCCGGCCATGATGGCAAAGGGAAAATTCCACGGCGGAATGACGGCGCCCACGCCGAGCGGGACGTAGAGCAACTCATTGCGCTCGCCGGGATACTGGATCGAGGGCCTGGCCTGCGCCAGCCGCAGGGCCTCGCGCGCATAATACTCAAGGAAGTCGATCGTCTCGCCCACATCGGCGTCGGCCTCGGCCCAGTTCTTGCCCACTTCATAAGTCAACCATGCGCAGAACTCGAACTTTCGTTCGCGGATGATTTCAGCCGCGCGCAGCAGTAGCGATGCGCGCGTCTCCACAGAAGCATGGCTCCAGCGGGCATAGGCGTCTAGCGCAGCCTCCATCGCCCGCGGAGCCTGTTCAGCCTCCGCTTTCTGATGAATGCCAACCACCTGGTCTGGACGCGAGGGGTTGGTAGAGCGAATCTTGCCTTGCGTCTTGTACCGGTGGCCGCCGATCACCAGGTCGTATTCGCGGCCAAGTTCTGCAGACACTACTTCGAGCGCGGCCCTCATGCGCCGCGCGTTCTCAGGTTGCTTAAAATCGGTAAAAGGCTCGTTCGCGAAAGCGCCCTTCGGATGGCGCATAGGAATTGCGGTAGGTAAGGTCTCAGTAGCCATAACCCTGAGATTGTAGTCCAAATGGCCGGGGTTGGCGCCCACTGCCCAGCCGCGGCTGGATTCTGGTTCTCGTCCTGCATGGTGCCGGGACGTGCAAGTGCGGCTTTAAGTCAATGCGCGGTCCAGGTGCACGTAGCCACCATCCACGATGAGGTGCTGGCCCGTGGTGTGCCCGGATTGGATGGGCGAAAGCAAAAAAACCGTCGCCGCTGCGATCTCGGCAGAGGTTGTCATGCGCTTGCCCAGAGGAATCTTGTCGGTGATTCGTTTCAGCGTCGCTTCAGGATCTCCCAGCGTATCGAGCCAGCGCCGGTAGAGTGGTGTCATCACCTCGGCCGGAAGCACCGCATTGACGCGGACATTGTGCGATAACAACTCCGCCGCCCATTCGCGCGTGAGCGCAAGCTGCGCGCCCTTTGCGGCAGCATAAGCCGAGGTGTTCCCCTGGCCGGTTAGAGCAACCTTTGAGCTGATGTTCACGATCGCGCCCTGGGTGCGCTTGAGTGCCGGCAGCGCATAATGCGCCAGTGCGTAATAGTGCACCAGATTCTTGTGCAGGCTCTCAACAAACCGGTCAACCGAGCCGGAAGCCAGTCCCACACCGTCGTTCACGCCCGCGTTATTCACAAGACCATAGACATCGCCAAACCGGTCCTGAGTCTCCTCGATGGCCGACTTGCAGCGGACCGCATCTTCCAGGTTCGCTTCGACCAGATGACAGTCGGCCTTTGCGGACTGCATCTCCGCCATGAAGTCCTTCACGTTCTGCGACGCGCGACTGAGAATTACGACGCGCGCGCCTTCTTCAAGGCACGCACGGGAGATGCCACCGCCAATGCCCGCGCCGCCACCTGTGACGACAATGAGTTTCCCTTTGAGGCCAAGATCCATGTGCGAATCCTTATCGTTTGAATGCATTTTTCTTGAGACGGTCAGATCAATGGAATGCCGGCCATGACCAGCATGCGGGGCTCTGTCATCTCGTCAATGGCCGAGCGAATGCCTTCGCGACCAAGGCCGGAGTCTTTGACGCCGCCGTAGGGCATCGGATCCAGGCGCCAGCTCGGTGTATCCCCAGCAATCAACGATCCCACTTCCAGCTCCCGATACGCGGTGAGGATGCGACCCGCATCGCGCGTCAGCAAGCCCGCTTGCAGGCCATATCTCGACCGGTTTACTTCGGCGAGCGCCTCTTCGAAATCCTCATAAGGCTCGACGGCTACCACCGGTCCAAAGACCTCTTCGTCCCGAATCTTCATGCCGGGCTTCGTCCCGGTAAGAATGGTCGGCGTAAGAACGGAGCCCTTGCGCTCTCCGCCGGTGACGAGCTTGGCGCCACCGTCGAGGGCTTCCTTCATCCATGCTTGAACACGGTCGGCTTCCTCCGGACGGATGAGCGGCCCCACATCCGTGGCATCCGCTATTGGCTCGCCAGATACCAGGCGCGCTGCAGCTTCCACCAGCTTCCACAGGAAGGTTTGAAAGATGGACTTGTGCACATAAACGCGCTGCACGCTGATGCAGGACTGCCCTGCATAGCTAAATGCAGAGTGTGCCGTTCGCAGGGCCGCGTCGTCCAAGTCGGACCAGTCATTGTGGATGATGAGCGCAGCATTTCCCCCAAGCTCCAGCAGCACACGCTTGCGGCTGGAGCGAGCCTTGATCTCCCACCCCACCGGCGCCGACCCAGTAAAGCTGACGAGCTTAATACGATCTTCCTTTTCTGCCAGCCAAGCCGTGTCCTTGTTTGCAAGCGGCAGCACGGCGATGGCCTCCTCGGGCCATCCAGCCTTCAGAATCACCTCACCGAGCGCCAGCGCTGTGAAAGGCGTTTGCGGTGCGGGCTTGAGAATAAAAGGGCAGCCCGCAGCCATTGCCGGCGCAGCCTTGTGCGCAACCAGATTCAGGGGGAAGTTGAATGGCGTAATGGCCAGCACCGGCCCGATCGGAAAGCGCTGCACCAGGCCCCAGCGGCCTTCGTTGCCTTGGGTCAGGTCGAGCGGGATCGACTCGCCGCCAAGACGCGCGGCTTCCTCGGCTGCCGTCTTGAATGTGAGAACGGCACGATCCACCTCGGCGCGCGCCAAGCGGATAGGCTTGCCGGCCTCTGCAACGATGAGCTGGGCAAAGCGCTCCTTTTGCTCAATCAACGCGGCGGCCACATCCTCCAGAATCTCGCGACGCTTCCACCGCGGCAGGGCGCGCGTGCGGCGCATGCTGGCAATGGCATGATTCACGGCCTGCCGGGCATCCGCACGTGTAGCCACGGTGACACGGCCCACAAGTCCCTGGTCCCATGGCGAGCGAACCTCAAGGGCATCGCCATCCTCCCATTCCTTGCCGCACAGCAAAAATCCGGTCTGCGAACCGGGGCGCATCTTCATCGCATCTCGCTCCTGAGCCCAAGGCTTCGCTCTTCATGGTACAGGGCGAGGCCGCGGGGTGGACTCACGCATAAAAGTGAGATGGCGATGGAGCCAGGATGCGGTAGACTCCAGCATATGATTTTTGAAGGACGCAAGCGAAAGTTGCCGTTTGATGCGACGACTGCGGTCGAGCACCTGAAAGCACGCGATGCCAGGCTGGCTGCCCTGATTGAGCGCGCTGGCGACTTCGCGCTTCGTTTGGATCGCTCCCCATCCCCATTTGAGTCGTTGCTGGAATCGATCCTGTATCAGCAGCTGCACGGTAAGGCCGCGGCAAAGATTCACGAGCGTGTGCGCGTGTACTTTAGCGGCAACCCTACCCCGGAGATGCTTCTGAAAACACCGGATGAGCCACTGCGCGCCGCCGGGGTTTCCGGTAACAAGATCAAGGCGATGCGTGACCTTGCGGCCAAGACGATCGATGGCACAGTGCCCGGTCATCAGGCCATCAGCAAGATGAGCGACGCCGAGATTTTGCGCCGTTTGACAGAGGTGCGAGGGATCGGCCCGTGGACGGTGGAGATGTTGCTCATCTTTCGGCTGGGGCGGCCCGATGTTCTGCCCGCTACGGACTACGGCATCCGCAAGGGTTATGCGTTGACCTTCCTGCGCGTTCCCAGGTCGAGACCGATTGAGGCTGCGGATTTGCCGGCCCCGGATGTGGTGCGTAAACGTGGCGAGCGATGGGCGCCCTACCGGTCGGTTGCGGCGTGGTATCTGTGGCGGGCAAGCGATGGCATGGCGGAAGCTGCCAGACCGCGCCGGGCGAGCCTACAATAGAGTTTTGCGCGATGAGCGAGGGCTTGCCTCGAATTCGCGAATGGATAATGCATGACTTCGGGTAAACGATTTATTTGCATTCATGGTCACTTTTACCAGCCACCCAGAGAAAATCCCTGGCTGGAGACCGTGGAGACGCAGGATTCCGCCGCGCCGTATCACGACTGGAATGAGCGCATCTGTGCTGAGTGCTATGCAACCAATGGCGCCGCACGCATTCAGAACGAGAAGAACCACATCACGCGCATTGTGAACAACTACTCGCGCATGAGCTTCAACTTCGGGCCGACGCTGCTGAGCTGGCTCAAAGAAAAAGCCCAGCGCACGCACCGCATGGTGGTGGATGGCGAAAGGCGAAGCCGGCGCAGCTACAAGGGCCACAGCTCGGCCATGGCACAGGTCTACAACCACATCATCATGCCGCTGGCCAACCGGCGCGACAAGATCACGCAAATCCGATGGGGTGTTGCCGATTACGAATTTCACTACGGCGCGCGTCCAGAGGGAATGTGGCTTGCAGAAACAGCAGCGGACATCGAAACCCTCGAGTTGCTCGCCGATGAAGGTATCAAATTCACGGTCCTTGCGCCGCATCAATGTATGCGCATCCGCTCCATCAAGCCTGCATCCAGCGACGGCGCGTGGATCGATACCCCCAATGCAACCGTCGACACGACGCGGCCCTACCTCGTGCGGTTCCCGTCCGGCGCATCCATAGCAGTCTTCTTTTATAACGGACCCATCTCGCGGGCTATCGCCTTTGAAGGTCTGCTCAACTCCGGCGAGATATTTGCCGCGCGCCTGAAATCAGGATTTCGCGACACGGCGCAACCGCAGCTCGTGCATGTCGCCACTGATGGCGAGTCCTACGGGCACCATCACAAGCACGGGGAAATGGCGCTCGCCTATGCCCTCAAACTTCTTGAAGAGGACAAGACGATTCGACTCACGAATTATGGCAGCTTCCTTGAGCAGTTCCCGCCAGAATTCGAGTGCGAGATCGTTGAGGATACTTCGTGGAGCTGCGTTCACGGCATAGAGCGGTGGCGTTCCGACTGCGGCTGTAATGGGGGCAAAGCCGGGTGGAACCAAAAGTGGCGCACTCCCCTGCGGCAGGCTCTCGACGACTTGCGCGACGCTCTTATCCCGCTTACCGAAAAAGAAGGATCGAAGCTCTTCCACGATGTGTGGGCGGCGCGCGACCACTACATCGGAGTCATCCTCCACCGGCACGAAGAAACCATTGAAAAGTATCTGGCGATGCATGCCGCGCGCCCTCTCAATGAGGACGAGCGCGTGCGTGCCCGCCAGTTGATGGAAATGCAGCGTCATGCGCAGCTGATGTACACCAGTTGCGGCTGGTTCTTTGACGACATCTCCGGCATTGAAACTGTTCAAGTGATTGCGTATGCGACCCGTGTTCTGCAGTTGGCACGGCAGCTTTTTGGCGCACAGGTGGACCCGATCGAGCACGCATTTCTGAATATGCTCACCGGCGCCAAATCCAATGTGGCGGCTGCCGGAGATGGCACGCAGATCTTCAGGCAAAAGATCCTTCCACTCGAGCTCGGCCTTGAACAGGTTGCTGCCCACTATGCCATCAGCAGCGTTTTTTCGTCATATGGCGATTCCACAGAGCTCTTCAGTTATCTCGTAGAGCGCATGTCCTACGACATCTTTACATCGGGGAGAGGTCGCCTTGCGCTGGGACGGGCCCACATCGCCAGCAAAATTACGGGCATTCACGAGAATTTCAGTTTTGCCGTGCTGCACTTTGGCGATCAAAACATTACGGCGGCCGTCAAGCCGTATTGCATCGACAGCGCATCTGAGTTTGAGGCATTTGCTGCGGAGGCATCGCAACACGTGCTGGCCGCGGACTTCCCTGAGGTCATCCGTTTACTCGACCAGTATTACGGGCGCGCGGACTACTCCCTCACCTCGCTCTTCACGGACGAGCAGCGCCGTATCGTGCAGCTCATTCTGAACTCGACGCTGTGGGATATTGAAAACTCGCTGACCACGATTTACGAAGACCACGCAAGCCTGCTCCATTTCCTTTCCAAGGCAGGCCTGCCCAAGCCGCCTGCCCTCACGCTGGCCGCGGGCTTTGCCATCAACGCGGGCCTGCGCCGGGCCATGGAAGCGGATCCGATCGACCAGGCACTGATTCGCTCATTCCTCCACCTGGCCAAGGCCGACCAGGTGCCGCTGGAGACCCAGGCACTCTCTTACCTTGCCGATCAGCGAATGAAGCGCGCGATGCTTGAACTGCAGGTCTCCGTAGGCTCTCTTGAGATGCTGGACCGTGCGCTGACACTGGCAAAAACGCTGGAAGAACTGCCCTTTGAGCTCAATCTCTGGCAGGCGCAGAACATCTGGTATGAGATTCTGCGCACCTCCCCAACGACGTTGACGGCGCTCGCTGAAGACGACCGCCCACGCTGGGAAGCGGACTTCAGCGAACTGGGCAACTGCCTCTCCATCGACTGCGTGGCCATCACCTGCCTCGACCCGGAAGTGGAGACGACAGGCGACTAGCTCTTCAGCGCAACGCGAATGTGCAGCTCTTTGAGCTGCTGCTCTGTGACGTTCGTTGGTGCGTCTACCATCAGGTCGATTGCCTTGGCTGTCTTGGGGAAGGCGATGACCTCGCGCAGGCTGGGCGCCCCGGTCAACAGCATCACAATGCGGTCGAGGCCGAGCGCGATGCCGCCATGCGGCGGCGTGCCGTATTCCAGCGCATCGAGGAAGAAGCCGAAGCGCTGGCGCGCCTCTTCCTCGCTGATGCCGAGCGACTGGAAGATGACCTGCTGCACATCCTTGCGATGGATACGAATGGAACCCGACCCAAGCTCCAGTCCGTTCATCGCCAGGTCGTAACAGTTGGCGCGTACGCTGGCCGGGTCGCTCACCAGGTTGGCCATGTCCGCCTCATGCGGCGAAGTGAAAGGGTGATGCGCGGGCATCCACTTGGCCGTGGCCAGGTCATACTCGAACATTGGGAAGTCGGTGATCCACATCGGCTGAAAAGCCTGCGAACCATCGATCACCTTTCCGCCACGCGGGTCGGCGCTGCCGACCACTTCGTCCGTGACGCGGAAGGCGCCGTGGCGCTCGGCGTATTTCTTCGCCAACTCGGTGCGGAAGTTGCCCGCTGCAGAATAGACATTGATTTCGCGCTCGCTCAGGCGGCCTTCAAACTTGGTGTCACTGGCCTTGATGTGATGCGCAGGGTCGCCGGCGACGATAATAACGAAGTCTGCTTCGGACGCGCCTGCCATCTCGCGCACCTTCACGGCTGCATCTGGGAATCCTTTGGCGAGGCGCTTGAAGTCGTCAATGAACTTCGCGCCCTTCTTCTGGTCAAAGAGCGGATGATTGTCTTCGCGCTCCTTACGGCTCAGCTCGCCCACGCTGGGAATACGGAACGCGACAACCGGCAGCGCGGGGTCAATCTGCAGCGTGGCAAGATTTTCATCCGTGAACGCCGCGCGCACGTCGGTGAGGCCGGGCAGGCGCAGGTCCGGCTTGTCGCTGCCGAACTGGCGCATCGCGTCGTCGTAGGTCATGCGCGGAAACGGCCTGGCCAGCGAGACGCCGGCCGCGGCAAAGCCGGCGCAGAGAAAGTCTTCCACCACGGCGAAGACATGCTCCTGCCGCGGAAAGCTCATCTCCAGATCGACCTGTGTGAACTCAAGCTGGCGGTCGGCGCGCAGGTCTTCATCGCGGAAGCAGCGGGCAATCTGGAAATAGCGGTCGAAGCCAGAGATCATCAGAATCTGCTTGAAAATCTGCGGGCTCTGCGGCAGCGCGTAGAACTCGCCGGGATGCACGCGGCTTGGCACGAGAAAATCGCGCGCACCCTCGGGCGTGGACTTGGTGAGGATGGGCGTCTCAATCTCGAGAAAGCCCTGCTTTGAGAGGCTCTCGCGAATGGCCAGCGTAATCTCATGGCGCAGCCAGAAGTTGCGCTGCATCTCCGCGCGGCGGAGGTCCACGTAGCGATACTTGAGCCGCACCTCTTCATTCTGGATGCCTTCTTCGGCTGGCGAGAACGGCGCAAGGCGCGTGTCATTGAGCACACGCAGATCCGTCGCTTCAATCTCAATCTCGCCGGTGGGCATTTTGGGATTGATCGCGTCCTTGTCGCGCAGGCGCACCTTGCCCACGGCGGCGACGACATATTCGGGCCGCACCTGCTCGCCCTTCAGATGGCCGTCGGGCGTCAGCTCTTTGTCGAGCACAATCTGCGCGATGCCGCTGCGGTCACGCAGATCGAGGAAGATGAGGTTGCCGTGGTCGCGGCGGCGGTTCACCCAGCCCATCAACACCACTTGCTGCCCAGCGTGGGCGGCGCGCAGGTCGCCGCAGAGATGCGTCCGTT
>JAJYAE010000180.1 GCA_021779695.1 Acidobacteriota bacterium | reverse complement strand
GCCACTCGCGCGCCTTCTGATCGTCTTCCGCCGGATAAAACACCGGCTCGCCCCTGCGCGTGAAGTGAACACCGTCCTTGCTCTCCGCCAACCCCAGCCGCGACGTGTGCCCGCCAATCTCCATCGTGCCCGAGTTGTCCTCTGCGCGATACAGCACGAACACCTTGCCGCCGCGCACCACCGCCGCCGGGTTGAACGTGTGCAGCGCCTCCCACTGCACCGGCTTCTTCGCAATCGGGTCCATAAACGTCGATGCCGCATTCGGCGTCACCACCGGATTGCCAGCGGCTGGCCGCGTCCACGGCCCAATCCCCCACGAAGCACTTGTCTGACCAAAGCCCATCGCGGCCCATCCCAGCGCCGCACACGCAATCCACTGCATCCTGTTCTTCAATTCATTCCTTTCCAGAGCTGGAAGCTGAAAGCTAACAGCTGACAGCTGTCTCATAAAAACTCAGCGCCGCATCGCCCTGCTCCAGCAGCCGCACGCGCCGCAACCCGCCATACCGATCCTCCAGCTTCATCTTTCTTCGATGCTCGGCAATCACCACCGCGCCCTCCGCCAGAATTGGGTGCCCCACCCTAAACGCATCGCGTTTAGGGTGGGAGGGTACGATCTCCCCGCCAGGATTCACTTCTGCGTGAGGAGTCGAATCGTGGCTTCTGCTAAGAACCGCCCCGCCGCCCAGCGCACCCAGCGCGCGCTCATACTCTTCCTCCGCGTCGTACGGCGGATCGAGAAACACGATATCCCACGGCCCCTGTGCCCGCTTCAGCCAAGCCGCCACACTCGCCGCTTCCACGCGCACACCCTCTTTCACGCCCAGCCGCGCCAGATTCCCGCGCAGCGCCTTCAGCGCCGCTGGCCCGCGCTCCACACACACCACACGCGCCGCGCCGCGGCTCAGTGCCTCCAACCCCACCGCTCCCGAGCCTGCATACAAATCCGCAAACGCGCATCCCTCCATCCGCGGCGCCAGCACGTTGAACAGCGTCTCCCGCAGCCGGTCGCTCGTCGGCCGCGTTGACATCCCCACCGGTGCCTCCAGAACCCGCGACCGATACTGTCCCGCAATGATGCGCATCGCGAACCAGCATAAATGACCATCGCCTCTCAGCCCCGACCTTCTACAATTGCCTTATGCGAGGCTGGTCACTCCCAATGGGCCGCTGGATGGGCGTTGAACTCCGCGTCCATGCCTTCTTTCCGCTGCTGGCCGCAGTCTGTCTGCTGCTGAGCGGCAATAGCGGTGTTCTGCGTGGCCTCGGCCTCTTCTTCGTACTCGTCCTCGCTGTGCTCGTGCGTGAAATCGCGCGCTTGCTCACCGCCGCGTGGTTCGGCCTGCGCCTGCGCGCCATTCTCCTGCTCCCCATCGGCGGCCTCTTCGCCTACGCCAACCCAGAGAGCCAGGACAACTCCAACCAGGGCTCCGGACAATTCGCCCTGGCCTTTGCCGGCCCGCTCGCCAACGCCGCCACGGCCGTCGCTCTCGGTGCCGCTCTCCTCGGCGCCGCCGGGCCCTCCATCCAGCTCTTCGCCCAGCCCTGGATCACCGCCGACTATCTGCTTCGCAGCATGGTCTGGTTCCAGCTCGGCCTCGCCGCACTCCACCTGCTCCCAGCCTACCCGCTCGACGGTGGCCGCCTGCTCCGCGGCAGCTTTGCCCGCAACCACGGCCTCGCCCCAGCCGGCCGCGCCGCCGGTGGGCTCGGCCAGCTCCTCGCTCTCGCCGCCATGATCGCAGGCATGCTCTTCCACTCTCCATGGCTCGTCATCGCCGGCTTCTTCATCATGATCGGCGCGCAGATTGAAGACCAGGGCGTCTTCTTCCAGTCCGTCGTCGACACCGTCCACATGCGCGAAGTCATGCTCACTGACTTCGCCACCCTCTCGCCATCAGACACCCTCGCCGACGCTCTCACCCGCTGCATCCACTCGCTCCAGGACGATTTTCCCGTCGTCCGCGGACCCGAGCTCGTCGGCATCGTCTCCCGTCAACGCATCGTGGACGCGCTCCGCAACGACGGCAACGGCTACATCCAGTCCGTCATGTCCCGCGCCTTCCAGGTCGCCCGACCTGAAGACACCCTCGGCGCCACCATCCGCCGCCTCAACGCCGGCCACGGGCTCTCCCTCATTCCCGTCACAGACAGTGGCCGGGTCGTCGGCATCGTCAGCGTTCAAAACCTCATGAGCTCCATGTCCCTGCTCGCCGAGCAGCGCCGCATTGAGCACGATGCGGCCAGCGGATAGCCCGCCCATGTCCGGCGATCTTCAAGCTCCGTGTGCCCCACCTTCGGCGATTGGCGCTTCTGGCGAATCAGCTAAGGTGGGAGAGCACAAACCGCGGACCACCTCCGGCGAGACCCCGCTCGCACCCAGTCTCTACCTCGTCGCCACTCCCATCGGCAACCTCGGCGACATCACCCTTCGCGCCCTCGACATCCTCCGCCGCGCCCGACGCATCGCCTGCGAAGACACCCGCCAGACGCAGAAGCTGCTCAACCACTACGGCATCGACACGCCCACCGTCAGCTGTCATCAGCACAATGAGCGCGCCCGCGCCGCCGAGCTCATTGCGGAAATCCAGCGCGGCGCTGCCATCGCTGTCGTCTCTGACGCGGGCCTGCCCGGCATCAGCGATCCCGGCGCGCTGCTCGCCGCAGAGGCCATCGCCGCCGGTGTCCCTGTCGTCCCCATCCCCGGAGCCAGCGCTGCACTCACCGCCCTCATCGCCTCCGGCCTGCCCACCGCGGAATTCACCTTCCTCGGCTTCCTGCCGGAAAAAGCCGGCGCGCGCCGCTCCCGCCTTGAAGACCTCGCCGCCGCTCCGCGCGAAGCAGTGCAGACGCTCATCTTCTATGAGGCGCCGCACCGCATCGCCGACACACTCGCCGATCTCGAATCGGTCTTCGGTCCCGCCCTGCGCATCGTCCTCGCACGCGAGCTGACCAAGCTGCACGAAGAGTTTCTCCGCGGCACCGTCGCCGAACTCCGCAGCGCCCTCTCCGATCGCGACCGCATCCGCGGCGAATTCGTCCTCCTCGTCGAAGCCCCCATTCGTTCCGCCGATACCCCAGGTCCGGATTCTCGGACCTCGGAATCAATCAGCGCCCGCATCGCCACTCTGCATTCCGAGTTAGGCCTCGAAGAAAAGGACGCCCTCAAGCGCCTCGCACGCGAAACCGGCCAGTCCAAAAGTGAGCTCTATCGCGAACTCCAGCGCGAGCGCGCCAAACGCAAATAGCCCCGCACAACACGAAGACCCTCCGCCATCGGAGGGTCTTGGCCACAACTGTCTTCGTTGCCGGACTAGAACGGAATATCGTCGTCCGATATCTCCGACGACTGCGCGTACTCATCCTGTCCGCCCGCAGGCCGCTGGTCAAAGCTCGCCGTCGTGCTCGACGCGCCCGCGCTCCGGCTGTAGCCGCCCGCGCCTTCTTCGCGTCCTGACAGCAGCGAAATGTCGTTCACAATAATCTCCGTCCGATACCGCTTCGCGCCCGTCTCCTTGTCGTCCCATGACCGCGTCTGAATCTTGCCCTCCACATACAGCTTCGAGCCCTTCTTCACGTAGTCGCGCACAATCTCCGCCAGCTTCGTAAACGCCACCAGGTTGTGCCACTCCGTGCGGTCCTGCCAGTTACCCTGCGCGTCCTTCTGCCGGTCGCTCGTCGCCAGCGTAAACTGCGCCACCGTCGTCCCGCTCGGCGTCGAACGAATCTCCGGGTCCTTGCCCACATTCCCCAGCAGAAATACCTTATTCACTGACTTCGCCATGCTCGCGCTCTCCCATCCTTCAATTGGTCAGGTTTCCATTGCCTCACGGCTCGCTTCCCAGCGCAACCCGCTGCTTTCGGAAGCTTGATTATAGTCCAGCCAATGCCTTTCCAAACCCCGCCGCCCTCACATCTCCTCCAGCATTGCCACCGCCTCCGCCGCACTCCCTGCCACGCGCAGCAGCGCCCGGTTCTTCGCCTTCAAAAAGCCCTCCAGCACCGCCGTATCCAAAATCAAGCCTGCCAGCTACCGGATAAAGGATCGGAACCACTTCTCCAGTTGTTCTTCCGTCATCCCGCCGGATGCGACTGCAAGCACTGCGTGCACCACCGCCTCGTCCGAAGCCTCCATCGCGTAACCATTCAGATCAAGGAACGTTTCCGCAACGACGTAGGCCGTCCGTTTATTGCCATCGAGAAAACCGTGATTGCTGCAGATCCCGAATGCATACGCTGCCGCCAATGCAGCAGCATCGGGTTTCCCGTAGGCTACGAGGTTGCGGGGCCGTGCCAGCGCAGATTCCACCACTGCCACATCGCGGACGCCGCCGATGCCGCCGTGCTCTGCAATCTGTTCGTCGTGAATGGCAAGGACCACCTCCACCGGAACCCATACCCATCGGCGGGCTCTCACTTTGCGAGCTCGCGCAATGCGTTCCGGCGCTTCTTCATCACCTTGCGCGCCGACTGCATCGCATTCTCAAACGCTGGATCGAACGGCGTTAGCCGGAACCCATCCTTCTCTTCCGTCAGAAAGATGGAGTCGCCCTTGTCGACCTTCAGCCGGGCCAGGGCCTCTTTGGGCAGAATCACCCCGACAGAGCTTCCAATCGTCGTGAGCTTGAGCTTCAGCATGACAGACCCTCCCTGCCCAGATTCTAACAAATATTAGAACATCGGAGATGAGCAAACACCGGCAGACGATCAAACAGGTATCGGCGGACACCCCAAGCATGGCTCAATTGTGTCGTCCGCATTCGCTCCACTGCCTCAAGCTAGACCCAAACGCCGTCGATCTCCGGATAGCTGGTGATTCGGACGGAGAACGAGGATGTGCCTTTCAAAGCTCTGAGGCCAAGGGTCATAATTGACTCGTGAATTTCTTTAGATGGTTGATTTCTCCGCGATCGAATGACGATTGGAAATCCTGGAACGCGCTGTTCATTACAGCTCCATTCGTTTTTGGCTTAGTTTTTGTCTCATTCAATGCGCACGAATACCACGCTCTAGCCCAACGTCAGCAATCGACTACAGGTGTCGTGACAGGATATGAGCCATCCAATCACAACCAATGTACCTACACGTTCCAAATTCGAGGGACACAATACAGCGGCAAATGGTCGTCACCAACGAAAGCCGCATACATTGGACAATTAGTGCGGGTCTACTTTGATCGCAACGATCCTGCGACAAACTCGCTAGAAGACTTTGGGTCTGCCAGCAGAAGGCAGAGGGGAATGCAATCATTTCTAATTATGGGGATTTGTGTAGTCATCGGTCTGATTGTGTACTCGAAGAGCCGCAAAGCTGCGGCTTCGCAAAGGTGGACTTCCGCCTGATCCGGCACGCTAGCGGTTGGTCGTCTAACCCGAAACCGCCCCATCCCCAACGCCCTCACATCTCCTCCAGCATTGCCACCGCCTCCGCCGCACTCCCTGCCACGCGCAGCAGCGCCCGGTTCTTCGCCTTCAGAAAGCCTTCCAGCACCGCCGTATCCAGAAAATCGAGCAGCCCGTTCCAATACCCCGCCGTATTAATCAGCACGCACGGCTTGGCGTGAATCTTCAACTGCGCCCACGTCACAATTTCCATCAGCTCGTCCAGCGTTCCGTAGCCTCCCGGCAAGATCAGAAACGCATCGGCCAGCTTCACCATCCGCGCCTTGCGCGCGTGCATCGTCGGCACCTGCTCCAGCCGCGTCAATCCCGTGTGCGCAATCTCGCTGCCCGCCAGCACCTCCGGCAGCACGCCAATCACCTCCGCGCCACCGGCCAGCGCCGCATCGGCCACTGCGCCCATCAGCCCCACGCTCGCCCCGCCATACACAAGACCCATCCCCGCAGTCGCAATCGCCACTCCCAGCGCCCGCGCCTCCTGCAGATACACCGGGTCCGCGCCGCTCGCCGAGCCACAATACACCGCCACACGACGGATACGTCCCACATTTTCGCTCATCGTGCCTCCAGCATAGCGCCCCGGCACACGCATTCCCCGCCAGCGTGTACCCTTGAGGTGGGAGTCTTTTTGAATGCGGAAGTCCGCCACCCTGCTCTGTTGCCTCGCTCTTCTCGCCGCCCGCGCGCAAGCCCGGCCACAGAGCCCTCAACCCGCCCCATCGCACGCCCCGGCTGTCACCGTCGACGTCCCCGTGCCACCCGCCGCCAAGGCCAAGGCTCTTCTGCCCGAGGTCTTCTCCGGATGGGTCCTCACCGGCTCCGCCAATCCGCTCACCTCCACCGCACAGGCCGACGCCGTCAACGCCGCCGCCCTCCAGGAATACGACTTCACCTACGGCGCCTCCGCCACCTACAAGCGCGACGGCGACACCCTCACCCTCCGCGCACTCCGCTTCAGTGACGAGAGCGGAGCCTACGGCGCCTACACCTTCTACCGCAAGGACGGGTTCCCCCGCGCCGATATCGGCTTCGGCGCAGCCTCGGACCACAATCACGTCCTCTTCTGGCAGGGTGATACCGTCGTCGACGCCACCTTCTCCACCATCACGCCCATGTCCGCCGCAGAAATGCGCTCCCTCGCCCACCAGCTCCCCACGCCGCGCGGCAACAAGGCAATCCCCCCGCCCATCCTTCTCAACCTGCCCCAGGCTTCGCTGGAAAAGCAGACCACCCACTACGCGCTCGGTCCCGACGGATACACCGGCGCAGGCGGCGTCCTCCCCGCCAGCCTCATCGGCTTCAACCTCGACGCCGAAGCCATCACCGCCACCTACTCGCTACCCTCCGGGCCTGCCACTCTCACCCTCATCAGCTATCCCACACCCCAGATGGCTGCCGCCCAGGAACAGAAGATCCGCGACTATATCAAGGCCGGCAGCAAGGCCCAGCCCGCCTGGCCCAAGCCACTCCAGGACTCTGACACCGCCTCGCTCGAAGTCCGCCGCAGCGGTCCCATCGTCGCCCTCGTCAGCGGAGACGCCATCCCCGACGAAAGCCACCGCCTCATCGAGCTCGTCAATTATCAGGACCAGCTCACCGCCATCCCGCTCCCCGCCGAGTCCGAAGTCCAGAAAACCGGCCGCCTTCTCCTCGGCATCGCCAGCCTTGTCCTCATCGGCTCCTTCGCCGCCATCCTCCTCGGTTTCTTCCTTGGCGGCGGCCGCGCTCTCTACCGCATCGCCCGCGGAAGACCCGTCTCCTCCGTCTCGGATATTGAGTTCATCCGGCTCGACCTCAAAAAATAACGCCCCCGCCGGCAGCATGCTGCCGGCGCATCTCAGGCGTTACCCTGGCTCTCTAAGCTGTGGAAAACAAGCCAGAAACCCGAAGAAACTCCCTCAATTCTCTAAAAAATCAGGAACTTTGCGGGCGAACAGACGGCGAACCTTTGCACCGCAACATCCGCATGCCTGCCCTCCTAACTCATTCATAAAATTAGTTTTATTTCTTCCCAGATTTATTCTTGACACTCCGCCCCACGAACCCTAGTATGCAGCCAGAAAGTTCTGATGGTTTTGCCTCCGTTGGAACTATTCTCCCTGAGGAAGGAGCTGCCCTGTTGCCGGGCGGCTCTTTCCGTTTTTGCCTCAAGGTGCCCACTCGGCTCCGCCTCAGCGCGTCCCAAACCCCATATCCGCCACCATCGCCCGGAACACCACCAGTCCCGTCACCGTCAGCGCCGCCAGCAGGCATGTCCAGAAGCCAATCTTGCTGTAGGAAAGAAACAGGCTGCCCTCTGCCGTGCCCAGTGTGATTCCGGCCTGGTCCGGCAGCAGAGCGCGCACGCCCACCGCCACCAGAAATCCCGCCGACCACACAATCGCAATCCGGAACGCAAGCTGGATGGTCTGATCCATGACTCTCGCCTCATCTCCGCGCACGCCGGGTGCATCGCTCCGGGCGCCACCGCTCAACTTTACCCAAAGCGCACTGAACGATACAATCGGGAAGGAAGCCGCCGACGTAGCTCAGTTGGTAGAGCAGCTGATTCGTAATCAGCAGGTCATCGGTTCAAGTCCGATCGTCGGCTCCATCTCTCCCCGCGCAATTTCCGCGCATTTTCACTCCAGTCCGTCTGCTCCCGTCGCCAGCTCCGATCCGGATCTGTCTTTTTCGGAGACTGATCGTGTTGCCGCTGGCAAGCCGCGCGTCGAAAGCCGCCTACCCGCCCCATATCGCCCGCTCATCGCAAGAAAACAAGGACGGGACTGGCCTCTCGCCAATCCGCTGCTGCCGCCGAATGCCGCGATCGGGCCACCTGCCGTTGTCCCCGTCATTGGCCTGCATCATTGGCCCGGATCAACGAGCAAGAACTCCCTGTCCGGGCAGGATGCTCTCCTCGAGTTTGCCATTCCACACAACAGGGATTCCGCCCACAAGAACATAGCGAAAACCGTAGGAGTAGCGCGCAGGCTGCTGGTACGTTGACCTGTCGATGACCTTGGCGGGGTCGAACATATCAATGTCGGCGTCCGCTCCCACCCGGAGACGGCCCTTGTTTTTCATCTGCGGGCTTGCGTCTTCAAGGCGTTGCGCGGGCGCCAGTGACGAGCGCCGAATTGCCTCCATCAGTGTGAGCACCTTCTGCTCCCGCACATAGACTCCCAGCAGGCGGGCATAGGTCCCGGAAGCGCGCGGATGCCCCTTGTGGTCCTGAATGATACCGTCGCTTGCGATCATCACGGCTGGGTCGGCCATCGCTTCCCGGACCATCGCCTCCGTATTGGTGAACAGAATCACGAAGCCACCCTGCTTGCGGTACCGGTTGAAGGACTCTTCCGTCAGGCGCTCGCCCGTGTTCACCCACATCAGGTCGGAGTAAGTGATGTCCAGTTGGCGCTGCCAGCCGGCGTCAAACACTCCGGAATCAATCCGGGTTTCGCCCGCCGTGTAGGGATAGGCTTCGGTGGTGATGTCGATGCCGTGCGCGTGCGCGCCTTCGATCATTTGCAAAGCGATCGGCGTCTCTTTGTTGGCCATGCTGTTGATGTGCGCAATGTGAACGGACGCTCCGGTGATCGCCGCAT
>JAJYAE010000179.1 GCA_021779695.1 Acidobacteriota bacterium | reverse complement strand
AACCGCTCCCGTTGAGTTTGCGAATTCGTCGGACCACACGAGAGATCCTGAGGGAATGTTCAACTGAATGCTCTGACTTGCGACTGCACTTACTCCGCCATTCGCACCCGCTGCAATTGCCATGACAGTGACGCTCGAATCCAGGAGAAACGGGCCGAAGTATTCCGCCGAGTTCGAGGTCGGGGTGGTTCCATCGAGCGTGTAATAAATCGCCGCCGGCTTTGCGCTGTCGCTCAGCGTGACGACCAGCGCTCCGTTCTGCGCCGGCATGGTCGTGATGATGGGAGATTGAACATTGACGACACCTGTTGCAGCGCTGGACCCGGTTGCCCCACTGCATGCTGCCTGCGCCACGACCAGCAGGCACGAGGCAAGGACCCGTCGCATTGTCTGCTTCGAGCGAAGCGCAGGTATTGCGCGGAGATCATTCTTCCCTGTTCTGTTCGATTGCACGATTGCCACCACGCCCTTCATGACGGTGCAAGTCTAGAACACGATATGCAGGGCGCGCTATCCGGACATCACGGCGTAGGGTTGTAGTTCAGGTTCGGGCTCAGCCAACGCTCTGCTTCAGCCATTGAGAAGCTTTTTCGCACGCTATAGTCTTCCACCTGGTCGCGATCAATCTTGCCGAGAGTGAAGTAGCGCGACTCCGGATGCGCGAAGTAAAGCCCGCTGACACTCGATCCCGGCCACATGGCAAAGGATTCAGTAAGCTGGATGCCGGTATTCTTCTCTACGTCGAGCAGGCGCCACAGCGTGCTTTTCTCAGTGTGATCGGGACAGGCTGGATAGCCGGGCGCGGGGCGAATTCCGCGATACTTTTCCTGAACCAACTCGGCCGGAGTGAAGGTCTCAGCGCGGCCGTAGCCCCATGCATCGCGTGCCTGCTTGTGCAGGCACTCCGCGAAGGCTTCCGCAAGGCGATCGGCAAGTGCTTCGGCCATGATTGCGTTATAGTCATCATGCTTCGCGCGGAAACTCTCGCGCAGCTCCTTCAATCCGATTCCGCTGGTGACGGCGAAAGCTCCAATGAAGTCGTCCAGCCCGGTCTCTTTGGGTGCGATGAAGTCTGCCAGCGATCGGCAAGGCTCATTGCCCTCCCGATTGGCTTGCTGCCGCAGAAAATGGAATCGCTGAAAGACCTCTGAGCGGGATGCGTCTGAGAAAATCTCCACATCATCGCCCACCGCATTCGCAGGGAAGAACCCATACACGCCGCTCGCACGCAGAAGCTTCTGCTCAATGATCTGGTCGAGCAGGACATTCGCTTCCTGAAAGAGCTGGCGAGCTTGCGCGCCTTTCTCCGGATCGTCAAGGATGCGTGGATAGACACCTTTCATCTCCCACGTGTGAAAGAACGGCGTCCAGTCGATGTACTCGCGTAGAGTTGCGAGAGGAAAATCATGAAGCACGCGGATGCCTGTGAATGAAGGCACGGCAATATCCTCGGCACGCCATTGAATCGCTGTGTGCCGCCTCCGCGCTGTTTCGATGGTCACAGTCTTCTGCTGCGGCGCGGAATGCATTCTGCGAAGTCCGTCGTACTCCGCGCGGAGTTGCGTGACGAACTGCTCCCTGCCCTCCTGACTCAGCAGGCTTGTCGTCACGGGCACGGCTCGGCTCGCGTCGAGCACGTGCACGACAGGCTCGCTATAGTGTGGTGCAATCTTGATCGCGGTGTGCGCGCGGCTCGTCGTTGCACCGCCAATCAGCAGGGGCAGCTTGAAGCCCATCCGTTCCATCTCGCGCGCCACATGCACCATCTCGTCCAGCGACGGCGTGATGAGGCCGCTCAATCCAATGACATCCGCATTTACCTGCCGCGCCCGCTCAAGAATCTTCTCCGCAGGCACCATCACGCCAAGGTCAATCACCTCATAGTTATTGCAGGCCAGCACCACGCCCACGATGTTTTTGCCAATGTCGTGCACGTCGCCTTTCACCGTTGCGAGCACAATCTTCCCCTGTGTGCGAACCTCCTGCCCGGCCGCAGCCATGGCCGCCTTTTCGGCTTCCATAAACGGAGTCAGGTACGCGACAGCCTTCTTCATCACGCGCGCCGATTTGACGACCTGCGGCAGAAACATCTTGCCTGCGCCAAAAAGATCGCCAACCACGCCCATGCCATCCATCAGTGGACCTTCGATGACTGCGAGTGGCCGGCCGAGTTTCGCCCGCGCCTCCTCGGTGTCCACATCGATGTAGGCATCGATGCCCTTGACCAGAGCATGAGCAAGCCGCTCTTCGACGCTCCCGCTGCGCCACTCTTCCGTCTTCTTCTCCGTCGCAGCGGCTCCAGCATCCTGCGTCTTGAGCGCTTCGCCAAGCTCAATCAGCCGCTCGGTGGCATCCGGCCGCCGGTTGAGCAGCACATCCTCGACGCGCGTTTTCAGCTCCGGTTCAATCTCCTCGTAGACCTCAAGCATGCCGGCGTTCACGATTCCCATATCCAGCCCGGCGGCGATGGCGTGATAAAGGAAGGCCGCGTGCATTGCCTCGCGCACTTTGTTATTGCCGCGAAAGCTGAAGGAGATGTTTGAAACGCCGCCGCTCACCTTTGCGTGCGGCAGGTGCTCCTTGATCCACCGGGTGGCGCGGATAAAGTCCACGGCATAGTTGTTGTGCTCCTCCATGCCCGTGGCCACGGTCAGAATGTTTGGATCGAAGATGATGTCTTCCGGTGCAAAGCCGACTTCATCAACAAGGATGCGATAGGCGCGTTCGCAGATGCGAACGCGATCCTCGTATGTCGCCGCCTGCCCTTGTTCATCAAAAGCCATGACGACCGCAGCCGCGCCATACTTGAGAATCGTGGCCGCATTCTGACGAAATCTTTCCTCGCCTTCTTTCAGTGAAATCGAGTTGACAATTCCCTTGCCCTGCAGGCACTTCAAGCCCGCCTCGATTACCTCCCATTTCGACGAGTCAATCATGAAAGGCGCTTTCGCCACTTCCGGCTCACTGGCAAGCAGGTGCAAGAAGCGCGTCATCGCCGCGACACCATCAATCATGCCCTCGTCCATGCAGATGTCGATGAGGTTGGCGCCATTCTCTACCTGCTGACGCGCAATACTCACGCCATCTTCGTACTTGCCCTCTTTAATGAGCTTTGCAAATTTTGGCGAGCCGGCTACGTTGGTGCGTTCGCCAATCATGATGAAGACGCCCTGCTGCTGGGTAAACGGTTGCGACCCGGAGAGACGCAGCGGCCGGAACTCTGAAGCTGCCGCCGTCTTCTGCGCAGAGCCAATCGATATAGCACGGCGTTCCCGCAGCGGCTGCCCCTCGAGAGACTTCGCAATTGCTGCGATATGCTCCGGGGTATTTCCGCAACAGCCGCCGGCAATATTGATGAGACCGCCGCGCGCAAACTCGGTGAGTCGCTGGGCCATTTCTTCCGGCCCCAGATCAAAGCCCGTCGGCGACAGAGGATTTGGCAGGCCAGCATTGGGATAACACGAGACAGCCGTGTCAGACTTTTCCGCCAGCTCCTCAAGAAACGGATACATCAGATCAGGACCAAGCGAGCAGTTCAGGCCCACGGAAAATGGCCTCACGTGTTTGACCGCATTCCAGAAGGCTTCAATCGTCTGCGCGGAGATCATCGTCTCGCCGCCGCGTCCAACCGCGGCAGAAATCATGATCGGCAACTCGCGTCCTGCTTGCGTCAGGCCATCTTCCTGGAAGACTTCCTGAATCGCAACCAGCGCTGCCTTCGCATTCAACGAGTCGAAGATGGTCTCCACCAGCAGCAGATCCGAACCGCCGGCGATGAGCGCGCGTACCTGTTCCTTGTAGACCATGCGCACCTGGTCGAAGGTCACAACGCGAAAGGCGGAATCGTCAGCATCCGGCGAGTTGGAGAGCGATACCGTCAAGGGGCCGATGGAGCCGGCTACAAAGCGCTGCTGCCCCGTCGCGCTCGCCACGCGATCCGCCCACTCGCGGCAAATCTGCGCGGAACGCTCGTTGATCTCCCATGCCAGATTCTTAAGGAAAGAATCGTCGACAATTCTCTGATAAAACTCCGGATCTTTTCTGCCGCCGTGTTCCCGCGGATCTTCGACAAAAAATTCGCTCTGCGCAATGGTGGTGGCGCCAAAGGTATTGGTCTCAATGATGTCAGCACCCGCCTCAAGAAAGCGGCGATGAATATCTCCGATCATGCCGGGCTGAGTGAGCACAAACAGGTCGCCGTTGTTGAGCAGCTCCTTGGGAGCATCCTTGAAGCGCGTGCCGCGAATGTCCGCTTCCCTCATGCCATAGGTGCGGATGGTGGTTCCCATGGCCCCGTCCAGAATGGCGATGCGGCTCTTGAGAATCTTGCTGAGTGGATTGCTCGATACGTTCCTCATCACGGTCACACTTCCGTCACTGGCGGCCTGCATTCTGCTCCGTCCTCGAGCCCGGCAAGCTGGGAAGGAAGCGGGGGATACGCTCGTTGCGGCCGTGCTCTTTGCGGGCCGGAGCAGGCATGCACTGCAGCAGAGATCAAGCAGATCGTCAACTCCATTATCTCATTCAATCAGGATGATTTGGAGACTTGCGATCGTATCGAGCGATGGCTTGCATCGCGATGCGATAAACCTGTCCGTAGTGAGCAGTCTCTGGTTGCGAAGCTGGTTGCTGCGTGGCGGGCGTCTCGCTTCTGATCCGTCGCATACTCCTCCAAGAATCCTCTTGACAAACTGTCCGACGGCGACACAAGATTACTTACACATCTATTCAATCGCTTGAATAGGCAGGAAATCATTCCGCAGCATGCAGGATGGAAACATGATGACTCACCAGACTCTAAGGCGCAGCAGCACGAGTGCGGCGATTCTGCTCCTCTCGGCGGGAGCTCTTTCTTTTGGACAATCCGCAAGCCCCATCCCAATCGCGCCGGGAAAATTGCCGAGCATTGGTACCGTGAGCGAGCGCTACCAGTCTTACAACATCGAAATGGTCGAAGTAACGGGTGGCCGTTTCTGGGCCCCCTACAAGCAAGCAAAGTCAGGCCCAGCTGCGGTCGCCGACACCAAACCGGCCAACACGCCGGGTGGGATGAACCCCTCGCTTTATCGCTATCGCGCGCCTGTAGACCTCTCCAATCCGGAGCTGCGCAAGCTGGCCTCGGCACTGAGCCCCGCCTATGTGCGCGTGAGCGGAACCTGGGCCAACTCGACGTACTTTGATGACTCTGACGGTCCGGCGCCGTCTGAGCCGCCCGCTGGATTCGGCGATATTCTCACGCGAAAGCAATGGAGCGGCGTGCTCGACTTTGCCCGCGCGGTCGATGACGAGATCATCACGTCTTTTGCCATCAGTCCGGGAGTGCGCAACGCTCAAGGTGAATGGACTCCATCGGAAGCAAGCAAGGTGCTGGATTACACCAAGACCGTCGGGGGGCACATCGCTGGAGTCGAGTACTTCAATGAGCCGACGTTCGCGACGATGGGTGGCGCGCCGAAGAGCTACGACGCCGCACAATACGGACGGGACTTCAAGATCTTTGCCGCGTTCATCAAAAAAGCGGCTCCCGGGACGAAGATCATCGGGCCTGACTCGGTAGGCGAAGGCGGCTCGCTTGGTCAGCAGCCGCCTTCGATGAAGTTAGTCCGCACCGAGGACATGCTGGTGGCAGAGGGCCCAGGACTGGATGTTTTTGCGTACCACTTTTATGGCGGCGTCTCGCAGCGCTGCTCGGCAATGATGGGAGCGGCTGCAAAGACGTCTCCGGATCATGCCCTTTCAGAAGAATGGCTGATGGCCACGGCGCGCGAAGAGGAGTTCTACGCCAAGCTGCGCGATCGCTTTGTGCCGGGCATGCCGATCTGGAACACGGAAACGGCTGAAACGGCCTGTGGCGGCAATCCCTGGGCTGGCGATTTTATCGACAGCTTCCGATACCTCAACCAGCTCGGCATCCTGGCCAAGCTGGGCGTTAAGGTCGTCATCCACAACACGCTCGATGCCAGCGACTACGGCCTTCTGGATGAGGCGACGCTGCAGCCGCGGGCGAATTACTGGTCGGCCGTTCTTTGGCGCAGGCTGATGGGCACCACGGTGCTAGATGCCGGCTCCTCACAGACGCCCAATCTCTATGTCTACGCGCACTGCCTCCGCCGTCATCCGGGGGGAGTGGCATTGCTTGTGCTGAATACCGACAAGGCCGAGTCGCGCGAGATTGCCGTGCCGCTTGCTTCATCGCGCTACCAGCTCACGGCGCCCGATCTGCTGGGTACGGCTGTTCGGCTCAACGGAAAAGATCTGGCTCTGACTGCAAACGGGGATCTACCTTCTTTGAATGGGAAATCGACGCACGCCGGAACGGTATCGCTGCCTCCGACGAGCATCACGTTTGTGGCGATACCAGGGGCCTCGAACCAAGCCTGCCGCTGAGTTCGATTCACGCCCGTTCAGGATTCCCGATCTTCCGCAGGAAGACTGAACCAGCGCAGCCTGCGCATCACGCAAGGCATCATGGTCGCATGGTGCGCAGGTCGTGCCGGAGAGATTCCACCATGGCCAGAAAGCTTGATCGCCGCGCAGCCCCATCGCGCCCGCGGATTACGCAAAAAGAGCTCGCCGCTCGTCTTGGGCTTCATCCCAGCACAGTTTCGCTCGTGCTCAATGACGCGCCCCTGGCAAAGGCCATCCCGCAGGAGACACGGGAGCGGGTGCTGCGGGCTGCGCAGGAGCTTGATTATCGACCCAACCTGTATGCGAAGTATCTTTCCTCAAACCGAAGCTTCACCGTCGCCATCCTCTTGCCGGCCATCGGCGAAGGTTACTCTACCGCGGTACTCGGCGGTGTGGATGAGACCCTCTTTGATCAGAACTACGCGGTTTTTCTCGCCATTCATCACGGAGACAAGCAGCGCATCCGCGAGTATCTACGCCGTCTTCAGCAGCGGGCTGTGGAAGGTGTCATCCTTCTGAATACGCCCATTGAGGAGCCACTCGGGCTTCCCAGCGTTTCGATCGGCGGCTATCCCGCAGTTGGGGAAATGACGCGCGTGTTGCTCGACAACTACCGCGGCGCGCGCGCTGCAGCGGAACATGTCCTCGAACTCGGTCATCGCCGGATTGCAGTCATCAAGGGACACGCGTGGCGGCCGGCCAGCCAGGAACGCTGGAACGGTATCGTCGATGCCTTCAACGCCCATGGAGTGCCCATTCACACGAAGCTCACGATCGAACTTCAGGCGGAGACCTCATTGCGAGAGCAGGCCACTCCTGAAGAAGGCTATCGCGCAGCCAAGACTCTGTTGAGCCGCGGGCTTCCATTCACGGCGTTGCTGACCTTCAACGACCTGACCGCACTGGGCGCGATGCGCGCTTTCCATGAAGCTGGGCGGCGTATTCCCCATGACATCTCCGTCGTGGGCTTTGACGACATTCCCTCTGCGGCCTACCACCTGCCGGGCTTGACCACCCTTCGCCAGCCTTTGCACCAGATGGGTGCGCTGGCAAGTCGCCAACTGCTGAAGCTCATCACGCAAAGTGGCGCCATGTCCGAGGACCTGATCGTGGAGCCGGAGCTGATTGTGCGCGAATCCACGTGCGCGGTTCAGCCGGGCCGTTGAGCATCTCGCAAGGCTCTTCGGACCGCGGCCCTTCCCTCACTGCACAACTTTGAAGCTTGTCTCCTCCGTGGCCAGAGAGCTGCCGCCCACCCAGACATCAAAGGTGGTGGGCTCGACCGTTTTCTGAACAGCCACGTTATAGAAGCTCAGCTCGTCAAAGCCGAGAGGGAAATTGACGTGCTTGGTTTCACCCGGTGCGAGCGACAGGCGCGCAAAGCCTTTCAACTCCCGCACGGGTTGTTCCACGCTTGCCACCGTGTCGCGGATATAAAGCTGCACGACCTCTGAGCCCGCGACACTTCCGGTATTGGTCACGTCCACCCCGACGGTAAGCACCGGCTTATGATCTGCCAGGATCGCACGCAGCGGCACTTCAGAGCGGCTGACAGTTGGCGTGGAGTAGCGGAAGCGTGTATAGCTCAGGCCCCATCCAAAGGGGAAAAGCGCGGAGTTCCGCTCATCAACATAGCGCGATTGAAACTTTTCCTCCGAGTTGTACGGCATATGGCTCAGGTCACCGTGCGCGGGACGGCCCGTCGGCATCTGCGCGTAATAGAGCGGCTCCTGCCCCACCGCACGCGGCAAACTCGCCGGCAGTTTTCCTGATGGGTTCACATCGCCAAAGAGAACATCCATCACAGCCGGTCCGGCTTCAATGCCGGGGCTCCATGCCTCCAGAATCGCCGGCACATGCGCTGCTGCCCAGGTAAGTTCCAGTGGACGCCCGGCCAATACCACCAGCACGACCGGCTTCCCCGTTGCCACAACTGCTTCAAGAAGCCGTTCCTGCGAACCCGTGAAGCCAAGGCGGACGCGGCTCGAAGCCTCGCCTTCCATCCACTGCGTGGGTTCACCCAACGCGAGGATCGCCACATCGGCTTGCTTTGCCGCGGCCACCGCGTCGGCAATTGTCTTGTCATCATCGGGCAGAGGCTCGCCTTCCGCCGCCGCGGCCGTGCCTCCATGCATGATCTGCTTCAGGATGTTTTCGTCCTTGCCTGCGAGCAATCCGCAGCCCACGGCGTACAGCAGCCGGTCGCCAAGGCGTTCCTGCAATGCCTGCTTCAGCGTAATGACGTCATTGGGATTGCCTGCTGACCAGGCGCCGATCAGCTCCTGCGGATCATTCGCCATTGGGCCAATCAATGCGACCTTCTTCGCTTTGGCCGTCATCGGCAATAGCTGGCCGACGCCCTCCACCGGGTCATTCTTGAGCAGCACCATCGTCTCGTCGGCAACCTTGCGCGCAATCGCACGCCGCGCAGGGGTCGCCACGTAAGCCGGCCCCGGCTGCGTGTAGGGATGATCGAAGAGGCCCAAAGCAAACTTCACGCGCAGAATCCTTCGCACGGCTTCGTCCACAACGCTCTCCGGGATCTGGCCGGAGCGCACCTGCTCAACGAGAGTTGTGGCGTAGAGATTGCCTTC
>JAJYAE010000178.1 GCA_021779695.1 Acidobacteriota bacterium | reverse complement strand
CCAGGGCCGGCAGGCCCACCCGGGGCACCTGCATACTGACCCGGGCCGCCGGGGGCGCCAGGAGCACCGGGCGCTGCGCCGGGCTGGCTGCCTGGAGCGCCGGGGGCGGCGGGCTGAGCCGCATTCTGCGCGGTCGCGTCTGGGGCAGAGGTCTTCTTGCAACCCGCAAAAGAGGCGGCGAGCGCGAATGCCAGCGCGGTGGCAAGGACCGGGGCTGACTTTAAAGAAACCATTCTATTCATGCTGAGATTCCTTTTCGTTCGAAAGGAGCGCGTGGATGCGCTTCCTGGGAGTTCCGCCGGCGGCGTCGGTCGAGATGACGGCCGGGAGTTCAGTTGAGTGCTGGCCGAGCAACGGAGGGATGCAGCACTCTGGGACTCATCATACACTCAGGATGTTTGCGCAGTGATGACTGATTCCCAGCGGGCAAGAAACGTTCGTAACGCCGCGGGCGGGCGCAGCCAGACCTCAGCGGCGGTGGCGCGCCAGGTGCGACGCATGAGCACGCTGAGATGGGGGCCCGGGGCCGCGTTGACGGCCTGGAAGGCAGCTTCGTCGGTGAGGTCGTCGCCGAGATAAGTGACGGGTGCGACCTGGGCGGACTCTGCGAGGATCTGGCGGACGGCGCCGCCTTTGTCGCGGCCGGCGCGCACTTCAAGGCCGGACTCAAATTCGAGCAGGGTGATGCCTTCAAGCTGGGCGAAGTCTTCGAAGAGGGCGCGGGTGCGCCTCTCAATCTGCCTGGCGCGCGCGGGCGCAAAGCCGCGCCAGTGCAGGACGGCGGCGTTCGGCTTTTCCTCGTAGAGCCCGCCGAGGGCGTCGCGGCGGAGGTGCGCGCGGAGTTCATCGAGCCGTGCGCGGGTGGCGGGCGGGGGATCCTGAAGCTCGCGATGGCCGTTGGGATGCAGGCGTTCAGCGCCGTGTAAGCCCCAGACTTCGACGGGCTGATCAAGCGCGAGCATGGGTGCGATTTCTGCGGCGGGGCGGCCGGTGATGATGGCGATGCGGGTGCGTCCGTGGCGCTGGATGCGCTGGAGCTGCTGACGGACTCCGGCCCAGGGACGCGCTTGAAAGCGATCGACGCGGAAGGCGGCGAGGGTGCCATCGTAGTCGAGGAGGAGCAGCGGGCGATGCTGCGCATGAGCGAGCAGATGGAAGAAGTGGTCAAGCTTTGCGGCAGCGTCGCGCGGGATCTGCTGCGCGGGACGCCGAGGCATGGACTTTCGAGCCGAGGGGTGCATGAGTGTCGTGGTCATGAATCTAAGCCAGTTTGCGTTGCGATTCGGCGGCGAGCGGCGATTCGGACTCGGGCGGCAGGGATACCGGGGCGGCGATGTCAGCCTCAAGGCGGACTTCTCGCAGAGCGCGCAGGACGCTGGCGGCCCAGCGATAGATGTTGAACTCGAGGACCTGGCGGCGCATGAGCTGCATGCGCTGTCGGCGTTCATCGCGCGGCATCTCAAGGCCGCGGTGCATGGCATCGGCAACGCCGGCGGTGTCGTACGGATTGACGAGGAGGGCATCGCGCAGCTCGACGGATGCGCCGGTGAAGCGGCTGAGGATCAGGACGCCCTCTTCATCTTCGCGGGCGGCGACGTACTCCTTGGCGACGAGGTTCATGCCGTCATGGAGCGAGGTGACGAGGCAAAGGTCAGCGATGCGATACCAGCGGGAGACTTCTTCGTGGCTGCACTGCCGCTCAATGAGCACGATGGGCCGCCAGTGCGCGGTCTGATAGCGCTGATTGATGCGGGCGGCGGTTTCTTCCACGCGGTGCTTGAGGTCAGCGTAGCTGGGAATGCGGGTGCGGCTGGGGGCTGCAATCTGCACGAGGGCGAGGCGCTCCCGATGCCATGGGTGCTGCTCGAGCAATTCTTCAAGGGCGAGCATGCGCTCTTCAATGCCCTTTGTGTAGTCCATGCGATCGACCCCGAGTGCGACGACTTCAGCGCGCACGCCGAGCTCGGCGAGGAGCTGCTTGCGGAGCGCGGTGCGGACGGCTTCGGCCTCTGCATCGTGGGCGTTGTCGGTCGGGACGATTGGCAGCCCTTCGAAGGCGACGCTGATGGGAAAAGGACGCACGGCGGAGACATGACCGTGACGGCGCACGGTCATCTGGTCCCGGTTGGTGCGCGCCTCGATGGTGCGGTCGACGGTCGCGAGAAAGTTATTGCAATGCAGGGGAATGTGGAAGCCGATGAGGTCAGCGCCGAGGAGACCATCGAGGAGCTCAGCCTGCCAGGGGCAGATACCGAATGCCTCCGGATTGGGCCAGGGGATATGCCAGAAGATGGCGACGCGGGCATCGGGGCGCGCATTCTTGACGAGGCGCGGCAGGAGAGCGAAGTGGTAGTCCTGCACAAAGACGATGGGCTCGGCGCAGTCCTTCATCTCCTCGAGTAATGCGGCGGCGAAGCGCTCGTTGACGCGCTGATAGCAGGCCCAGTCTCCGGAACGGAAGATGGGGCGGGTGTGGGCGATGTGGCATAGGGGCCAGAGACCTTCGTTGGCGAAGCCGTCGTAGTAACTGGACTCTTCTTGCTGGGAGAGCCAGACGCGGCGGAGGGTGTAGCGCGGATCGTCGGGCGGGACGCGAAGCCGATCGAATTCGTCAACGGTTTCGGCGTCGGCGTTGCCGCTTCCGCTGGCGACCCAAACGCCGTCACAGGCGCGCAAGACGGGCTCGATGGCGGTGACGAGGCCGCTGGGCGGTACCTGCCAGACGATGTCTTTGCCGTGGCGCATGTGGACGTAGGGCTCGCGGTTGGAGACGACGAAGATGCGGCTGTCGCCGGCGTTGTCACGCATGTGGACGGCCAGACGCTCCGCAGTCCAAAAGCTCTCGCCGGCTTCGCGCAGTCGCGCCTCAGCCTCAGCTGCGGCACGAGCGCGGCGCAGGCTTTCGGCCATGGTGTCGACTTCGTGAGCGAGCGGCGTGAAGAGGCTGAGATCCTTTGCCGCGGACTGGGCGGTGCGCACGGGATGCCCGGCGCGGACTCTGCGCACGCGCTCGACGACACGCGTCAGGGGCTGCATGAGGAACCATCGAACCATTCCGAAAGTGATGGCCGCGATGAGTACGACAAGTGTGAGGAAGCGCCAGAAGCTGCGAGCCCAGACGCTGTACGCTTCACTGCGGATAAAGCCCGCGTCAGTGACAAGGACGAGCGCGCCGGTGAGTTGATTGCCGTTGTGCAGGGGAAAGTCTTCTTCCAGCCATTGCAGGTCGCCGCCATGATTAAAGGCGCTGACGACGGCTCCCTGGCGCAGGGCCCGATTGAAGGCTGTGCGGGAGAGTGCGTGAAGGAGATTGTCTGGTCCGGCAAAGGCGAGCACGCGACCAGCCGGATCGTAGACAACAATCTCCAAAGCAGAGGTGTTGCTTTTGGCCGAAGCCACGAGGAGCGAAAGCGTGCCGGTGTCGTTCAGGGCAAGAGTTTTTTGAATGGAAGGCAGGACGCTCAGCCCCATCCACTTAGTGCGCCGGATGAGTTCCTGACGGAGGATGTGCTTGTGCGCGAGCACATCAAAATAAGTGGAGGCAATCGAAACCAGCGTGACGCATGCAACGAGCGCCAAAATCAAGCGCAGACGAAACTTGTGCATGGATTCCTCCAGTTGTTGATATATCTTTAGATGCGCGAAGGTCACGATGGTCTGCCTGCGAAGCGCGGACAAATTGCTAAGCGACCCAATATGAGGAAGATAAAAATGCGCACGAAGGATGCATGGGGAGTGTAAGGCGCGAAGAAGGCGACGTGCGACGCGGTGTGTTCGACCGCATGGAGCGTGGCGCGCGAGGGCGCGGCATGCGCTATGCTGAGCAAGAGAGCTTCGCTCTCCATCCTGCAACTGATGGCTCGGAATGAGGAATGGCGATCGCTCCGATTGACAGCACGATCAAACGCATTGTCCTCACCGTGCAGGACTATTCCCTGTTTGCATACCATGCTTTTTTGAATCTGTTTCGTCCGCCGATTTACTGGACAGATTTTCTGATGCAATCCGACATCATCGGCGTGGGATCGCTGTCCATTGTTGTGCTGTCGGGCTTGTCCACAGGCGGAGTGCTGGCGCTGCAATCGGCTGCGACGCTCTCAGCCTTTGGAGCGACTGCGGTGACGGGACAGTTTGTGAGCCTGACGATGATTCGCGAACTGGGCCCCGTGTTGACGGGGGTGATGGTTTCAGGACGGAATGCATCGTCAATGGCCAGCGAGCTGGGCTCGATGGTCGTGACGGAGCAGATTGACGCGATGCGCGCGCTGGGTGTGGATCCGCTGCGGAAGCTGGTGACTCCGCGAATTTTTGCGAGCATCCTGATGCTGTTCTTTCTGACGATTGTGGCGGATGCCTGCGGCATTATCGGCGGAGGGCTGGTGACGGTGTTTATGAATCACCAGAATGGCCCGCAGTACTTCAACATGGCATGGGAGCATCTGCGATTCCCGGATGTCGTACAAGGGCTGGTGAAGCCGCTGTTTTTCGGCTACATCCTGTCATCGATCGGCTGCTACTACGGCATTCGCACCACAGGCGGCACGCAGGGCGTGGGCCGGTCAACGATTCAGGCCGTGGTGAACGCTTCCGTGCTGATCATCTTTGTTGATTTTCTGATCAGCCGATTGATCCTGACTCTTTTTGCCGGATGGATGTGATCTCGACGCCTGGACTGAATGCGGTCGCAAAGACCTCCGATTCGGAGGTGAAGCCGGTGCTTTGCTTCTGCGATGTGACGATGGGTTTTGGCGGTCCCCCGGTGCTGGATGAGATCAGCTTTTCCGTCGCGCCGGGCGAGACGCGTATTGTGCTGGGGCCGGTGGGCGTGGGCAAGAGCGTGCTGCTGAAGCTGGCGAACGGACTGCTGAAGCCAGACGAGGGCAGCATCCGCCTGTTCGACGAGGATATTGCGAACATGCGCGAGGAGGACCTTTTTGCGCTGCGCACGCGGACAGGCATGGTCTTTCAGGAAGGCGCGCTGTTTGACTCATTGACGGTACGCGACAACGTGGCGTATCAGTTGATCCAGGAAGAGGCACCAGACGAGGAGGTTGACGCGCGGGTTTTGGAGGCGCTGCGATTCGTCGGGCTGGAAGAGACATTTTTGATGTATCCGAGCAGCCTTTCCGGTGGAATGCGGCGCAGAGTTGCGATTGCGCGGGCGCTGATTCACAGGCCGGAACTGTTGCTGTATGATTCGCCCACGGGCGGACTGGACCCGGTGACCTCGACGACGATTATTGAACTGATTGTGAAACAGCGGGATGTGTACCACACGCCGTCTCTGCTGGTGACGCACCGGCTGCAGGATGCATTTGTGATGTGCACGCACCGGTTTGATGCGACGGCGGGTGGCATGGTGGCGCTGCCTGAAGGTGAAGTGGATGCCAACACGACGTTTCTGATGCTGGCAGAGGGCCGGCTGATCTTTGACGGCGCGCTGCATGAATTGGTGACGAGCCAGGATTCTTTCGTGCGGGAGTTTCTGGCATAAAGCCGATCTGCAACAGAGGGCAAATTGGGAACGATGCAAATGAGCCGACGGCTGCTTGCAGGAATCGTATTGCTGCTGCTGTGGGTGCCGCAGCATGCTGTGGCTTATTCCCTGCTGACGCATGAGCAACTGATTGACCTGACGTGGCAGAACTCGATTGTGCCGCTGCTGTTGAGTCAGTATCCCGGGCTGACGGCGGCGCAGCTGGAAGAGGCGCGTGCATATGCCTACGGCGGCTGCGTGATTCAGGATATCGGCTACTATCCGTTTGGCGATCCGCGCTTCTCAAACCTGACGCATTATGTGCGGTCGGGCGATTTTGTGGTGAATCTGCTGCGCAACGCGCAGAATGCCGACGAGCTGGCGTTCGCGATTGGCGCGCTGTCGCACTATATCGGCGACTCGATTGGGCATGCGACCGCGACGAACCTGGCGGTACCGCAGGATTTTCCGAAGCTGCGGAGGAAGTATGGGCTGGTGGTGAGCTATGCCGAGGGGCGGCACCAGCACGTGGAGACGGAGTTTGGATTTGACATTGACCAGATTGCGCATCACAGGATGGCGCCGCTGGCATTTCTGCGGCATGTGGGACTCAAAGTGCCGGTGCGGCAACTGGCGCTAGCCTACTACCAGACGTATGGACTGACGGAAGATTTCTCCGTGGTGAAGGGGCGGCGCTTCAATGTGCCGGGATACCGGTTTGCGACACGGACGTTCATTCCGCGGATTGCGTATGCGGTGACACTGCTGCATCGCAGGCGCGAGCCCGCGGACCCGGATAATGCGGAGTTTCAGGAGCTGCTGAAGGAGATTGACGGGGCGGCCGCGGACAGCAACTGGAACGCGTATCGCGCCAAGGCCGGCTTTGAGACGTACGCGCTGGCAGGCGTGCTGGCCGTGCTGCCGAAGGTGGGCCCGCTGAGCCTGGTTGCGGTGAAGAACCCGAGCACTGCGACCGAGGCAGACTACATCCACAGCCTGACGGTTTCACTGGCAGTGATGCGCGCGATGCTGGCGAGGCTGACGCCGCCGCAGTCGCGCAAGCCGATTGAGAGCGCTACGGCGCCGAAGGCGTTTTCGCGGCGGCTGCTAGCTCGGCTGCTCGAAGATCCGGCGATGAACGGCGTGATTTTGGTGCAGCCGACGGACCCGTCGCATCCGTTGCCGAATCGGGATCTGGATACGGGCTATGTGGTGCAGCCGGGCGGCTATCCGCTGACAGATGCGACGTATGCGGACCTGCTGCGACGGCTGGCGCGGCGGCCCGCGCAACTGATTCCGCCGGGGATCAAGGACGACATTGAAGCGTATTACGCGAACCCGGATGCGCCGAACACGACAAAGCGCAATGCAAAGCGGTGGGCGCAGGTGCAGACGGACCTGAAGACGCTGGCGACGATGCAGACGAGCCGCGCGCCCGAGCCGTATCCGATGTATGCGGACAGCATTGAAGAAGACGAATAGCGCACGCGCGCGCGTGATTCACAAGACGAAGATGAAGGCATTAGGGTGTGCGCGGGCGCACTGGCTGGGGTGTTGGTCTTTCTGCTAGTCTTGCGGGTTTGAGTTGTGGCGGAGAAAGAAGGATTCATTATGGCATTCAAATTTCAGGGGTTTGATTTTCTGAATCTGGACGCGACGTTTTCAGAGGACGAGTTGCTGGTGCGACGCACGGCGCGCGCGTTTGTGGAAGACAAGGTGATGCCGATCGTGGAGGAGTGCTTTCGCACGGAGCGGTTTCCGCGGGAGCTGGTGCCGCAGATGGGCGAGATGGGCTTTTTGGGCGCGAACCTGGAAGGCTACGGCTGCGCGGGGATGTCGAATGTGGAGTATGGGCTGGTGATGCAGGAGCTGGAGCGAGGCGACTCGGGCCTGCGCAGCTTTGTGAGCGTGCAGTCGGCGCTGGTGATGTATCCCATCTACACATTTGGAACGGAAGAGCAGAAACAGCAGTGGCTTCCGGGACTGGCGGCGGGCAAAAAGATTGGATGCTTTGGGCTGACGGAGCCGGGGTTTGGATCGAACCCCGGAGGGATGACGACGACGGCGCGCAAGGCGGGAGATGAGTATATCCTCAATGGCGAGAAGATGTGGATCACGTCGGGCAATGTGGCCGATGTGGCGGTGATCTGGGCGAAGGTGGAGGACGAGAACGACCGCGTGCGCGGCTTTCTGGTGGAGACGGACCGGCCGGGATTTCGCGCGACAGAAGTGCATGGGAAGTGGAGCCTGCGCGCGTCGGTGACGAGCGGGCTGTCGCTCGAAGAGGTGCGCGTGCCGGCCGCGAATCTGCTGCCGGGAACGGGTGGATTGAAGAGTCCGCTGATGTGCCTGAACCAGGCACGGTATGGAATCAGCTGGGGCGCGATTGGCGCGGCGATGGCCTGCTATGACACGGCGCTGCAATATGCGCAGACGCGGAAGCAGTTTCACAATCAGCCAATCGCAAGTCATCAATTGATTCAGGAGAAGCTGGTGTGGATGGCGACCGAGATTGCGAAGGCGCAACTGCTGAGCCTGCAGGTGGGACGGCTGAAGGACGCGGGGACGGTGGGGCATCAGCACATCAGCATGGCGAAGCGGAACAACGTGTGGATGGCGCTGGAGTGCGCGCGGATGGCGCGGGATATTCTGGGCGCGAACGGGATTACGGAAGACTATCCGATCATGCGGCACATGATGAATCTGGAGAGCGTGAAGACGTATGAGGGCACGCACGATATTCATGCGCTGATCCTGGGACAGCATCTGACGGGGATTGCGGCGTACTGACGACCAGGTTTCTGACCGCATGATTTTGTACCTTCCAACCCATTCCGCGATGAAGCTACGGAATGGATGGGGCACCCAATGCGGTACGAATTCAAGCGGGCGCTGCCCTAAGGTACGAAGAGGCTGCGCGCGCTGGGATGCGTGAGCGCGGCCATGAGCGCGGCGACATCGCCGATGCGGGAGCCGAGCGCAGCGGGCAGCAGCTCACATGCGGCGGCGGCCTGCGGCAGGGCTTCCTGTGCGATGACCTGGCGCGCGGGGCCGAGGATGCGCTCGCCCAGCACCACACCAAGAGAACCGAAGACGATGACCTGCGGATTGAGCGCGTCGATGAGGAGCGCGAGGCCGCGGCCCATCCATTTGCCTGCGACAGCGGCGACGGCGAGAGCGTCGGGATCATCGCAAAGCATGGCTTCAACGAGCGAGCGGATGGGTGACTGAGCGGTCCAGCGAGCGGGAAACATTTCCGCGGCGAGCTCGACGAGCGCTTGACCGGAAGCGAAGGATTCCCATGAGCCGCGCTTGCCGAAGCCGAGGGGTCCGTCTTCGGCGAGGCGCCAGTGGCCGATTTCTCCAGCGGTGTCAGTGGCGCCGCGGAGGATGCGGCCGTTGACGATGAAGCCGCCGCCGATGCCGGTGCCAAAGGTGAGGAAGATGAGGTGCTGTAGGTTGGCGCGGCCTTTGCCGACGCCGTGATGAAACTCGGCGAGGGCGCCGGCGTTGCCATCGTGCTCGACGAAGACGGGCAGGCTGGGAAAGGCGCGGGCGAGCTCGGCTTTGAGCGGGACGGCG
>JAJYAE010000177.1 GCA_021779695.1 Acidobacteriota bacterium | reverse complement strand
GCTGCAGGCGGGCGATACGGTGGCGGGCACGGTGCGCAGCGTGATGAGCTACGGGGCCTTTGTGGACCTGGGTGGCGTGGATGGACTGCTGCATGTGAGCGACATGGCGTGGAGCCGGGTCAGCAAGCCGGAAGACGTGGTGCAGGTGGGTCAGGAAGTGCAGGTGCGGATCCTGAAGATGGATCCGGAGACGAAGAAGATCTCGCTGGGGCTGAAGCAGTTGCAGCCGGAGCCGTGGGAGACGGCGCCGGGGCGCTACCAGGCGGGGCAGCGGGTGCGCGGCGCGGTGTCGCGGCTGACGGATTTTGGCGCGTTTGTGGAACTGGAGCCGGGCGTGGAGGGCATGATTCACGTCTCGGAGATGGCGTGGAACAAGAAGGTGCGGCATCCAGGCGATTTGCTGAAGGTGGGAGACCAGGTGGATGCGGTGGTGCTGGGGGTGAAGCCGGAGGAACGGCGGATTGCGCTGGGCCTGAAGCAGACGCTGGCCGATCCGTGGGTGGAAGCAGCGCAACGCTTCCCGGCGGGCGCGCAGGTAACGGGGAAGGTGACGCGCATGACGGCCTTTGGCGCATTTGTCGAAGTGGCGGAGGGCGTGGAAGGGCTGGTGCACATCAGCGAGATTGTGGCGGACCGGCGGCTGAACCATCCCTCAGACGTGCTGCATGTGGGCCAGGTGGTGAAGGCACAGGTGCTGGCGCTGGATAAGGATAAGCGGCAGATGAAGCTGAGCATGAAGCAGCTGATTCCGACGAGCCTGGATGAGTATCTGGCGGAGCATAAGACGGGGGATGTGGTATCGGGTCGCGTGGTGGACGTGAGCGGTGCGCAGGCGACGGTGGAACTGGGCGAAGGAGTGCGAGCGGTGTGCCGCGGGCTGAAAGCGGCGAGCGCGCCGGCGGCGGAGGCGAAGACAGAGACGCAGGCGGACCTGTCGTCGCTGACGTCGATGCTTTCTGCGAAGTGGAAGGGCAAAGGGCAGGCGGCTGCGGTGCCTCCGGAGGCGATGAAGGCGGGGCAGGTTCGGAGTTTCAGGATTGTGGCGCTGGATGCCGCGGCGCGGCGGGTGGAAGTGGAGATTGCGTAGTGTATTCGCCCGGCGTTCGCCGGGCTGCTGCCCAGCCATTTACAATGACGTCTATGAAAGAGGCGGGGCTTTGCCCGGCCTGCTCAGTGCCAAATGATGACATTCAGAATTATTCGTACCCCCGCGGCGTTCGTGTTTGGCACGGTGCTGCTTTCGATTTCCGGAATGACGCAGACGCCGGCGCCGCAGAGTCCGTATGGCGGCACGACGGTTGAGCAGATCATCGCGCGCATCAACGACCAGATCATCACGAGTTCGGATTACCAGCGTGCCGAGCAGGAGCTGAACCAGGAAGAGCAGCAGCGCGGGGCGACGATGCAGGAAGCGTCGGATGCGCGGCGCGACTTGTTGCGCAACCTGATTGACCAGCAGCTTTGGCTCTCGAAGGGCAAGGAGCTGGGGATCACGGGCGAGACGGAGCTGATTCAGCGACTGGACGAGATTCGCAAGCAGTATCACTTGAACACGCTCGAAGATCTGGAGAAGGCGGCGCGGGAGCAGGGCGTCTCGTTTGAGGATTTCAAGCAGAACATCCGGAACGGGATCATCACGCAGGATGTGATGCGACAGGAAGTGGGCAACAAGATTCAGATCACCCCGGGCGAAGTGGAGCGCTACTACGAGGCGCACAAACAGGATTATGCCGAGCCGGAGAGCGTGAATCTGAGTGAGATTCTGATTTCGACGGGCGACGGGGATGCGGCGAAGGTGGCCGCAGCGGAAGCGAAGGCCAGCGACGTGGAAACGAAGCTGCATGCGGGAGGAAACTTCAGCCAGCTGGCGCGAGCCTTCAGCAATGGGCCGACGGCGTCGTCGGGCGGCGACCTAGGGCAGTACCGGCGTGGGGCGCTGGCGAAGGTGCTGGAGGACAAGGTATTTCCTCTCCAGGTGGGCCAGTATACGGATCCGATTCGGACCAAGCAGGGGTACGTGATTCTGGAAGTGACGGCGCACAATCCGGGTGGGACGCAGCCGTTCAAGAGCGTGCAGCAGGACGTGGAGCAGGCTTACTTCATGAGCCAGATGGAGCCTGCGATTCGCGCGTATCTGACGAGGATGCGGGATGAGGCCTACATCGAGATCAAACCCGGGTATGTGGACACGGGAGCGAGCCCGAATGAGCGGGTGTTTCCGATTTCGTACTCAGCCTACCGGCCGCCGACCACGAAGAAGAAGCACCACGTGGAGCGGACGCGATTCCGCGAGACGGGGCGTGGCTCATCGGAACTGGTGACGGAGCAGCCGGCACCGCAGAAGGCAGAGGTTTCCGCGAAGAAGAGCAAGCACAAGCGCAGCCAGACGCAGGAAGCTGCGATGAAGCCTGGCAAGAAGGAAAAGATTCGCTTTGGCCAGGCTCCGCAGGAGACGCTGCCGAATGCCGCCCAGGGCGAGACGGTGGATGCGGGTGCGGTGACACAGGCGGCAAACGATGTGCCGGCGAATCCGCTGGACGCTGCGCCGGTGGAGAAGAAGACGCGCTTCAGCGATCGGGCTCACGTGAAGAAGGCGGCAAAGCGCACGAAGCAAGGGAAGTCCGTGCGGCAGAAGGCGGAGGACCGGATGACGCCTGAGGCTCCGACACCGTCGGAGGTTGCGGACCGCCAGGTGCAGTCGACGCCACTGGGGCTGGGCGGGCACCAGGTATCAACCAAGAAGAAGGAAGCGACGACGACCGGGGAGAAAACGCGCTACAGCGATCGGAACCGGAAGCCGGAGGCCACAGCGCCGAACGGGACCCAGTCTGGCGCAGCGCCGGATGCTACACCGGATGCGCCGTCGTCGGTGCCGGCACAGAAATAAGCGAAAGCGGCACAAGCGCAGTTGGCAGAGGCCCGGAGCAATCCGGGCCTCTGTTGCGTGTGGGTGAAGCTGTGCGCGCGAAGGGAGCGCCGCGGGGCGCGGTTTTGCTGTAGTCTGACGGACAGGATGAAGGATCTCTACATTGCAGACCTCTCCGCCCTGGAAGAAGGGCGCGTATTCGACGGGTTTTTCCTGGTGCTGCTGAAGCAACAGCGCACGACGAAGAACAACAAGCCATATCTGAACCTGATGCTGGGCGACAAGACGGGGCAACTGGAGGGGCGGGTGTGGGATCCGGGCGACCCGCGCATCGCCAGGGACGTGGAGCGCGGCGACGTGGTGAAGGTGCGGGGGAGCGTGTCGCGCTTTGATGACCGGCTGCAGATGAAGGTGGAGCAGATGCGCCGGGCGACGGAGGGCGAGGCGGACCGGATGGATCTGCTGCCGGCGACGACACTGGATGTGGGCGCGCTGTGGCAGGAGCTCATGGGATTTGTGGAGAGCTTCAAGGACGCGCACCTGAAGCAACTGGTCCTGACGCTGCTGAGCGATCCGGAGCTGGCGCGGGCCTATCGCGAGGCGCCAGCGGCGCGGCAACTGCATCATGCGTGGCTGGGCGGTTTGCTGGAGCACGTGGTGAGCCTGCTGAAGCTTTCAGACCGCGTGGCGCCGCACTATCCGATTCTGCATCGCGACCTGCTGCTGACGGGTGTGATTCTGCATGACATCGGAAAGGTGCAGGAGCTGGCGTGGAGCGCGGGCTTCGAGTACACGGTGGAAGGGACGCTGTTGGGCCACATCCAGATGGGGATTGCGATGGTGGAAAAGGCAATGGAGAAGCTGCCGGATTTTCCGCCGCGTCTGAAGGTGCTGGTGGAGCACATGATTCTTTCGCACCATGGGAAGCTGGAGTTTGGCTCGCCGAAGCTGCCGATGATTCCCGAGGCGCTGGTGCTGAACTTTGTGGATGACCTGGACGCGAAGATGCAGGCGATCGCGAGCGAGTTTGAGAAGTCGGCGCGTGAAGGCAAAGCCGCGAATGAGCTGACCGGCAAAGTGTGGTCCCTGGACCAGCGGCAACTGTTGCAGACGCGTGGCTGGCTGGAGGGCGACGAGTAAGGCGTGCCTTCCGGCGCCAGGCAGCGGCTGAGTGGATGGCCGACTGGAGTCCTTCTCGTGATTCGCGTCACATTTTCTGCAAGCAGCGGAGTAAGAAGCTGCGCGGTGTCACATCTCAGCGTGACTAATCTCACATACACTCCTGCGAATCCCTGCATAGTCTCAACTCGCACGAATGATATGGATCACATGCATGCGTGATTCGAGTGGGAAGGAGTGCGCGGGATGAGCGTCATGAAGGACGCCGGCCACCTGTTTCGATTTGCGGGCTTGTTTGTGCTTGCATTTGTCGTGTTTCTTGTGGTGCGACGGTTTGTAGTTCCGAAGTCATTTGGGGAGTATGGGCATTACCGGGGCGCGGCGATTGCGGAAATGGCGTCGCATCCGACTCACTTTGCGGGCCATCAGGCATGCGAGGCGTGCCACAGTGACATCGCGGATGCCAAGTCCAAGGGCAAGCACGCGCATGTGAATTGCGAAGCGTGTCATGGTCCGCAGCAGAAGCATGCAGACGATCCTTCATCGGATGTTCCGTCGAAGCCGGATACGGCGGTACTGTGCGTGCGCTGCCATGCGGCGAGCGTGGCCAAGCCGAAGAATTTTCCGCAGGTGGATGCGGCGTCGCATGCGAATGGCGTGCCGTGCGAGACGTGCCACAAGCCGCATGATCCTGCATTGGGAGCCGGGGGTGCGCAATGAAGATTTCAAGGCGCCAGATGCTGATTTTGCTTCCTGCGGCGGCGATTGCGTGGGAGCACGTTGTGGCGGGGACGCCGGAGAGCGCGCCGAATTACGCGATGTCCGAACACTGGTGGAGCATGCTGATCGACATTCCCAAGTGCATTGGCTGCGGGAATTGCGTGCGGGCGTGCCAGGCGGAGAACGATGTGCCGGATGGTCGATTCCGGACGTGGGTGGAGCGCTATCACGTGCACGATGAGGACATGATGAATCCCGAGGTGATTTCGCCGGACGGAGGCAAGGAAGGATTTCCCTCTGTTGCGAAGGAGGACTCGGGCAAGTATTTCTTCGTGCCGAAGCTGTGCAACCACTGCGTGGACTCGCCGTGCACGCAGGTGTGCCCGGTGGGAGCGACGTTTGTGACGCCGGATGGTGTGGTGCTGGTGGATCAGAAGTACTGCATGGGCTGCGCGTACTGCGTGCAGGCGTGCCCGTATGGCTGCCGGTATATCCATCCGCAGAAGCAGGTGGCCGATAAGTGCACGTTGTGCTATCACCGCATCACGAAGGGACTGACGACGGCGTGCTGCGAGGCGTGTCCGACAGGAGCTCGGCAACTGGTTGATTTGAAGAATCCGAAGGATCCAATTCACGAGTTTCTGAGGACGCATGCGGTGCACATCCTGAAGCCGGAGATGGCAACGGGGGCGAAGGTCTTCTACAACGAACTGGACGGATCAGTGCGCTGAGGCGCGGCATGGGAAGCGGAAGCAGGTGAGAAGAGTATGAATGGCGTACAAGGCTTCATGTATCCGAACGAGATTGAGCTCGTGTGGAGCGTATTGATTGTGCTGTACCCGTACATCACGGGGCTGGTGGCGGGCGCGTTTATTCTGGCCTCGCTGGAGCGGGTGTTTCGGGTGGATGCGGTGAAGCCGACGTACCGGCTGGCGCTACTGACGGCGCTGGCGTTTCTGCTGGTGGCGCCGTTGCCGCTGCAACTGCACCTGGGGCATCCGGAGCGCTCGCCGGAGATGTACTTTACGCCGCACAGCACTTCAGCGATGGCGATGTTCGGGTATGTGTATCTGTGGTACCTGATGGCGGTGCTGGTGTTTGAAATCTGGCTGGATTACCGGCGCGAGATTGTATTGCGCTCGCGGAGCGAGAAGGGTCTGCTGCGGCTGATTTACAAGATCATGACTCTGGGCTCGGACAACATCAGCGAGCGGTCGCTGCACATTGATGAGCGTGTTGGGTGGGTGGTGACGCTGGTGGGAATCCCGTCAGCGTTTCTGCTGCATGGGTATGTGGGCTTTATTTTCGGATCGATCAAGGCGAATCCGTGGTGGTCATCACCGCTGATGCCGGTGGTGTTCATCTTCTCTGCGATGGTGTCGGGCGTGGCGGCGGTGATGGTGATCTACATGGCGACGACGAAGTTGCGCGGGCAGGTGATTGACATGCGCTGCGTGGACACGATCGCGATGTATATGTTCTACATCTTCATCATTGACTTCAGCCTGGAGATGCTGGACCTGGTGCACCGCATTTACGAAGCGGATGAGTCGTTCCGCACGCTGGACTTCATGGTGCATACACGGCTGTATTTCTCGCAGATTGTGGTGCAGATCATCCTGGGTACGGTGGTGCCGCTGGTGCTGTTGTTCATTGTGCAGGTGGCGAAGCCGAAGCTGACGGAGAAGGTGCGGAAGCGGATCTATGTCGTCTGCGGCACGCTGATCCTGATCAGCGTGTTTGCGATGCGGTGGAATGTGGTGATTGGCGGGCAATTGTTCTCAAAGAGCTTTCTGGGTTACACGACCTACAAGATGACGCTGGTGACGCGGGAAGGTTTTGTGATGGCGACCTTTCTGACGCTGCTGCCGCTGTTGTTCCTTTGGATTCTGGTGAAGCTGCTGCCGCCGTGGAGCGATGGCGAGCAGACGCACGAGATCACGGCCGGGTGAGGATGACGCGGGGAACGGACAGTCCCCTGGGAGAACGCCATGCACGATGGTCCTGAGGCGTTGCGGGAGCTTGAAGAAAGGCTGGATGCGCTGGAGAAGCGCGTTCAACGATTAGAGCATCCCGAAGAGCCGGAGAGCGCGATGGGGATGGCGCAGGAGGCGGACTTGACGAGCGGGATGCCCGCGGCCGTGTCTCTGGCAGAAACGGCGGGCTGGTTTCCTGTGCTGGGGCGAGCGCTGCTGGGGATTGCGGGAGCGTATCTGCTGCGGGCGGTGGTGGAGTCAGGCCTGCTGGCTCCGCTGCCCGTGGCGGTGCTGGCGCTGGCGTACACATTTGGGTGGGTTGTGTGGGCAGTGCGGATGGAAGCGCGGAGCCAGGTGGAGGGAAGCGCCTACGCGGCAACGTCAGTACTGATTCTGGGGCCGATGCTGTGGGAGCTGGTGCTGCGCTTTCATGCTTTTGGGGCGAGAGCGTCGGCGGCGGTGCTGTGCGGCTATGTGGTGGCGGCGGGGGCCATTGCCTGGCGACGCGCGTTCTCGATTGTGCCGGACGTGGTGTTTACGGGCGCGGCGGTGATTGCGCTGGGTCTGGCGATTGCGACGCACGCGCTGCTTGCGTTTGTGGCGGCTCTTCTTCTGCTGACGCTTTTGGGGAAGATCTACCTGCTGCGCGGGCCGCATGACTGGAGCCGGGCGCTGGTGAGCCTGGTGACCGATGCTGCGGTGTGGCTGCTCATTTACATCTACAGCGCGCCGCCGGCGGCACGGGAGAACTACGCCGCAGCGGGTGCGACAGTGCTGATGATGCCGGGGTTACTGCTGTTTGCGATGGATGCGGTGGCGGTGACCTGGACGGCGTTGGGCAGGGGCCTGGAACTGAAAGTGTGGCAGGTGCTGCAAGCGATGCTGAGCTTTGCCCTGGCGGCAGCAAGCGTGCTGACGTTTGTGCGCGTGGGCGGCGCACTGGGACTGGGCGCGGCTTGCCTGATCCTGAGCACGGTCTGCTACGCGGCGGCATTTGGAGTGTTTCGCAGGAAGGCCGGGGCGCGCAACTTTGCTGTGTACGCCACATGGAGCGGCGGACTGCTGATGGCGGGCCTGTATTGGGCTCTGCCGCTGGAGGGCGCGGCGATCGGTCTGTCCGTGGCGGCCCTTGGAGCGGTCATTCTGGGAGTGCTGCAGGAGTGCGGCGCCCTGGAGATACAGGGTGCGATCTTTTTGGGTAGCGGCGCACTGGCGGCGGGGCTGCCGGGGTTTGTGGCGCGAGCCTTTTTAACCGCGCAGCCGGAGCGGCTGACGGCGGGCGTGGCTGCGGTGACTGTGCTGGGAGCAGGCTGCTATGCCGTGGTGCGAGAACGGGTGAGCGAGGGATGGCGCGCGCAGCTGCTGCACCTGGTGCCGGCGCTGGTGGCGGCCTGCGGCGGGGTGGCGCTGCTGGTGCATGGGACGCTCGGGGTTATTGCGCACTTTATTCCGCCGAGCGAGATGCATGCTGTACTGACGCGGACACTGGCGCTTTGCGTACTGGCTCTGCTGCTGGCTTTTGCCGGCGCGCACTGGCATCGGCTGGAAGTGACGCGCATCGCGTATGCGGCGCTGATCTTCATGGCGGTGAAGCTGCTGTATGAGGATCTGCGGGTGGGACGGATGGGATTAATCGCTGCATCCATTTTTGTGTTTGCGGTGACCCTGATTGGCGTGCCCCGAATGGCGCATCCGAGAGCGAAGCACTGAGCGGGTTGTTGATCCGGGGTTGTGTGCCGGGCGCGCGGGCGTGTCTCGAAGGTTGATCTGTCCCATTCAAGAATATTTCTCTTTGGCCGACATAAGAGATACACGGCTGCCGTTCTCCATGCGACTGCAAGCGAGCAGGAGGCTGGGGAGCCGGGCGTGGCGCGCGCTGTGCGCGGATGCCGGAGTGTGGGTCGAGGTGGATGCCGGATGCAAGGGACGGAACAAGGACGGGAGATGTGCCCGGTGGCGTGGGAGCATCTGCGGCTGCCGCCATTTTCGCAGGTGGCGTTGCGGGTGCTGCAGCTGGTGCATCGCGAGAATGTGCAATTGCATGAGCTGAGCGAGCTGATTTCGTCAGATCCGGCGTTTGCGAGCGAAGTGCTGGCGATTGTGAACTCGCTGGCGTATGCGCCGCGGTTTCCGATTAACAGCATTTTGCAGGCGATTGCGGTGATGGGTGCGACGCATCTGCAGGGTCTTTGCCTGACGGTGGGGGTGCGGGGTTATCTGGGGCAGTCGTTGCGCAATCCGTCGATGCGATTGCTTTGGCGGCACAATTTGGCGTGCGCGGCGATTGCGGAGCAGCTGGCGGCAGCGGGCTTTATGGATCGCGATGCGGCGTATACCTGCGGGATCCTGCACGACGTGGGGCGGATCGGGATGGCGGCTGTGCGTCCGCTGGAGTATGCCGATCTGCTTTGCACGTATCGCGGGACGCCGGCGAGCATCCTGGAGCGGGAGCGGGAGCTGTTTGGGAAGGATCATTGCGAAGTGGGG
>JAJYAE010000176.1 GCA_021779695.1 Acidobacteriota bacterium | reverse complement strand
GCAGGTTCTTGCCGCCTTCGAGTCCGGGCGGGCCGCAGGCGACGATGATGCCCTTGTAGGTGCAGTTGGCGTCTTCGGGCAGCGGGGTGGTCTTGAGGTCGAGGTCGATGTAGTTGCCGACGAAGAGATCGAGGCGGCCGTCCTTGTCGTAGTCGAGAAAGGAGCAGCCAGAGTTCCAGCGGAGACGGTCCTGGAGCAGCCCTGCTTGTTTGGTGACGTCGCTGAATGTGCCGTTGCCGTTGTTGCGGAAGAGGGAGTTCTGGCCGTAGTAGGTGACGAAGAGGTCGTTCCAGCCGTCGTTGTTGTAGTCGCCGACGCAGCAGGCCTGTCCCCAGCCGGAGCGGGCGAGGCCGGCCTTGAGGGTGACGTCAGTAAATGTGCCGTCGCGATTGTTTTTGAAGAGATGGCAGACGGGCTCGTGGCCTTTGGGGAAGCCTTCGAGGCGCCAGCCGTTGACGAGGAAGATGTCGAGCCAGTCGTCCTGGTCGTAGTCAAAGAAGGCGGCGCCGCAGCCGGTGGTTTCGAGCAGGTATTTGTTGCGGTGCTCGCCACCGAAGATGGTTTCGATGTTGAGGCCGGCTTCTTTGGCAACGTCGACGAACTGAACGCCGAGAGGCGTGCCGGTGACAGGCGATGGCGCGCCTTTGGGCGCGGGGCGGGCAACGGCGCTGTAGGACTGGCGTGCGCTGCCCTTGGATTTGGGTTGCGCAGCCTGGCCATAGAGCGGGCGTGCAAGGCTGAGCACATCTTCGAGTGATAAGACGAGCGCGGTTCGCGAGAGGGACTGGATAAAGCGGCGGCGGCTCAACGACAAAACAGCAATCTCCTTGCGGCGCGCCGCGATGGGCTGCGGCTGTGCTTTCAGGGTTGAGTGTAGCAGTCTGCGCCGGAAAACGACTCTGCGTGGCGCGCCCCACCTTTCCTGATTGACTACAAGGTTGTGGCGGTCGCACACTGGCGGGGCTGTCTCAATTCATTTCCCCACAGGTGGTAGCTGCCATGGACAATCGAGCGGTTGTAATTGGGGGCTTGTGCGCCCTGAGCCTGGGCTTTGGTGTGATGGCTGCGGCGCAGGCGCAGACGCAGGCGTCGCCACTGGCTCCCTATATCAAGGAAAATGCGCCGGTGCTAGTGCTGGAGCATGGGACGGTGATTGACGGCACGGGCGCGGCGCCGCAGGCGGATATGCGCATTGTCGTGGAGCACGGAAAGATTGTCGTCGTGGAGAAGGCGGGTGCGGGCGGGGCGACACCGGCGGGCGCGAAGGTGCTGGACCTGACGGGGAAGACGGTGATTCCCGGGCTGGTGGGGATGCACGAGCATCTGTTCTACAGTGAGCCGGGGAACAGCGCGCTGCGTGGGCTTGTGGGCGGAGAGCTGGTGGATACGGCGCCGCGGCTCTACCTGGCGGCCGGTGTGACGACGGCGCGCACGACGGGGAGCGTTGCACCGTATACGGATTTGAACATCAGGAAGGACATTGATGCGGGGCGCGAGCCGGGGCCGAAGCTGGACGTGACCGGACCGTACCTGGAGGGCAATCCACCGCTGATTCCGCAGATGCACGTATTGATGGGGCCCGAGGACGCGCGCAAGATGGTGGACTATTGGGTGGGCGAAGGCGTGACGTCGTGGAAGGCGTACATGCACATAACGCCTGAGGAGCTGAAGGCCGCGATTGCGGAGGTGCATGCGAAGGGCGAGAAGATCACGGGGCACCTGTGCTCGGTGGGATTCACGGAGGCAGCGGGAATGGGAATTGATGACCTTGAGCATGGAATCGCGGTGGACACGGAGTTCACGCCGGGGCGCAAGGAGGGTGAGTGCCCGGCCAACGCGGCGGAGTACATGGCCGAGCATGTGGCGATGGACAGCGCGCCGGTGATGTCGATGATTCATGAGCTGGTGCAGCGGCATGTGGCGGTGACTTCGACGCTGGCGGTGCTGGAAAGCCTGGAGCCGGGCCATCCGCCGATGGCGTTTATGCTGCGGGAGCGGGACTCGATGGCGCCGACGGTGTGGTCGAGCGTGCTGACGACGCGGTCGGTAATTCAGGAGGGCGCGGCGCAGTCGGACTGGCCGGTGCTGATCAAGAAGGAGATGCAGTTTGAGCGAGAGTTTGTGGCGGCGGGCGGCCTGCTGATGGCGGGCTGCGATCCGACGGCGTATGGTGCGGTGCTGCCGGGCTTTGGCGACCAGCGCAATCTGGAACTGCTGGTGGAGGCAGGATTTACGCCGGTGGAGGCGATCCGGATTGCAACGCTGAACGGCGCGACATACCTGGGCAAGTCGGCGAGTATCGGGTCGATTGCGGCGGGGAAAGATGCAGATCTGGTGGTGCTGGGCGGCAATCCTGCGGTGGAGATCAAGGATGTTGAGAAAGTAGATACCGTCTTCAAAGATGGTGTGGGCTACGATCCGGAGAAGCTGATGGAATCAGTGAAGGGGATGGTGGGCTTGCGGTGAGGGACAGGTTTTGCGACAAGCGCGCGAGTGTAAAGGGCCTTATCCACCAAAGTACCACGTCCGTTACAACAGAACGGTTACATGGGGAGGATGTATTCCACAGCAGGTTAGTGCTTGAATACGAGGTAGGGAAAGCACGGGTCATGGAATTCGCTGTGCAAGGAAAAACGCATGTCGCCGAAAAACGTCAGCTTTTACGAGTTCCTGCAGATCAGTCCACATGCCGATCACGACACGATTCACCGTGTGTACCGTTTTCTGGCGGCGCGATATCATCCGGACAATCCGAAGTCGGGTGATTCGGACAAGTTTAACCAGCTGAAGACGGCGTATGACGTGCTGTCGAATCCTGACCGGCGCGCGGAGTATGACGCGAAGCGGGTGCAGGAGCCTGTTCATCCGGTGCCGATGTCGACCAAGATCGACTTCATGGACAATCTGGAAGGCGAGCTGAACCGGCGGTTGGGCGTGCTGGCGGTGCTTTACTACCGTCGGCGTGCGAATCCCTATTCACCCGAGGTTCCGCTGGCAGAGGTGGAGGCGCAGATGGGTTTTCCGCGGGACTACCTCGACTTTACGACGTGGTATCTGGAGCGGAAGGGCTTTATCACGAAGGCGGACAACTCGGACTTTACGCTGACGGTGGCGGGAGTGGACTTTGTGGAGTCGCAGCGTGCGAACCTTCCGATCCTGAACAAGCTGCTGACCTCTGGCGTGGAGAACGAGTCGGACGAACCCACGCAATTCGATATTTACGTTGACGAAGCTGTGGACGCTGCCCATTCGATTGAGACTGAGTTGCAGCAGGATGCGCGCCTGCACAAGAGAGCCGAGCGCCGGAAGAACAGAAAAGAGCGCCGGCTTGGATTGCCGGATACGCGAGCCAACCGGATCGATCGCCGCTTTAACGTGGCCGAGCGCCGGAAGGTGAGCAAGGCAGAGGAAGCGAAGGCTCCTGAGGAGTTGGACGTCGAGGAGGCCAGTGACGGACAGCCCCGGGAGGCCTATGCGGCCTAGGCTCCGCGAGTATTTCTGAACCTGGTACACGATTTCCCTGGAACTGCACAAGACGGCTGTTGCGACGCTTGGTCGCAGCAGCCGTTTTGCATTGACGGTTGCGGAAGGCGGATGAGCCATGGCTTGGGTTAGCATGGTCACGTTTGCAAATGCACACCCAAGCGATGCGGAGGAAGAGACGATGGTGACACGCAGGGAGTTCCTGGACACGCTGGCCGTGGGAGCGGCGGGGCTGGCGGTGAGTGCGACAGCCAAGAGCTATGGACAGATCAAGGGGGCCAACGAGCGGCTGAATTTTGCAGTCATCGGGCTGAACAGCCGGGCCTATGCGCACTTGCAGGGAATCCATGCGAACCGGGATGCAGCGCGCATTACGCATGTGGCAGATGTTGAGACGAATATCCTGGCGCGGTTTGCGGCGGCGACGGAAAAGCAGATGGGCACGGCACCGGCGACGGCGCAGGATTTTCGCAAGGTGCTGGAGAGCAAGGATGTGGATGCGGTGACGATTGCGACGCCGGACCACTGGCACACGCCGATGTCGATTCTGGCGCTGCAGTCGGGCAAGCACGTGTATGTGGAGAAGCCGTGCAGCCACAATCCGGCGGAGGGAGCGCTGCTGGTGGAGGCGCAACGGAAGTACGGCAAGCTGGTGCAGATGGGGACACAGCAGCGCTCATCGCCGTACACGATTGATGTGGTGGGGAAGATTCATGGAGGGCTGATTGGGCGGCCTTACTTTGCGAAGTGCTGGTACAACAACACGCGGAAGTCGATTGGGCATGGGAAGCCTGCGCCAGTGCCGGCGACGCTGGACTGGGATTTGTGGCAGGGGCCCGCGCCGCGACAGGAGTACACCGACAACGTGCAGCCCTATAACTGGCATTGGTTCCGCACGTGGGGCACGGGTGAGGCGCTGAACAACGGGACGCATGAAGTGGACGTGTGCCGCTGGGCGCTGGGCGTGGATTTTCCTGAAAAGGTGACAGCTTCGGGCGGGCGGTACGCGTACAAGGATGACTGGCAGTTTTACGACACGATTGTGACCAGCTACGAATACGCGGACAAGATGATTGCGTGGGAGAGCACGAGCTGCCAGGGGATGCGGTACTTCAACCGCGGGCGCGGTTCGCTGATCGAAGGCACGGAAGGGACGATTCTGATTGACCGGGGCGGGTACATCCACTACGACCTGGATGGGAAGGTCATCAGCGAGTACAAGGCGGGCGAGGCAGCAACGACGGCGGACCTTGTTGGCGCAGACTCGATGACCGATCTGCATTTTGCAAATTTCATCGCAGGCATCCGCAAGGGCGAGCCGCTGCATTCGCCGGTTGCGGTGGGCAATGTTGCGGTGACGATGCTGCAACTGACAAACATTGCGTGGTTTGTGCAACGCGAGCTGAAGCTGGACACCAAAGACGGCAGGATCCTGGGCGATGCGGAAGCGATGACGTACTGGGGCCGCAAGTATCAGCCGGGATGGGAGCCGAAGATCTAGGTGTGGCTGGCGGCGATGCCGCGATGGCGGCAGGGCGTGGCATGGAGACCTGGGGGGAAAGAATTCAGTCGCACGCTGGACCGGTCTTGCGCAAAGGACTGATGCATGGCGCAGGCAGGTTGTGATGGGGTGAACACAGTGCTGGACGCTTGCTTTATGCTGTGAGCAGGTCTGCTTGAAGGTTGAAGCGTCCCCGGGACTTCCCTGGCCGAGAGCAACGACTTCCTGGCTCGGCTGAGTTGCATTTTTCCTGCCCTGGTCACCAGGTCGCATTGCACGATACGAATCCTCACGGGAGCGCGCATGGCGCAGTCAACTGCGGCCACTCCTGCCAAAGCGCGGGATGCCGACAGCGAGTTTCATTTTGATGAGACGTGGAAGCCGCGGTTCAACCCGTGGGTGATTGCGTTTACGGTGACGCTGGCTACGTTCATGGAGGCGCTCGATTCGTCGATCGCCAATGTGGCACTGCCGCACATCGCCGGTTCTCTGGGCGCGAGCTACGAAGAAGCGACATGGGTTCTGACCTCCTATCTGGTGTCCAACGCCATCGTGTTGCCGATCAGCGGCTGGATCGCCAACCGCATTGGCCGCAAGCGGTTTTACATGAGCTGTGTTGTGGCGTTTACGGTGTTTTCGTTTTGCTGCGGCCTGGCCAACTCGCTTGCGATGCTGGTCCTTTTTCGTATTTTTCAGGGCGCGGCGGGCGGAGGCCTTCAGCCCAGCGAGCGGGCGATTCTTGCGGACACCTTTTCCCCTGAGAAGCGCAGTGTTGCGTTTGCGATTTACGGTATGGCGGTGGTGGTGGCTCCGGCGATTGGGCCGACGATTGGCGGCTGGATCACCGACAACTACACGTGGCGCTGGATCTTCTTCCTGAACATCCCTGTTGGAATTCTTTCGATTTTTTTGACCAGCCGCATTGTGGAAGATCCGCCGTATCTGGCGCGGCTTCGCAAGAAGGCCGGCAGCGTCGACGCGATTGGACTTGGCCTGCTGGTGGTGACGATTGGCGCGCTGCAGATCATGCTCGACAAGGGGCAGGAGAAGGACTGGTTCGGATCGAACTTCATTGTGGGCTGCGCGTTTCTTGCGGGAATCGGGCTGATTGGGTTTTTGTGGCGCGAGATGAAGGCGGCGCATCCGATCATCGATCTTTCTCTGTATCGCAGCCGTAACTTCAGCATGACGCAGGTGGTGATGCTGGTGATTGGCGCGGCACTTTACGCGACGACGGTGATGATTCCGCAGTTTCTGCAGGAGGTGATGGGTTACACGGCGATGGAGGCCGGCATGGTGCTCTCGCTGGGCGGGCTGGTTCTGATTCTGCTGCTGCCGATTGTGGGATTTATCGGGCAAAAGGTGGATCCGCGGGCGATGATCTGCTTTGGATTTGCGTGGGTGAGTTTTGGAATCTGGCGGATTTCGAGTCTCGATTTGAGCATCAGCTTCTGGGATGCGGCGAGCTGGCGCGTCATCATGGTGCTGGGGATGCCGTTTCTTTTTGTGCCGATCAGCGTGATGTCCTATGTGGGAGTGCCGCAGGAAAAGAACAACGAGGTGTCTGGCCTGACGGCGCTGGCACGCAACATCGGCGGCAGTCTTGGCATTTCATTTATCAGCACGATGCTGGTGCGACGGGCGCAGGCGCACCAGAACTATCTTGCGGCGCATGTTTATCCCGGTGCGGCCAACTATCGCATCCTCAGCCGTGGGCTGAGCGGGATGTTGAAGAGTGGAGGTTACTCTGCGGCAGGGGCCACGAGCGGCGCCATGGCGCAGGCCTACCGGATGATGGTGCAGCAGGCGGATGTGCTGGCCTATATCGATACCATCCACGCGCTGGTGATCCTGACGGTGTGCCTGATTCCGATCGGTTACCTGATGAAGAAGCCGCGGTTTCGATCGCGGCAAGCGGCCCCGGCTGACTGAGCGCCTCGCATGCAAGCGAAGGATTGATGCGGGCTTTTCGATTTGGATCTGGATGCTTGAGTGGAGCCGTACTTTCGCGCCGTCAAAATTCTGAGTATGAAAGTCGGCGGCGAGTAGGCCGCAGATTTCGTGATTTACACTTCTTGAAATGCAGACGGCTCCGGGATGCAGTGGTTCCATCGTGCAGGGAGTTGCGCGCTCTGAAGGGATGGATATTTCGATGCGTTGTTCCTTGATCTTGCTGACCGCCCTTGTTGCCTGTACCGCATTGAGCCCAACGCGCCGCGCGGCGGCCCAGGGGATTCCGCTGACAGTGGAGAAGATTTACGGGCATGGTCCGCTGATCGGGCGCGTGCCGAAGGACCTGGTGTGGTCGCCGGATGGGAAGCACGTGACCTATATGGACGGCGGAGAGTTGATTGATCTGGATCCTGGGACAGGCAAGCCGCATGTGCTGATCAGCAGACAGAAGCTGGCTCCCCTGACGGGCACGACAGGAGAGAACGAACAGGCCCGCGACCATCGCGCGCGCTACGGGGAGGCGTCCTACATCTGGGCACCGGACTCGCGGCATCTGCTGTTTGACGCCAGCGGCCGGCTCTGGATTTACGACCTTGGAACGGGAACGGGAATCCAGGTGGGATTTACGGGTGCGAGCTCGGAAGACGACCCGAAGTTTTCTCCGGATGGCTCGTCGATTTCATTTATCCGCAACCACTCGCTGGTGGTGTTGCGCCTGAAGGAGCCGGGATCGCCGATGACGCCGTTGGCGCTTTCAACGGACGTGACGATTCTGAATGGCGAAGTGGACTGGGTGTATGAAGAAGAGTTGGGAGTGCGGACGAACTACCACTGGGCGCCGGACTCGAAGGGGCTTGCGTTTTTGCAAATGAGCGAGGCCGACGTGCCGGTGTATCCGCTGACGGACTGGATACCGGTGCATGCGCGCGTGGTGGGCCAGCGATATCCGCAGCCCGGAGATCCGAACCCCGCGGTGCGCGTGGGCGCGGTGATGGCGGATGGAGGGAAGATTTACTGGGTGAAGCTGCCGATTACGGCGGGACAGGATTACATTCCGCGCTTTGGATGGCTGGATCGCAAGACACTGTGGATTGAGACGCTGACGCGCGACCACAAGCAGCGGACGATCTTTTTTGCGGATCTATCAGCAGGGACAACGCGCAAGGTGCTGGAGATTGACGACGCGAAGTTTCTGGACGAGGACTACGACGTCACGGCGGAGTCCGGCTGGCTGGAGCTGACGAACTGGAGCGACGGCCATCGTCAGATTTATCTATACAGCTATGACGAGACGCATCCTCTGGGCAGCGATGCAAAGCTGGTGCGGGAGCTGACGAAGGGCGACTTTGACGTGGCGAAGGTGTACCACGTGGATCCGCAACGGCGGGAGGTGCAGTACGCGTCCAATGAGGGCAACGTGCAGGAGCAGCAAGTGTGGCAGGTGAGCTTTGACGGCGTGCGGAAGCGGATGACGACAACGCCGGGGACGCATGATGCCACGTTTGGCCCGCACGGCGAGGGGTATGTAGACCACGTGTCAACGCGGATGACGGCGCCGGCGCTGAGCCTGTGCAATGCAGCGGGCGCGTGCCACATCTTCTGGGAGACACATGCGCTGGAGCCGTATGACCTGCGTCCACCGGAGGAGTTGCAGGTGCAGGCGAAGGACGGGACGACGCTGTATGCAACGCTGCTGCTGCCGAAGGGTGCGGCGACGGCGGCGAGCGTGCCGCTGATCACGAATCCTTATGGCGGACCGGGACCGCAGGAAGTGGCGAACCGATGGAGCGATTCGCTGCTGTTTGATGAGCTGCTGGCGGAGCATGGATTCGCCGTGCTGCATGCGGACAATCGCGGGACGGGGATGCGCGGGCGCGACTTTGCGCAGGCAGCGTATCACAACTTTGGGCCGGTGCAGCTGGAGGATCAACTGGCGGTGGTGGATGCGGCGCTGGCGAAGTATCCGCAACTGGACCCGAAGCGGCTGGGCTGGTGGGGCTGGAGTTGGGGCGGCACCTTCACGCTGTATGCGATGACGCACTCGGACCGCTTCAGGGCAGGGGTGTCGGTGGCGCCGGTGACGGACTGGCACCTGTACGACTCGATCTACACGGAGCGCTACATGAGCATGCCCGCGGACTTTCCCGAGGGGTATAAGGATTTCTCAGTGGTGAACTCGGCGGCGAAGCTGCACGGGCGGCTGCTGCTGGTGCACGGTACGGGCGACGACAATGTTCACATGG
>JAJYAE010000175.1 GCA_021779695.1 Acidobacteriota bacterium | reverse complement strand
TTGCTTCCTCCCGAGAGCTGTGAGCTCGTAGTACTTCGCACGCTGCTTGCTCTCCGTCAGCTTCCACTCAGCCTTTACCCATTTCTGCTGTTCCAGACGATGCAGCGCCGGATAAAGAGAGCCGGTCTCTACTGTGAGTGTTTCTCCCGAGCGCTGTCGGATGACCTGCGCGATGCCGTAGCCGTGCATGCGCCTGTGCTGCAGAGCATGGAGGATCAGCATGTCCAGAGTGCCTTGCAATAACTCGATCCGGTTCTTGTATTTTGTGTTCTCGGCCATATGGATGTAGAAATCCTACTGCCATGGATGGAGACTGTCTACCCCCTCCTAAAAGAAAATGTAATATACGCCCCAGCTTCATGTTTTCTTGGCGGGGCATTCTGCTGAATGCCAGAAGCCTTGCCGACTCCCAAGGAACAACAATCAACCTTCTTCTGCCGGAATGATTCGGAATCCGAGATGAGCTGCCTGCCTGCGCAGTCGCATCTCGGCACGCTTCAATGCCTCCTCTTCGCACCTGTGGAACACGGATTCGTCATATGCTTCTCGAGTGCTGAGCAGGTGGTAGACGATTCGGGCAAGCTTGTGAGCTGTAGCTGTAATAGCTTGAGGTTTTCCGAGCTTGCGGCAGATCCTGCGGAAGAACTCTCCCATGCAGTCTTTGGCATGATGTAAAGAACGTGCTGCCAGCCGGAGTGCGATGGCAACCCGGCTTCGGACTCGTCTGCTCTTGGTGAAGAGCACTTTTTCGCCGCTGATCTTCTTTTCCGGGCACAGGCCGAGCCAAGAGGCGAATCCGGATGCATTACGGAAGCGGGAAACATCCGTGCCGACTTCACAGAGGATCGTTTGGGAAGTCATTGCACTGATGCCAGGTACGTTCGTCAGATCAACGCCGAAGATCCGATAGAGTTCGCTGCGAAGATCGAACACACGCGGCTCGTGCCCCTGTCGTTGGTATGGCAGGCGCTTGGTTCGCTTCGGCATCTTGGCCAATGCGTTGTCTGCGGCCTCCAGTTTGACCATCTGGCGCTGAATCTCCCGATCCGTTTCCAACACCAGTTGCTGATAGTAGCGGTACGCTGCCAGTGACTGCCGTAGCGCGAAGATGTGCTCCGGTCGATAGTCTCCTTCAAGCGACTTCGCCACCGTGCTCTCGCTGCTCTTCACGCGCTTATGGCAGAGCCGGGCGAGTGTGAGCGGGTCTCGCTCCCCGGCAAGGATCGCATCGAGAATGCGCAGCCCGCTCAAACCGGTAATCTCGGTCAGCACGCGGTGAATCTGCAGGTTCATCTGATCCAGCGCCTTCTGGATATGCATGATGTGCTCAGCAGCCATCTGGACCAGGCTGCCGCGATGACGCCAGAGAGCGCGTACAGCGCAGATCGCGCCCGGCGGGCGGAAGCTGGCTCGCAGCAAACCGACTGGGTGCAGGTACTGAAGCCACTGGCAGTCGGAGACGTCCGTTTTGCGCCCCGGCACGTTCTTCACATGTTGCGCGTTGACCAGGCAGACCTCGAGGCCGCGAGCCTCCAGAATCTGATAGATCGGAATCCAGTAAACGCTGGTTGACTCCATCGCGACGGAGCGAACTCCGCACTGCTGAAGCCAATCGGCCAGTGCGTGAAGATCACGGGTAAACGTGGGAAAGCGACGTACTGACTGCGGATCACGATCGGCGCCCACTGCGACGAACAGCTCACTCGCTCCCACATCTATCCCAGCAGCATCCGGATGCAGGACCGGCAACTGATCACACCTTCTATGACTCTGCTTGGCCATGAGGACCTCCATGCCGGCCGGGTGCCCAGGGCACGAATGCAGAGCAAACTCCCAATCAAGATCGCCGCCCGAAGACGGTCGTCATCACACATCTGTACGCAACCCCGGACCCACGCTTTTCGACGGGCTCTGGAAGCACCAATGTCGGCGCGGGCTGTAGCTGTCACCCAACTGGCGCCTACAATGATCGCGCGACTCGCGTTCCTTCGCATCCTGTCTGGCCAGAGGCCAGTTGCACGCTTTTCGATACTAATCGGCTTAATGCGTGCATTGGCGCCATTGCAGAACAGGTGCATTGACATCTCCAGTTTCTTCGCTATTATGGAATTAATGAACAAGCGAGGCTATCTCGGAGAACTTGAACTTATGCTTCTACTCGCCGTGATTCATCTTGGCGACGAAGCTTACGGCGTGCCGATCTCACGCGAGCTTGAGAAGCACCGCGGAAAGAACGTCTCGTTGGGCAGTGTTTACGCCGCGCTGGAGCGGCTGGAAGGGAAGGGGCTGGTGGTTTCCAGCTTGGGAGATCCAACGCCGGAGCGTGGCGGAAAGGCGAAGCGGTTCTTTCGAATTACGAAACAGGGACTTCGGCAGGTGCAGGACACGCGCCGCGTATTGACAGGTCTTTGGCAGACAATTCCTGATTTCAAGTTTCAGCCATAGGAGAAGAGCATATGACTTCAACCTGCCCACCACGCCTTGCCACCTGGATGCTTCTGCATCTGATACCTTGCGATCATGATGAAGCGCTTGCCGGCGATCTCCTCGAATGTTTTCGCGCCGGGCGTTCGGGTGCGTGGTATTGGCGGCAGGTATTGACTGCGATTGCGATCCGGTGGGTCGGGAGTTTGTTCCGTCACTTGCCGGTGCTTTTCTTTGCCGCGGCGTGGGCCGCGCTCGCGCCTGCCTGGCAACTCCTCATCACGAGGCTTTATCACACCGGCAATTGGATTGGGCCGGTTTGGCGGTTGCCTTGGCCGTGGTCAACTGTGTGCAATTTTGGATTGTCTACGGTAGGAAGTCTTCTGTTTATTTGGGCGGGGGTTGTGACTTATCTCCTCGTGTTGCGGAGTTTGTCTATAACCCCGAAGCAGTGGAGCTTTGGCCGAGCTTTCGCAGCAAGCCTTGCAAGCTACATCCTGATCTGGACATGCGATATTGCAATCGTCTTGTTTGCGGCCAATCGGCCAACAAATCATGGAGTGGACTGGAGAACGCTCACTTTTACGGGTGTTATCAGCAATTTTGGATCCCTGACGATATTGATGCGGCTGCCATACCTGATTGCAGCGGTCTGCGCGCTTTTGGGAGCTGTACCAAGTGATGATTCTCCAATGAAGCTCGCCGAATAGTAACGCGCACCGGAATTGAAGATTGCCGGGGAGTAGGTAATCGGATGAGACGAAGAGAGCCACCGCCGACCGCACTGTGGATGCTGGAGCACCTGATTCCGGCAGAACGCAATGAGGCGCTTGCAGGCGACCTGCTGGAGGTTTTCCATGGGGGAAGATCAACTGGCTGGTATTGGCGGCAGGTGTGTGCGGCATGCATGGTCTGCTGGTACGAAGACATGCGCGCGCGTGCATCGCTGCTGATATTTGCTCTCATGTGGACGATGATGGCACCGGCCTGGAACAGCTTCTGCATCTGGTTTGAAGACCTCAGGCCTCCGGATCAACTCTTGTCCGGATTCGGAGGTGGCTGGGTGTTCCCAGCGCTGTTCCTCTGGATCATTCTGCATTCCCTATTCCTCTGGACCGGGATCCTTTTGTTTGGCGTGTTAAACCTGGCGGCAAGGTGCAGCATTCATACTGCGAAGATCAAGCGCGGGTTCATGCTGGCTCCGCTTGTTTTTACTCCGCTCTACGGGGCTGCGGCCGTGCTGGTGGGCCTCCTCTGGTATTCGCACTTCGAGCACTGGCAACTTGTGAATTCAGCGTTCGGTCAGATAACGGATTTGAGACTTCTGGCTGATGTGATTCGTGTTCCTTATTTCACGGCGTTGTTGGTTGCGTTGTGGGGTGCTGTTCCGCGACCCGCGAGCGGCATGCAGTTTGAGGAGGCGCTGCCGGTTGGATCCTCAGTGCGGCCGCAATCGCTACAGCAGATCGCATCGGTCGACATGCCCAGGGCCATGCGATTTCTGGCGTTCGTAGTGATTGCCGGGATGGTGAATTCGATGATCGCGGTCATCATCATGTGCCGTCTGCCGGAGCTGCACGAGCCTGCCCTTAGCCAGCTGTTGAGCAGAGCGGTGATGTTTGTCCTGGTGGGCGCTCTTGCCGGTGTTGCAGGTTCATGGGTCTATTGGGAAAACCCGTCGAACCCCTTCCGCGAGAATCCTCCGCTGCCTTTTTTGCTTTTTGCCCTTGTCAGTTCCGCGGGCTGGTTGTGGATACCGGCGATGATCCTGTTTCAGGAGCAGCTTTCTTCGGCGGGGGCTTTGGTCGCAATGCTGGGTGCATTTCTGCTTGGCACGAGCCTGCGTTATGCAACCTACTCGATACACGCTCCAGCTGAAGAACCTTTGCCGGTTTCTCAGTTCAACAGCGGAGACCTCTTTGAGGAGTCACTGTACAGGCCGACGATTGAAGTGCATGGCTATGCGGTTGCGATCGGCGTGTATCTAGCCTGTGCGTCACTGGCAACGCACTACTATTACACCGCCGCATGTCTGCTGTCTGGGAGCGCTTTTCTGTTTGCCTGGAAGAAGGGTGTCTCGACCGGCGCATCGGCGGACCGCAGGCACCAGTACAAGAAAGCCGTCTTTCGGCTGGCGCGCATCGCGATTCCCGCTGTGCTGGTGACGATGTGGGCGTTGCTCAGTGGAGTGGCTCACCGCAGCGGCGCGGTAGCGGCATCGCCTACTGCCTCCGCAAACAAGGACAAGGCAGGGAAATCGCTCCTTACGAATGCCAAGTTGAATCTCGACGGATACGAGAGCGTGGTGCTGTCGCCTTACCCGGATAAGAAGCAGGTTGTACCGCCGGTGCTGCTGCACAAGGAACTTCTGGCGCCGGGAACTACACGCCCGCTGGTGATTCGTTTTACAGGGCCCTACTGGTTTGTGCAGCCTCCGCACTCGAAGCCGGGGCCTGCAGCCCACCAGGCGCATGGAACGCCGATTGGCGTCAACATTGCTTCGATTAATCGAACGCCGCTGGTGATGCAGGCGCACCAGTATCTGTCCGCACCGGTTCGCACCTCGCGATGCAGAGAGATTCAGGTTGAGATAGAGAACAACGACAACACGGCCGGCGTAATTTCATTTGCTTTGCTGTTGACCGATGGCACCTCGCCGAAGAAACCGACGCTCTATTTGGGGCAGCAAACGTTAACGTCTTCAGAGCCGGGAAAGTTTGCCATTAAGCAATCTCCCGTCTTTGAGACGCTGACATTTGTAGTGCCAGAGAATCCAAGCGTTCGCAAATTCGACGAGATTTCAGTGGTATTACTTCCTGATTCTGCGCACGAGTTTGTAGCTCCAAAGATTGCGATTCAGCAGTTTCAGTTGTTCCCCCGCTGATAGAAGCAGACTATTTCCATCAACTGCCTGCGGATCACATGACTCATTAGTGACTTCGGGGCAAGGCGCTCATAGAGCTTGAGTTCCCCGAGAAATGCAGGATAGGTATTGGGAAACGCACCAGGATCCAGCGGTCCACCTTGACGCATAGTCGCCGACGCGCTCTTGTGCTGAGCCACCCCTGACGCGTTTGACCAAGAGAGCGCGTCGGCCGTTACACGTTAACTTGACGACCTCTAATTCACGGGGCTCGGCGGCTCGTACGCGAAGTTGTGTCGGCTAGTCAGTCGCCGATCTAGTGCTTATCGAGCTACTACAATGACTCCATCGGGAGATGGAGAGTATTGGGAGAACATTACAGTGGGAACGAAACACGCCGTCTTGATCGGAATCGAAACCTACCATAAGAAGGACATCACCTCGGTCCAATACGCTCTGGCGGATGCGGCCGCGATGAAGGAAGTCCTCGTCCAACACTTTGGAGTTGCCCCCGAGAACATCAACCTTTGGCTTGATTCCGATGCCACGCGGTCTGCGTTTGAAAACGATCTCCCCTACATCATTCAAGGCCTGTCTCCCGGCGATCGATTCGTCTTCTTCTATGCCGGTCATGGCTTCTACGCCAATGGAACCAACCGTCTGACCACATGGGACACCCATCCCAACAATTTGGTCGGGACAACTGTCTCTCTGGAGGAGGTATTGCTGAAGCCTCTCAAGGAGAGGCAGGGTGTCGATAGCCTCATCTTCATCGACGCGTGCGCAGCAGATCTCAAAACTAGCATTGTTCAGGCGAGGGACATCGTCAGCGACATGACACGCACTGAGTTCGAAGCTCTCGTGCAATCGACCGATCACGCCGCGACGTTCTTTGCGTGCTCTCCGAATGAAAAGGCCTACCCGAGCAATGCCCTCATGCACGGCATCTGGACGTACCACCTGATTCAGGCGCTACAGGGGGATGCCGAAGGCGCACTGGACCGGGACAGGTTCATCACGGGCGAGTCGTTGAGGAACTATCTCACGGTCGAAGTTCCTGCCTACATCCGCGCGAATACCAAGATCCAAGCGACACAGAGGCCCTACGCCATCCTCAGTTCCAATGGGCCCTTTAGCATTCGCCAAGTGCCGCCGTCTGACGGAACGAAGCCCGCAGCACCTGTGGCCACCAAAGCCATGCTCATGCCCGAGCAGTCGCCCGCGCCGACCAGTGGGAACCGGCCTCAAATCATGCTGTCGGCAATCGAAGGCCACTACAACCAATGGACGGGTGATGTGTTTACGTTGCATTATCTGGGCGGCGATGCTGCCGTGCAACTCGAAATTGCCCCGATTCACTTCGAAGGCTTCAACCAGGTCTCGCTGCACTTTGAAGCTGTACCCTTCATCGGGCCAACGAATCCTAACGCGAAGGTTCACTTTCAGTTTGTGACGAACGATGACGGCGTGCCGAGGCACATCGACAAACCTTCGTTCGTGATGATGTCGTTTGTGAAAGACGCGCAGCACCTGAACAAATCGGAGGTTTCCTATCCGGTTGCCATTCGTTACAAGTGGGGAGCGAAGACGGAAGAGGAGCATTTCCAGATCACCTGGAATAACAACCGGCGCAGGATGACGATTGCGCCTTCAGACACAGCTCCACTGCAGAACGAACGGAAGCACAACATTGCTTTCCTGAACGCGGAGGTCGTGAAGCTCAGGTATTCAGGCCCCGGATACAGTGACCGGACGGACGGGAAACACTCCTTCAGCGAGGTAGTGGGGCCCAGTACGGGAACCATGATTGGTCTGGTTGCCCGTTTCAGAAATGATGCAGTCTTTGGTGAGGATGTCGCGCCTGTGAATGGCGTGCGAGCCCATCTGAAGCTCTTCGACCACAGCGGTAAGGAAATTGGTACAGGCTTTTCTTCCGCCCAGTGGCTTGGACATCCAGACGAAACATTCAACCTTTTCCCAAACGGCCGCGGCGGTTCGGTGCTTGTGTTTTTGGGAGGCAAGGATTCAAAACCTCGCGTGCAATGGAAGTCTCCAGATGCAAGCGGGCGAATGCGCGATCGGGATCTGGAGCTGCACGACGGCTATCCCAGCAGGGTGGAGATCACGCTGATGGATTCCAACCACAAGCCCTTGATGAAGCCGGTCGTGTTGGAGATCACGGAAACCGGGGCTGGCGTCTCTGTGAGAGTGCAGAGCGACTCTACCGAGCCTTCTTAGAGTTCTTTCGCGGAGACTTTGCTGTCTGCTTCTTCACACGTCGTGATGGGGCTTTCCCGTTCGAAGGAGTGCTGCCCTCGGACGGAAGGTGAGGGGCCATAATGGCGATCACGGATTGCGTCATTACGTCCATCGCCACGTCGAGCTTCGGATACGCCTGAATGGCCGCTGACACTTTCTCTGGGTCCATCCCATCGAGGAGAGGTTTCCATGATGCTTGAGAGGAAAATTCGTACTGGGATCCCGCCACCATACAGAGCGGCTCACGCAGGCGCAGATCTTATTCGCAAGGATGGTGGTGATAGCTGACAGTTCCTAACTCGAACTCAGTTCGGCTCTACGCACTCCTCGCTTCGGTGTGCCCAGTCGATCTGCGTCCTGGCTCATCATCCCTGCCTTCGGATTCATCCGCAGTGATCGTATTGCGCATACAGCGGTGCCCCCTTCGTTCCTTCACCGAACTCAGCCATCCTACGCACTGCCCCGACTCGTCTCTCGCCCGGGCCGAATTGCATATTCAAAACCCATAAGGCGAAGGGTGGTGGCCGCCGCACCAGCGGCTCACTTCAAACGCCCTTATCGAAACTGCCCCGGCATCTTGTCCGAGCAGCCCGATCTGGCCTCGTCTGCCGGGGCACTTCCGATAAGGTTCTAGCGTTATGCGTCCAAGTGACTTCCATCTGCTTCCATCGGGGATCCGCGTTCGTGCTCGGTAGAGTGCTTTGCTGCCACCCCATACGGTGGAAAGGTGCCACCGGCGGAACGGTGCAAAGAGGCGGAAATCTCCGCGAACTCACCGAGCCAGACATCCAACTCAGAGGTATTTACCACTTCGTAATATTTAGCTCCAGCAACCACGAGTTCGAGCCGCGATGCGGCTGTGGGTGGACTCCGAAAATGCCACACAATCGGTGCAAAAGTGATAAATTGAGGCCGAAAAATTCCACGGGTAACAGTTGCCGACGATACACTCAGAACTCGAAATACGGCCCGAAGTTCGCTCTTTCTTAGTCGATTTGGAATAGCTACTCGTTCGAAATTGAGCTCCTCCTGAATCTCCGTCTGCGGAAATTGGAGCGTCCTATCCAATGCCCCGTCCGTCTGTGAGAAGAAGACTTGCATCCCAACCCGGACGCCCGCGCCGATTCCGTGCGGAAACGCTCCGCAGGAGTACCGCCGCCGTGAAATCCACTGTCTCCGCCTTGCTGGCAGCCGCGCTTTGGGTCCTGCCGGCCTTTGCCCAGAGCCAGCGGCCAGCCTTCCAGCCCGCGCCGCCGCCCATGCCGCTTCCCAATCCGAACAGCGACATCACTTCCGTCGAAGTGCAGCCAGACCACCACGTCATCTTCCGCATTTGGGCGCCGGATGCCACAACGGTCAAGCTCCAGGCCGAAGGGCTCGAAGCTACGCCCGGCATCACGCCCGAGCAATTGGCCCCCACATACGGCGGGTTCCCCATGACCAAGGGCGACAAGGGCGTGTGGGAAACCACGATCGGCCAGATTACGCCGGGGACGTATCGCTACAACTTTGTAGTGGACGGCGTGGCCACCACCGACCCGCGCAACCCGCTCACGTCGCAATCGCTGACCTCGACCCGCAGCCTTTACCAAGTTTCCGGCTCGAGCTTTACCGAGTACTCCCCGACGATTCCTCACGG
>JAJYAE010000174.1 GCA_021779695.1 Acidobacteriota bacterium | reverse complement strand
CGTGATGGCGCAGCCAATCCACGAGGCCGGGCAGAATACCCCGTAACTCAGGCTTGTTCGGTTTGCAGACAATCGCGACAGACACCATGCGGACTCAGTGTACCGGATACCGCTCATTTGGATCCCAACGCCAATTTATCCCGACTCCCCTTGAACTGTTCAGCCGACTTTCGCATTAGCAAAAGGAACTCTCGATTGCCTTCGGCGCCGGTAATGGGAGATGGGATCACCTCCACTTTATGCCATCCGACTTCCTGAATGCACGCCTCTACACGCTCGATGGCCTGCTGATGCACGGCTGGGTCGCGAACAATCCCGCCCTTCCCGATCCGGCCTCGACCCGCTTCAAATTGCGGCTTTATCAGGATGACCGCTTCCTCCAGAGACGGCGCCGCCGCAAGAACTGGCGGAAGTACCAGAGTGGCGGAGATGAAGGAGACATCCATGACGAGGAAGGTAGGAGAATTGCCCGCCGGGACCATCAGAGCATTCGATTCCAGCAGGCGCGCGTTTGTGCGCTCCATCAGGCTGACTCGGGGATCGTTGCGCAATTTCAAGGCAATCTGCCCGAAGCCGGTATCGATCGCTGTAACGTGAGTGGCTCCATGCTGCAGAAGGCAGTCTGTGAACCCACCTGTTGAAGCTCCAACGTCCAGGCAGCTCTTTCCGCTTACTTCCAATTTCCAGTACTCCAGAGCACCCGCGAGCTTCAGGCCGCCCCGGCTCACAAAAGGCAGTTCGTCCCCCAAGAGTCGAAGCACCGCGTCACGCGAAACCGAGGCACCAGCCTTGTCCAGCTTCTGATTGTTGACTAGAACGCGCCCGGCCAGGATCAGGGAGCGGGCTCGTTCGCGGCTGGCCGTCAACCCTCTCTCAACGAGAAGGAGATCGAGTCGGGTTTTCACAAAGCCCCTCCATCGAATGCACTAAGGGAGGAAGATGACGCGAGCGAAAGCATGTTCCAATGCCTCCTGATGCAATGCAGAAAGGGGCCATTCCGGTGATGTGGAATGACCCCTTCACGATGCACAGCAAAGCGCTCCTTTACGGAGCAGTCTGGCTCTGGCATTGTTGCAAGGTCAATGCGGCGGGGTTGGTCGGATCGAGCACACTGGTTGGCAGGTAGCAGGGCTGCCCCCCGCCTGGCCGGCGGCTGGTCACATTGTTGTTACCAGAAAGTCCATTTTGTGTGGTGACTCGAACGTCTACGATGTTGCCCTGAACCAAGACCGTTGCATCAATCACATCCAGATCAGTTCGAATGATCGACAGGTACGGGCTGTCCGGAGAAGCTACGTACACTTTGCCATAGAGTGAGTTCTGCGTGGAGACCACCGTACGGGGATGACCCACAACCGATAGAGTCTTTTCCAGAGTGTGACTGCTGACATTCACGATAGAAACGGTTCCATCACTCGTCCCGTCGTTCTGGTTAGCTGTGTAAGCACGGCTTCCATCTGCCAAAACGGTCACGCTGGCAGGCTCTGGAATCGAGGAATTTCCGACTTTGACGGTGAAGGTGGTCCCGAATGTCGCGCTATCGTTGCCATACTCATCCAGGCTCACATCGATGATACTGACCGTGCCGCCATCGTAATCGGCAACGACGAGTTGACTGGTGGCGGCATTATATTCTGCTGAAACTGGCCCCGCGACATTGGTCATGCCAGCGGTCCCGTTAGGTGGCGTGATGCCCGTAGCATTCACTGCGCTGAGCGAGAGTGGCAGTGTGGGGTGGCAAGTAACAAGCTGGCCATTCTGATTTGTGAACGGCGTGCACGCGTCAAGTGAATTGGTCTGGCTATTGATGACGCTGATGGTGTCACTGCCGCGATTGAGCACAAAATAGCGCTGTCCGTCGCTGCTTTGAACCCCATAGACTGGGCATTTGCCGAGGGGAATCCGCGCAGAAATCGTGTAGTTGGAGGGCTGAATCGCATCCGCCTCGCCAGTTTGGGTTACCGTGGACGGAGAGACGTTGCATGCCACGCCGAAAGGGATGATATTTGCCAACGGTGTGTTCACGTTGTTCTGGCTGATTGCGTAATTTCGCTGTCCGACCAGGGCTGGTCCCGATATCGCAATCGGCGTGGGCGCAACGGGGACGGCGAGCTTAAAAGTCTCGGGATTGCTGCTCAAAACGTCGACCAGGTTCCCTTGCAAATCAGTAATCCAAAGTCCCGCTGAAGGCGAAAACATACCGATTGGCTGCGACGTGGTTGGCAGTGTACTGTACGTCACATTCCGTTGCTGCAATTGCGTACTCACAGGAAAGTTCGTGAGCGTACCATCACTGTTGATCGTGTAGCCCGTGCTTCCCGTCTCGTCGATTGTGAAGGCCTGAGGGTTTGGTCCAATCGGAGCCGTGGCCATGATCGTATCACCGGAGTAATCAATCACGGTGGCAACACCAGGCGAGGTAGTCGACGGCGACGAGATCACGACAGCGAGGGATGACGGCTGGGCGGCGGGGCCACTCGGATTGATTGGAGTGACCACGGGCCGGTACGTGTCCCCGCAGCCGGCAAGAATGGAAACTGCGAAAAGCGCGACTCCGGCCTCAACCAGTCGCCGACGCACCTGGCCTGCTTGATTACGATAAACAATCATTCAATGAGTTCCTGCTTACAAGGTGATTGTAAATCAGCGGACGGGCCCGAGGCATCTGGTTCGCCCGCGCTTTATCCAGGCAGACTTGCTGCTTTTGGAGCGAACAAATCACAGGCTGGCCTGGAGAGGCACGCTACCATCAAGGAGTGACCCGGGAGCGACTTGACTGGCAATCGAAAGCGATTTTGTTGATGGTTGTCCCTGCCATAGGGGCCGACCTGGTGTTGGAAGGCTCCTGGTGGGTGGCTCAGTTCCCCAAGATCGCATTCTGGACTTTCATCCTGAGCGCAGCGTTGGGCATCCTTGCCTGGAAAAGTGGGTCCGCCACGCCAGCTGCGGCGATGACCGGTGGCGCCATTTGCTGCAGCCTCATGTTGGCGACGACTCGCGTACCTTATTCCTCGTTGGAGACCGCACTACCCACCGTATTAACCCTCTTGATTCTCACTTCGATTACGACACGCATCGGACGCCGAAAGAAGGAACTGCTTGGCACCGTAGAGAGCCGCAGCGGGCGCAAGGCTGCTCAGGTGGCAGCCAATCTGGGGATGGCCGCCCTGATTGCCAACGGCGCTGCGCAAGCCTGGCTCATGGATCGTGACTGGATGACGGGATTGAAGCACTTTCCTGCCCTGCTTGCGGCGCCATTTCTAGCATCACTGGCGGAGGCAGCGGCTGACACCATCTCGTCGGAGTTGGGCCAACTGGCCAACGGACAGCCACGCCTGATCACGACTTTTCGGCCCGTAGCGCCTGGTACGGATGGCGCAATCAGTCTGGCGGGAACAGTTGCCGGGGGGATGGCTGCCGGCATCGTAGCGGGGATAGGGACGTTGACACTTCATGCTGGTTCCCAGGTGTTCTGGCTCGCATGGATCGGCGCAATGACAGGGCTCTTCTTCGATAGTCTGCTGGGAGCGACCCTGGAACGTCTCGGTCGACTTAATAACGACGCCGTGAATTTTCTCTCGACTGCCTGTGCATCAACTGTGGCGATTGGGTTGATCTCGGTGCTGCTGCGGTTCTCGCGATAGGGCGAGATAAGACTCATTCAATGTGGAGCCGCCACGCGGTGTAACTCAGAATCTCATGCAGTATCGGGCCGAGATCGGAAGGGTTCGATTCCACTGCCACCCGTGGGCGCGGCGAGGTGACAACCGATAAACCAAATGCCTGGCAGATGGCATGGATGCGAAAGAGGTGCGTGGCATCGCTGACGACCACCATGCGCCGGAAGCCATTGGCGCGTGCAATCGCGGCAAGGCGTCGAACGGATTCGACGGTACTGCGGCTATGGGTCTCTGCGATGATGGACGATTCCGGCACACCGGAAGCCATCAGGAATTCGCGCCCTACGCCCCCCTCAGAGAATGCGTCGCCGCCATCTCCGCCGAGGGTTACGATGAGGGGGGCAAATCCGCCTCGGTATAGCTTCAGCGCATGATCAAGCCGCGCACGATACACAGGCGATGGCTTGCCATCATACTCTGCCGCACCAAAGACAACGATTGCGTCGCAAGGTACGGCTTCATCTTTCCCAGCGAAACTCTCTATGCGGCGATAGAGCCATGCGCTCCAGACAAGTGCCAGGCCAAGAAAGGCGCATAGACCTGCCACCAGGATCGATGCTCCACGATGCCGCTTTGGGCCTGGCTGGCTGCGCATACTTCCACGTTAACGCTGGAGGACCATGACAATCTCATGCGTGGGGATTGCACCCTCGCGCAAAATTTCCCACCGCCCAGGGCCGAGCGAGAGATCGACGATCGTGGTGGGCTGCGATCTGCCCGTGGGGCCGCCATCGATGATGAGGGGAATCCGATCGCCCAGTTGATCGCGCACGCAGGCGGCATGGGTGCATTCTGAAGCCCCTTGCAGGTTTGCCGATGTGGCAGTGATCGGCAGGCCCAAGCGCTCCACGACGGCGCGAGGAATGGCGGCATCTGGAACGCGCAAAGCAACATTGCCTGTATTGGCTGTGGAGCGAAGAGGGAGCTTGCTGCTGGCCCGAACAATGATCGTCAGGGGTCCTGGCCAGAATTTGTCGGCGAGGCGATCCATCATTGAATCCGCGTCTCGGACCAACGTGTACGCCTGGGCCAGCCCCGAAATGAGCAACGACAACGGCTTATGCTTTTGGCGGGTCTTGATCTGGTAGATACGTTCTACAGCATGCAGGTTTACAGGGTCGACAGCGAGTCCGTAAAACGTGTCGGTTGGGAGAGCGACAACATCTCCCTTACGAAGACACGAGACAATGTAATCAATCCGATCCGGCTGAGGCTCATCGGGATGGACACGCAAAATCTCTGCGGACAAGAAGGCTTACCTCGGTTCCCAATTTCGAGATGCCACAAAGACGGAAGCTATCACAGCACCACCGGCGGTGCAAGTGATCCCCAACCCGAAGGCCCGTACAACCGTGTGGGCAGCATAGAATCGGCTATGAGACTGTGGTCGCTTACGAAGATGTCTACCCGCATTGTACAGAGTCGGCAAAACTCGCGCTTAAAGGAACTACGTCGAGCCTTGCGCACTGGCGGAAGCACCGCCGAAGGGGCGGTCGCTATCGAAGGCCCGAATCTGCTTGCTGAAGCGGTCAAGGCTGGGCTTCAGATTCACTCTGTTTTCGCTGCACTGGGATCGGAGCAACTGCTGGACGATATTAACTTGGCGAAGGACACGGAGGTCCTCCTACTTCCCCGAGAAAATCTGATCGACTCCCTCACTACGGAGAGCCCGCAACCCGTAGCAGCATTGATTCGTCAGCCTGCATGGAATTGGCCCAGCGTATCCGAGAGCGATGGTGAGCACATTCCGCTTTTTCTGGTACTCGACGGAATCCAGGACCCTGGGAATCTGGGGACCATTCTTCGCTCAGCCGAAGCCTTTGGCGCGACGGGATTGATCAGCTTGCCAGGGACGGTCAGCACCTGGAATCCCAAAGCAGTGCGTGCCTCGGCGGGCAGCGTGTTTCGGTTGCCCCAATTTCGAATGAGTATTGAGGACTGTTTTACCCAGTTGCACCAAATGGGAGTCACAATCCTGGCGACCAAAACGCGCGAGGCTCCATCGGCCATGGATCTCCTTCTGACGGGATCGACCGCGCTGCTGATCGGAAGCGAAGGCAGCGGGCTGGACCAAGCGCTGATTGCTCGTGCGGACGGGGTGGTCACGATCCCTTGCCCCGGCCCGGTGGAAAGCCTGAATGCCGCGGTGGCCGCAAGTGTACTTTTGTATGAGGCGGCGCGGCAACGCCGAAAGAGGGCGGCAGGGGAGTTGCCTTCTTCAAATCGAGGCGAAAGACAATGAGCCTGTTCGACGGCGAACCGGAAGGGCCTGCAGAGAGAACTGGATACGCCCCCCTGGCGGAGCGCATGCGCCCGAGGACTCTGGAAGAGTACAGCGGTCAAGAGCATCTGCTCGGGCAGGGCAAGCCGCTCAGGGTGCAGATAGAGCGCGATGACCCGAGTTCAATGATCTTCTGGGGCCCGCCGGGGGTGGGCAAAACAACTCTGGCCAAGATCATCGCTGAAAAGACGCGCGCGAATTTTGTCGAGTTTTCTGCCGTCCTCAGCGGAATTAAGGAAATCAAGCAGGTGATGGCCACCGCAGCCCAAGCGGCAGAGATGCATTCGCGCACCATTCTGTTTGTCGATGAGATTCACCGCTTCAACAAAGCACAGCAAGACGCATTTCTCCCTTATGTAGAGCGCGGGACGATCCGCCTTATTGGTGCAACGACGGAGAATCCATCCTTCGAAATCATTTCCGCGCTCTTGTCGCGGTGCCGGGTGTACGTGTTGCGGCCCTTGAGTGAGGAGCGCATCGTGGCATTGCTGAGACGCGCAGCCACGGATTGTGAACGAGGACTCGGCGCGATGGAGTTGCTGGTCGATGAGGATGCCCTTGCACTGATCGCCGGCTACTCCAGCGGCGATTGCAGGAACGCTTACAACACTCTCGAAGTGGCCGCGCAGCTTGCTCAGGCCGGGACAAAGCGTATCGACAAAGCCGTTGCATCCGAAGCAATTCAGCAACGCGTGCTGGTGTACGACAAATCGGGCGAGGAGCATTACAACCTCATCTCAGCTCTCCACAAGAGCGTACGCAACTCCGACGCAGATGCAGCCTTGTATTGGCTCGCGCGAATGTTCAGCGCAGGCGAAGACCCGCTCTACCTGGCGCGTCGCGTGGTGCGCATGGCGGTGGAAGATATCGGTCTGGCTGCTCCTGAGGCGCTCAATCTCTGTCTGTCTGCGAAAGAGACAATGGAGTTCCTCGGCTCTCCTGAAGGGGACCTCGCTCTGGCCGAAGCGGTTATCTACTTATCCCTTGCTCCTAAATCCAATTCTGCTTACCTCGCCTATGGCGCGGCTCTCCAGGATGTCGAACAGACCCGCCAAGAGCCTGTTCCTCTCCATCTACGCAATGCTCCGACACGCTTAATGAAGGAGCTGGAATATGGCAAGGGGTATCGCTATGCGCACGACGAGGAGAATCGTGTGGCCGATATGGACTGTCTACCCAATGCGCTTCGCGGCCATTCCTACTACAAGCCCACAGAGGAAGGCCGAGAAAAGCGACTGGCGGAGCGTATGGATGAGATCCGAAAGATCCGCGCAGCGAAGCGAGGTCCTTCTGAAGGCCGTTAGACTCATTCGAAAAGCCACCCCTCATGAGGATTCTGCGCAACTGGCGGAGCACACGACGGCACAGGGCAGAAATGCTTTGATGTCGCAGTAACGCGGAACCCTGCAGCGCGGGATGTGCGTGTACCCGCGGACAAAACCGCTGATCGGTGCCGGGTCAATTGAATCGAGACAATTGCTCAGAAAATATCGATGAAAGACAGGTCAGGGCTCAACGCTTTAGTCGTGCAAGCGCATCCAGCACGATTCCGGGCGTGAGGACCTGAGGCAGTAGTTGCGGAGAGTTCTGGCCCGGTTGATACAACGCATAGACAGGTACCCCGTCGCGGCCAAGCGCCGTGAGCGCCTCCGTAATGGCCTCATCATGACGTGTCCAGTCGGCGCGCAACAGCACCACATGATTTTGCCGAAAGGCTTCTTGCACATCCGGGCGATCAAGAGCGACCCGCTCATTCACCTGGCAGCTCAGGCACCAGCCTGCCGTAAAGTCCACGAAGACGGGGCGGCCGCTCGCACTGTATTTTCGCACGGCATCTGGCGACCACGTTTCCCAGATGCCGTTGCGCGATGACGCGGCCGGAGACTGCGCCTCACCGGCAAAAAGGTGTGGCGCATAGTAGCCGAGAAACGCAACCACCAGCACCAGTGCTGCGGCAACCGCAGTGGCCCATCGACGGGTCTGCCATCTGCCCAGAAACCATCCTGCGATCGCCAGAAGCAGAAAGCAAACCAGCAACATTGCGAGTAGCGCCGCTCCATACGCCTGCGCAAGCACCCACGCGAGCCAGATGACAAACGCAAAGATTGGCACCGATGTCGCCTGTTTCACGACATCCATCCAGGCTCCGGGACGGGGCAGTACACGCGTCCACGCAGGCTGCAATGTGAGCACTACATAGGGAGCAGCCAAACCGAGCGCGAGCGACGTAAAGACGGCGAAGGTCACCAGCGCGGGCTGGGAAAGCGCGTACCCAATCGCGGCGGCCATAAACGGCCCCGTGCATGGCGTTGCCACAATGACTGCCAAAACGCCCGTGAAGAAGCTACCCGTGTAACCCTGCCTCGCCGCCAGCGTCCCTCCCGCGCTTGTGAGAGATAGACCTAGGTCAAATTGCCCTGCGAGCGACAGTCCCAGAAAGAACAGGAACGCGGCCATCCATTCGAGAAAAACCGGGGATTGGAATTGAAATCCCCACCCGATTACGGCACCTGCTGCGCGCAAGCTGAGGAGAACGCCAACCAGTATCCAAAACGAAACGAGGATGCCCGCCGTGTAAACGAATCCATGTCTGCGAAGAGTTTCCTGTTCCGCATGGCCGGAACGAACAAGCGCCAATCCCTTGAGAAACAAGACCGGGAAAACGCACGGCATCAGGTTCAAGAGAATGCCACCAAGAAATGCAAGACCGGAGATCCCCCACAGAGAATGATCCTGAGGATGCGACTCCTGAGCTGGAACCGCAAGTTGGGAAATCGCGGGTGCAGTTGCTGCTGCCGCGGCTGCTGTGGCAGCGCGAAGCAATGCGGGCTCGATTGCGCCGGGCTTTGCAGCAACGTTGAATGCACGGCCACCGGCGAGTTCCACGACGCCCTTAAGAACATCGAGGGAAGAGGTCAGTCCCGTATCCTTCTTGAGCAGCAGTAAGGCACCGTCGTCGGTCGGGGTCAGCGACTGGGGTGCAGGGTTGTCCAGAGTGCCCTGGTCTGAAGGGAAGAAGACGGCTTCGGTCTCCCGCCTCCCGGTGATGATTCGCAGTGCAAAGCCTTGGACCGTTGGCGCAAACCATGTGCGATACGTTGAAGGCAATGGCTGGGGGAGAAGAGCCTCAAAGCGGTCATAAAGTACTTCGTCCGGACCGGGCCTACCCTCTACCTGACCGTCGACATTGCGCGTCAGCTTAAGATCAGCCTTTCCAGGAATGCACG
>JAJYAE010000173.1 GCA_021779695.1 Acidobacteriota bacterium | reverse complement strand
CGCGCACAACGCGAGTCCGGCCAGCGTAGGGATTCTGGCAAACGTTTTCTCAGGCATCGATAGTCTCCAGTAAAATTGCTGCCGCGCCAGTATAAATGCATTTACGACTGAGTTGTCCAGAGGCAGTGCGTGCTTACACAATCCACCCGCCGCCTACCACCTCGTCGCCGTCGTAGAAAACGGCCGACTGGCCCGGCGTGACGGCCCGCTGCCGCTCGTCAAAGGTTGCAGTCGCCGCATCCGGCCGAGAATCCGGCTCCAGCGTCGCCCAGGCCGGCTCGTGCCGGTGGCGAATCTTCACCTTCACCCGCATCGGGCGCTCCAGGCCGGCAATGCTGATCCAGTTCAACCGGTTTGCACGCAGCATCTTTGTTGCAAGCTCGGCGTCGGCGCCAACCGTCACGCGATGGCTTGCCGAGTCAATCTGCAGCACATAGAGCGGCGTGGGAGACGCAACGCCCAGCCCCTTGCGCTGACCCACAGTAAAGTTCGAGATGCCCTCATGCCGGCCCAGCACCTCGCCTGTGCTGGTCACCAGTTCGCCGTCCGTCTCCGGCATCGTCTCGCCCTGCTCCTCCAGATAGGCCGTCAGAAACTGCTTGTAATCACCGCCCGGAATGAAACAGATCTCCTGCGAGTCCGGCTTCTCCGCCAGGGCCAGCCCATGCCGCCGCGCCTCCTCCCGCACCTCCGGCTTGGTCAGCCGGCCCAGCGGAAAGAGTGTATGCGCAAGCTGTGCCTGCGTCAGCCCGAAGAGAAAATAGGTCTGGTCCTTGGCTAGGTCCGCCGGCCGCTTCAGGATCCAGCGCCCGCGCTCCTCGTCGTACTCGTTGACGGCGTAATGGCCCGTCGCAATCCGGCTCGCGCCAATCGACCGCGCCGTCTGTAAGAGCTGGTCAAACTTCAGGTGGTTGTTGCACAGGGAGCAGGGAATCGGCGTTCGCCCGGCCAGATACTCCGAAACAAAGGGCCGGACCACATCCTGCTCGAACCGCGCCTCCTGGTTCACCACGTAGTAGGGGATCCCAAGCTGGCGCGCCACCCGCCGCGCATCATAGACGTCGTCCAGCGAGCAGCACCGGCCCGCCTTCGGCGCATCGGGAATGCCGTGCTTGCCGGCCAGCCGCGTCTGGTCCCAGAGCTGCAAGGTCAGCCCCACCACAGTCTCGCCCGCGTGAGCCAGCATCGCCGCAGCCGTCGAGGAGTCCACCCCTCCGGACATGGCAACCGCAATCGTCTCACGTTCAGTCATCGCTTTTTCAGTATACGACCAAATCAGTCCGATTCCAGACCTCGACTTTTCCGGCCACGGATTTTCCTTGTCAAGAGAAGAATTTTCTAAGTCGTTGTATATAAATGACTTAAATTTGCAGGTTAATTCCGCGAAGTCTCTATTCTGGAAAGTGAGAGGAGAAATTCATGCAGAGGCATCGTTCAGGTCGCAACATGCGCTACGTAGTCAGCTCAGCCCAGCGTTCCGGCGGCCAGCGGAGACACGGCGCGCAGCTTCTCCACGGCCTCCGGCACAACGCGCAGAACGTGGTCCACATCGGCGTCGGTTGCGGTCTTCAGCAGGCTGAAGCGCAGGCTTGCCCGGGCGCGGGTTTTGTCCAGACCCATCGCCAGCAGCACGTGGCTCGGTTCGGTCGCGCCCGAGTGGCATGCCGAGCCGCCAGAGACCGCAACGCCCTTCAAATCCAGCGCAATCACCAGGGCCTCGCCTTCCACCTGGTCAAACCAGAGATTCGTCGTGTTCGCGACGCGCGGCACCGGCTTGCCGTCCGACCCGGCTCCGTTCAACCCCGTTCCGTGCAGGCGCAGGAGTCCAGTCTCAAGCCGGTCGCGCAGCGCGGCTACGCGGTCCCAGACCCCGTCTTCCAAGCTCTTCATCGCCAGGTCGGCGGCTTTGCCCAGTCCTACAATGCCGGGCACATTCTCGGTGCCGGCGCGGCGTCGCCGCTCATGGCTGCCGCCCACCAGCAGGGGCTCCAGCGGCGTGCCCCGGCGCACAAACATTGCTCCCACGCCCTTGGGCCCGTGCATCTTGTGCGCGCTGATCGAGAGCAGATGGCACCCAATCCGCCGCACGTCGAGTGGGATTTTGCCGGCGGCCTGTACCGCATCGATGTGAAAATAAGCGCCCGCATCCGCGGCGATTTTGCCAAGCGCCTCTACTGGCTGCAGCACGCCGGTTTCGTTGTTCGCCAGCATCACGCTGATCAGCCGCGTCTCCGGCCGCAGTGCCGCGCGAATCGCCTCCGGGGCGATGAGGCCGCTTGGCTCGGGGTCAACGTAGGTAACCCCCACCCCCCCTGTTCCCCCCACACGGCGCGCCGACTGCAACACCGCCGAGTGCTCAATCGAGGTGGTAATGAGGTGGTCGCCGGGCCGCAGCAGGCCGAAGACGGCCGTGTTGTCGCCCTCCGTCCCCCCGGAGTTGAAGACAACCTCGGCCTCGTGGCAGTGAAACAATTCGGCGAGGACCTCCCGCGCGTGGTCCACCGCCGTGCGCGCCCGCTGCCCGTCCAGGTGAATCGACGAGGCGTTTCCGAAGGACTCCATCCAGTAGGGCCGCATTGCCTCGACCACCTCAGGCAGCAAAGGCGTGGTCGCGTTGGCGTCCATATAGACACGCTTTGCCGCACCTGAAACGAGGCCGGAAACGCTCGCCATGCCGAATCCTCCAACTGGAGGCTACCACAGGGTTGCCTTCCCATTGACGGTCGGTCGGGAACCCCGGACGAAGCAGAAAGTGGGTGGCCTGTGGGTTGAGCCTTAGGTGCGCATGGAAGTGGGCAGTTGCTTGCAAGCGGAGTGAGGTTACCGAGTCAAGGTGACGGAAGGATGGCAGAAATTGAATGGAAATAAATGCGGGAACTGCTATATTGACCTTGCCGGAAACTGACCTATATAAGAGACAGGCCGGGGCGATGGATCATGAAAGCGCTTGCTTTCATGCCGAGTCGTTGACATAGAGGCCTTGGTCATTCGAAACAGGGCATTGGCTCTGTGCAAATCCCCTTCACCCAAGTGAGGATGGCGAAGCCTTGCGAATTTCCGGATCGACGAAAATCCAGCCCGACGCTTCCAAGCCCTCTCCAATCGATTCCGGGGCCGTGCTATCGAGGTGCTGGTTTGCCGTCTACACCACTTGCCGCCATGAGAAGAAAGTTGTGCAGCACTTTACCCAGCGTGACATCGAGCATTTTCTGCCGCTCTATCGTGTGAATCGCACATGGAAGGATGGCTCGCGCGTCACCTTGCAACTGCCGCTTTTTCCTGGGTACGTCTTCGTGCGAATCTGCAAGTCGCAGCGTAGTTCGGTGCTGAGCGTGCCAGGCACGCTGGCTCTGGTGGATGGAGCGGGCGGAGTTCCCGCGCCGGTTCCGGAATGCGCGATAGAGGCGTTGCGCGGTGGCATGGCGGAGCGGGTCCTGGAGCCGCATCCCCTGCTGATAGTCGGCCAGACTGCAAGAATCCGTTCCGGAGCCTTTGCAGGCATGGAAGGGGTTGTCATCCACAAGCGAAATGGTCTCCGCGTGATCCTGACGCTGACGCAGATCATGCAGAGCATCGCGGTTGAGGTGAATGAAGCCGACCTGGAACCGCTGGATGCCGCGGGACGCGTGCTGCCGCAGTTTACAGATCTACCTGCGGCCACCTCTGCCGCCTGAGTCAAGACTCACCAGACGGACTTCTTGAGGCACACGCAGCTGGAATGCCGCGCGGATTCCGTGCACAGTCACGATCTCAATCTCAATCAACTGGAGAGCGCAGGATTGCCTCCGGCGAGGAAGTGTGAAATGGCAGGAACACATGCTTCAACTCGGGGCGGGGCTGAGGAGCGAATCCTCACAACCGCGGCTGCCCTTTTTGCCCAGTTTGGTTACAACGGGGTCAGCACGCGAGAGATTGCCGGATCTGCAGAGGTCAACGAGGTGACGATCTATCGTCATTATCCGCGCAAGCGGGACCTGTACCTCGCCGTGCTGAGCGCTGCCGTGGAACGGGTGCATTTGCGCGGCGATTTACTCACGCGGCTCGCCAGGGCAGAATGCGGCAAAGCAGCGCTGGCGGAGGCCTTCGACTTGATCACAACGGCGCTCTCAGAGGAGCCTCAGTTGCTGCGCTTGCTTGCGTACAGCGCTCTGGAACTGAGCGATGAGTTGGACCCATTGCTGCGGAATCATCTGGGCGAGCAGATTGAGGTAATCGCTCGTTATCTTGAACCATGGATTGAGCGCGGCGAACTGCGCTGCGCCAATGGCAGAACACTTGTGCTGACGCTGATTGCGATCGTGCTGGGACGCGCACCGCTGCAGAGAGTCTTCAGCAACGGCTCAGAGAACCTGCCGGCCCTGTTTGAAGCGTATTCGCAGTCGTGTCTGGCGTGAGGCGCATGAGATATTTTCCTGATCAGGCTGTTTCCCCCGCCGATCCCGTCTATTTGGCAGGCTGTCTTGCATGGTCTGGCAGCGCGCAAAGGTTGAAAGGTATTCTGCATGGCTCATGATAACGACGTCAGAACCATTCTGGGTGTCCGCTTCTATGTCGGGGATGCGGATGGCGCGGTCGATCGCATCATGCCGGGAGGCCTGCTAGTGGCGCCGGCGGCACCAGGATTGAAGGATATTCCAGATAAGCCGGCATACAGAAATGCGCTTCTGGAGTCTGACGTAGTCATTACTGATTCTGCGTTCTTGGTGCTCGTTTGGAATCTGCTTGAAAAGGATTCAATCAGAAGAGTCTCTGGGCTCGCATACCTGCGCGCTCTTCTCAAGAGAGAAGAGCTGCGCATGCCGGGCAACACGCTCTGGGTGATGGCCAGCCCGGCAAGCGCGCGAAGGAATCTGGATTGGCTGTCGTCACAGGGCATGACTGTGCTGGACGAATGCATTTACCTCGCGCCAGTGTACGGCGAAACGGTTGAAGATTCTGCGCTTGTAAGAAAGATTGAGTCGCTGGGCGTCCGGCATGTCATCGTCACTGTCGGTGGAGGGACACAGGAGCCCCTTGGAAGCTACCTTAAAGCGCAACTAGCCAGCAAGCCTGCGATCCACTGCATAGGCGCAGCCATCGCCTTTCTCAGCGGCGACCAGGTGCACATCCCGGAGTGGGCCGATCGGTTCTATCTGGGCTGGCTCTTTCGTTGCGTTTCCTCGCCGCGGCGTTACGTGCCACGCTATTGGTCTGCCTGGCAACTTTTGCCGCTCTTGTGGCGGTTTCGGAGCCAGCTGCCGACCTCACCCTCGGAGTTCGTTCAGTCTGCCGGGCCAAGCTGAGAAGCTTTCGGGCTACGGAATCGTCCAACACGATTCACGTAACAAGACTCGAACGCTCAATTGATCTCGCCTTGTTGAGCAACGGTACGGATCGAAGTTGCAGTGAACAATACACATCAAGTTTCGAAAGGACTTTGCATGTCAGAGAGAGTTTCAATTGCGGTCGTCGGTTCCGGATATGTGGGGTTGGTGGCCGCCGCTTGCTTTGCCGAAATCGGTCACACTGTGATCTGCGTTGATAACGACGAGGCCAAGGTGCGCATGTTGTGCGAGGGGGGCGTGCCTATCCATGAAGAGTACCTTCCCGAGCTATTGAGCAGGCACCGCAGTAACCTGGTGGAATTCACAACCGACCTGCGGGCCGCAACGCAAGCGGCTGACGCCATCTTTATCGCTGTGGGCACGCCTCAAAGCAAGGCAGGAAGTGCCGATCTCTCGTATGTTGACGCGGTCGCGAGCGAGATTGCCCGTTCCATTAATTCGTATAAGGTGATTGTCGAGAAGAGCACGGTGCCCGTCTATACCAACGAATGGATTCGCCGGGTCGTCGAACGCAACGGCGTGCCCAAAGACCTCTTTGATGTGACCTCGAATCCTGAGTTCCTTCGCGAGGGCACTGCTGTCGTCGACTTCCTTCACGCCGATCGCATCGTGATTGGCGCGGCCACGCAGAGCGCGGCCGATCTGTTGCGGCGCATCTATGCTCCTCTTACGTCCGGGCGCTATTACAGGAGCGCCCGCGCTGTTCCCGGCCCGCGGAGCGAGGCCGATCCGCCCCCGATTCTCGAAACCTCGACGAAGGCCGCTGAGATCATCAAGCACGCATCGAATGCTTTTCTGGCAACAAAGATCTCCTTCATCAATATCGTCGCCAATATCTGTGAGGCGGCTGGTGCTGATGTGGAAGAGGTGGCGAAGGGCATGGGACTGGACACGCGCATCGGGCCGAAGTTCCTGCGCGCGGGCATCGGATACGGCGGCTCGTGCTTTCCCAAGGATGTGGCCGCGTTCCGGCATGTTGCCGAGCAGGTCGGAGTAGATTTTGGCTTGCTGCATGAAGTGGAAAAAATCAACGAAGAGCAGAAGCTGAGGTTCTTCCAGAAGGTCCGGTCCGCGCTGTGGACGTTCCGCGGGAAAAAGATCGGCGTGCTTGGCCTGGCGTTCAAGGGGGGCACGGACGATATCCGGGAGTCGCCTGCTCTCGACATCGTGCAGCGCCTGCTGCATGAAGGCTGCATCATCAGCGCGTATGATCCTGCAGCCGAGCAGCGCAGCAAAGAAGTGATTCCGCCGAGCGGGCAGATGCTGTACGTGACGGATCCGTACGCTGCGGCTCAGGATGCGGATGCGCTCCTGATCCTGAATGACTGGAAGGATTTTCTGGAGATCGACTTCAAGCGGCTGCACCACACGCTTCGCTATCCCATCATTATTGATGGCCGCAACATGTTCGATCCCGCCACGATGACAAGCATGGGCTTTACGTACCTGAGTGTGGGGCGCGCCAGTTCTTCGCAGCCGCTCGATCCTATTCCTACCTACTTTCTCCCGCGCCAGAGGGAGAACGTAAAGCTGTCCTGAGCCATCCTGAAAGTTGTCCCATAGAATTGATCTGTTGCCCGGTTCATGCGTGGGAGAATCCATCGAGCCGATGCGGACCGGGCTGTTCGGAGAAGATTGAACCCTATGCGCATCCTGATTTCCGGCGCTGCCGGCTTCCTTGGCTCCCATCTTACGGATGCTTTGATCGCGGAGGGCCACGCGGTTCTGGGCGTGGATAACCTCTGCACAGGCTCGCTTGAGAATCTCAAACAGTTGGCGACCGAGCCGCGATTTGAATTCCGGCAGCAAGACATTTGCGTTCCATTCGATCCGGGCCGTGTGGATTATGTCTTCAACTTTGCCTCGCCTGCAAGCCCGGTGGATTACACGCGGCTCGGGGTGGAGACGCTGATGGTGGGTTCGGACGGCACGCGCAACATGCTGGAGATTGCCCGTTCCTCCGGCGCGAGATTTTTGCACGCCTCCACTTCAGAGTGCTACGGCGATCCTCTGCAGCATCCGCAGACGGAGGAGTATTGGGGCCACGTCAACCCCATCGGGCCTCGATCTGTGTACGACGAGTCAAAGCGATTCTCCGAAGCACTCGTCATGGCCTACCATCGATACTATGGCGTCAATACGCGGCTGGTGAGGATCTTCAACACATACGGGCCGCGGTTACAGAAGAACGATGGCCGGGTCATTTCCAACTTCATGATTCAGGCGCTGAAGGGCGAGGACCTGACCGTGTATGGGGAAGGCGCGCAAACGCGCAGTTTCTGTTATGTTTCCGACGAGATCGAAGGCATTCTTCGACTCTCCCGTTCAGAAGAGCATCTGCCTGTGAACATCGGCAATCCGGTGGAATGGACGATTCTCGAGTGCGCGAAGGCCGTTTTGGAAGTGACGCAGTCGTCGAGCAAGATTGCGTTTCAGGCACTGCCGCAGGACGATCCGATCCAGCGACAACCGAATATCGAGAAGGCGACTCGCCTGCTTGGCTGGTCACCGGCGATCGAGCTGAAGGCGGGGTTAAAGCTCAGCCTGGATTACTTCAAGAGCTGCGTCGCATAGCAAAGCATGATGCCTCTCTGGCGAGAGGAGCGCAGAGAGCGGCACGCGACGCATGCGACTGGGACCGATGCGTTCGGTAAGCAAAAGGAGCAGCCTGCAATGAAGCGAGCGTTGATCACCGGAGTGACCGGGTAGGATGGAGCCTATCTTGCGGAGCTGCTTCTATCCAAGGGTTACGAGGTGCACGGCATCAAGCGCCGCACCTCGCTTTTCAACACAAACCGAGTGGACCATCTCTACGAAGATCCGCATGAGACGGGAAGACGCTTCATTCTTCACCACGGCGATCTCACCGATTCGAGCGTTTTGATTCGCATCGTGCAGGAAGTACAGCCGGATGAGATTTACAATCTTGCAGCGCAGAGCCATGTGAAGGTTTCATTTGAGGAGCCGGAGTACACGGCGAATACGGATGCACTAGGTCCACTGCGGCTTCTGGAAGCAATTCGCATTGTGGGTTTGGAGAAGAAGACGCGCTTCTACCAGGCGTCGAGTTCTGAGCTCTATGGACTGGTCCAGGAGATTCCGCAGAAGGAGACAACGCCCTTCTATCCTCGATCTCCTTATGCGGTGGCCAAGCTGTATGCCTACTGGATTACGGTGAACTACCGCGAAGCATACGGGATCTATGCGTGCAACGGCATTCTCTTCAATCATGAATCGCCGCAGCGCGGGGAGACGTTTGTCACTCGCAAGATTACACGCGCGCTCGGCAGGATCAAGGCAGGGCTTCAGAACCGGCTGTATCTCGGCAATCTCTCTGCCCTGCGCGATTGGGGGCATGCACGTGACTATGTCGAGATGCAATGGATCATGTTGCAGCAGCAGGAGCCGCGCGATTACGTGATCGCCACAGGCGAGCAGCACAGTGTGCGGGAGTTTGTGGAGATTGCGGCCAGCCATCTCGGCATGACGATACGCTGGACCGGCGCGGGCGCGGAAGAGCAGGGATGGGACGCGGACGGGAATCTTATCGTTGCTGTGGACCCCCGCTATTACAGGCCTACCGAAGTGGAGACTCTGCTGGGAGATGCAAGCAAGGCTCAGCGAGAGCTTGGATGGAGGCCGCGCGTCAGCTTCAGGGAACTTGTGAAAGAGATGGTGGAGGAGGATTTCAAAGTAGCTCAACGTGACGCGCTGGTGAAGAAGCATGGGTTTTCAGCTTTCAACTTCCATGAAAACTGAGGGCTGGCATAGGAATGCGACGCGAAAGCCGAATTTATGTTGCCGGACATAGAGGCCTCGTCGGATCTGCAATCCGAAGGGTGCTGGAGCAGACGGGTTACACCAATCTGCTGCTGCGAACTCACGCGCAACTTGACCTGAC
>JAJYAE010000172.1 GCA_021779695.1 Acidobacteriota bacterium | reverse complement strand
CGCCGGGGTAGCGCAGCATCATGGGCACGCGGATGGAGGGCTCGTACATGAGGCGCTTGTCATAGAGGTGATGCTCGCCGAGGAAGAAGCCGTGGTCTGAGCTGAGCAGGACGGCGGTCTGGTTCAGGATGCCCTGCTTCTCCAGCTCGTGAAAGACGGCGCCGACGTTGCGGTCGTTGTCTTCCACGCCGACATAATGGTCTTTCACCAGCTCTTCGAGCGAGCGGGGATCGTCGCTGAAGACCTCGGAGTAGCCGATCTTGTCATCGGCATCGGCGACGGCGCGGGGCTTGCCGGGATAGTCCTTGAGGTTCTCGTCGAATGTGGCAGGCTTGGGAATGGGCACGCCGTTGAGGTCGTTGACGAGGTCCTTGGGGCGATAGAAGGGCGCATGGGGCGCGTAGAACCAGAGGAAGAGGCAGAAGGGCTTGTCGCGCTTCTGCTGAAGGTAGCCGACGGCCTTTTCGGTGAGCAGCGTATCCACATACTGGCCCTCGTAGAGTTTGGCGGGGCCGTAGTGGCCGTGCGCGCCCTCGGTGATGCGCGGGCGGTAGTAGTCGGCCTGGCCGACGAAGCCGAAGTAGTAGTCCCAGTCGTGCTCCATGAGCGCGCCCTCGATGTGGGACTTGCCGATGAAGGCGGTTTCGTAGCCGGCCTTTTGCAGCAGATCAGAGACGAGCGGAAAGCGCGCGGGGATCTTACCTTCGATGTTGGAGACGGCGCCGGTGGTGTGCGAATACATGCCGGTGAGGAAGGTGGCGCGCGAGGGCAGGCAGAGCGCGTTGACGACGAAGCCGTTCGAGAAGGTGCAGCCCTCGCGGCCGATGCGGTCCATATTGGGCGTGCGGATGAGCTTGTTGCCGGTGGAGGAGAGCTCATCGGCGCGGAGGCCTTCGCCGACGAAGCAGACGATGTTGGGGCGGTGCGCGCCGGGAGTGAGCGATTGCGCGAAGGACTCAAGGGAGGCGAACTGGGATGCGCCAGCGGCGCCGGCGATGAACTTGAGGACGGTACGGCGGGATTCCATGAGGCGCTCCGGTGAGGTTGTGATCAATGCTGCGTGCGGACGTTCGCGCGCGGAAAATGCGCTGGCGCGAAGACAAGACATTCTATGCGATGGAACGGACAATGTGCTGCTATGCTGCGGTGCATGAGACGGCGAGGGATGGTGGTGTTGACGGCGGCTGCATTCCTGATGCTGGCGGGATGCAGGCCGCAGGGGCAGGGCGCGGGCAGTGACGGCGCACAGGTGCGTGAAAGCGCGCGGATGGAGATGCGCAGCGAGGCGCAGGCGGGCGCGGGGTTCGATTTCTATCTGCTGAATCTTTCGTGGTCGCCGGAATTTTGCTACAGCCATCCGGATGCGGCGGAGTGCGCGGAGCATGCGCGGTTTGTGCTGCACGGGCTGTGGCCGGAGCGGATGGACGGGACGTATCCAGAGAACTGCTCGGATGCGCCGGGGCTGGCGAATCCGGGGCAGTACGCGGATGTGTACCCTGAGGCGGGATTGCTGGAGCATGAGTGGCGGGCGCATGGGACGTGCTCGGGGCTGAGCGCGGATGCGTTTTTCACGGCGGCACGGACGGCGTATGAGTCGGTGAAGATTCCGGGGGCGCTGGCGACGCTGACGGCGCAGACAAGCATGTCGCCGGACGAGATTGCGCATGCGTTTGCGGCCGCGAATCCGGGGTTTGCGCTGGGGAGCGTCGTGGTGAGCTGCGGGCACAACTATCTTACGGCGGTGGAGGTGTGCGTGGACAAGACGCTGAAGCCGATGGCGTGCCCGACGCTGCGCAGTTGCCGCGCGAATGTGGTGAAGATTCCGGCGCCGTGAGGTGCGGAGTGCGAACGGGGCTCTCGGTGGCTCGTGGTGGGTTGAGTACGGTGGATTCCGATCCGTCCCGCCCAAGCAGAGCTTGGACGGGGCACCCGAAATTCAGGGCGGGCCACGCGCGCAGTGCCGAAGGTGGGGCACCTGGTGGTGGGTGGTGGCTTGCGTGAGGCGGGGACGCGGTGTAATGTCCGGGACATGCACTGGACAACTCCGGAAGAGCGGCGGCGGATGGGGCAGTCGCGCCGCAAGCAAGTGGGGCGGCAGGCGCACGATGCGCTGAACGTGAAGGCGCGGACGGCGACGGCGCTGGAGCTGCTGCGGAGGGCCGAAAAGGGCCGCGTTCCGCACCTGGTGAAGCTGAAACATGAGCTGATGGCGCAGTCGCCGTTTGGATACCTGCGCGGGGCGGCGCCGGTGATGGCGGGAGACCTGGCGGTGCTGCCGAATACGGGGCTGATGTGCCAGATCTGCGGCGATGCGCATGTGCGCAACGTGGGCGCGTATGCGGCACCGGATGGGCGGCTGGTTTTTGACATCAACGATTTTGACGAGACGATTCGCGCGCCGTTTGAGTGGGACCTGAAGCGGATGGCGGCGTCGCTGGTGCTGGCTGGGCGCGAGGCAGGGCACAAGGAGAGCGCGGCACGCGGCGCGGCGGAGAAGTGCGTGGAGCGCTACACGGGGCTGATGCGGCAGTTTGCGAAGATGCCGACCCTGGAGGTGATGCGCTACCAGGTGCATCGGATTGGCAACGTGCATCCGGTGCATGATGCCTTGCTGAAGGCTGAGCGGGCGACGCCGCTGCACACGCTGGAGCAACTGACGGCTCCGGTGAACGGTCATCCGCACGCGGCGCGGCGCTTCAAAGAGAGCAAGCCGATGCTGACGCGAGTGACAGGCGCGCAGGCAGCGAAAGTGCTGGCGGCACTGGAGCCCTATGCGGCGATGCTGCAGCCGGAGCGGCGGCATCTGCTCTCGCTTTACCGTCCGGTGGATGTGGCGTTCAAGGTGGTGGGAACGGGGTCGGTGGGGCTGCGGGATTATTGCATCTATCTGGAAGGCAACGGGGCGGGCGATCCGCTGTTTCTGCAGGTGAAGGAAGAGACGGAGTCAGCCTATGCGCGGTACTTGCCGGAGGCGCGCGGGCCAGCGGAGACGGTGACGCATGGGGGCCAGCGTGCAGTGGAGGGCCAGCGTGCGATGCAGCTGCAATCCGACCCATTTCTGGGATGGACGCAGATGGGCGGACGGCAGTTTCTGGTGCGGCAGTTGAACGATCACAAGGGATCGATTGAAGTGGAAGACCTGGCAGGCGGCGGACTGGAGGCGTTTGCGGAGCTGTGCGGCGAGCTGCTGGCGCGGGGTCATGCGCGGTCGTCGGATCCGCTGGCGATTGCGGGGTACCTGGGGCAGGGGGATGGGTTCGCGGAAGTGCTGGGGCGGTTTGGGGCGCTGTACGCGGACCAGACGGAGCGGGACTGGCAGGCGCTGCGGCGGGCGGAACGGATTCGCTGAGGGTCGCGCCTGCGGGTGGCGCTTTATTTGGACTGAATGTACATCCTTCATGCAATGTTGGATTCCACATGGGATGTGGGAGGATGATAGCCGGAGGGAGATTGGACCGATGGGCAAGTCGCGCTGGCTGGAACGGCTGTTGCATGCGGAGAAAGAGCGTGCGGAGCGGCGGACGACCGAGAATTTTTTCGCGTACTGGTGGGATGGAACGAAGTTGCGCGAGGATGCAGTGCGCGATGTGAGTTCGACGGGCGTGTTTGTGTGCACGCCCGCACAATGGCCCAAGGGCAAGACGGTGTGGATGACGCTGCAGCAAAGGGGAGCGCTGGAGCTGAATCCAGACCGGCGGATGACGGCGCAGATGAAGGTGATGCGGCCGCTGGCGGATGGCCTGGGGTGCATGTTTGTGTCGGTGGCACGGCGGGAGGAGCGTGGCTGGGAAGAGCTTGTGGAGCACGCTTCGACGGTGCTGGGAGTGCACGACATGGAAGGCTATGTGAAGACGATGGACGCGGTAGCCTTTCTGCGGCAGATCAGCGGGGAGCCAGCGATGCTGAACCTGATGCGGGAGCGGCTGAGCAGTCTGCGGTTGAGGCTGGCCATCGAGTTGCTGCGCACTGCGGCGAACCTGGTGCGGGGCGAAGAGCAGGGTGATCAGCTTCATGCGCCGGCGCAGCTGGTGGAGCGAATTCTGGATGCGGGTACAGACGGGCACGACGGCGAACAGACGAAGCGTTGGGCGACGCTCCTGGCGCGCTCGTGCACTTTGGAGGCTGCGGATCCGGCATTGCCGGCGGTGGTTGAGACGATGAGCCGCCTGACGGATGTATCGTGCAAGATTCTGGAGGGGGCGTGCGAAAGGGCGCGGCAGAGCGAGATAACGGCGGGGCCCAGATGCGCCTCAAGAGTGACGATGACGCTGGCGGAGCTAATGATGCAGACGGATATGCGCGAGATTCCTGCGCAACAAAGCCTGCAGCTGCTGTCGGACTATGGGCTTCTTGAACAGAAGGAGCGGTCGCTTGAGTTCAAGCCGGAAGTAAAGATTGACGTGACGCCGACAACACTGGGGCTGCGGACGTATGCGATGACGAGCAGGCATCGAGGTTCGGTGGAGGAGTTTTATCAGCCGTTTTCCTAAGGCGCGTGGCGGCGCAAGGGGGTCGTGGATGGCAGGGAGTGCGGGGATGACGCGGCGGAGCTTTCTGGCGCGTGCGTGCGGCAGCGCAGCCGCAGGAGTGTTGCCGGGACGGCTGTGGGCGGCGGGGCGCGCTGTTCCGGCGGGGATCCAGCTTTATACGGTGGGCAGCGACCTGGCGAAGGATCCGGCGGGAACGCTGAAGAAGCTGAAGCAGATTGGATTTATTGAAGTGGAATCGGCGGGTCTGGCGAAGCAGACACCGGTGGAGTTTCGCGGGCTGGTTCGGGAGGCCGGTCTGCGGCTGCCGAGCGCGCACATGCAGTTTGGCTTTGAGGCGACCGACAAGCTGCTGGCTGAGGGCGAAGCGCTGGGTGTGGAGTACGTCGTGAGCTCGATTCTGCCGCCGCGAGTGCCTGAGAACGGAATGCATGGCGTGCTGCAGATGCTGAACACGCTGACGGCTGCGGATTTTCACACGATGGCGGGGCTGGCCAATGAGATTGGGCGCAAGGCGAAAGCGGCGGGGCTGCAGTATGCGTATCACAACCACAATATCGAGTTTCGCGACGTGGGCGACGGCGAGACGGGGTATGCGATTCTGCTGCGGGAGACGGACCCTTCGCTGGTGAAGTTTGAGGCGGACACGGGCTGGATGCGGGTGGCGGGCGCGGACCCGGTGAAGCTGCTGGGGGAGCATGCGGAGCGGTTTGCGATGGTGCACGTGAAGGACTTCACGCATCTGACGAAGCCGGTGACGACGCTGATGACGCCGGATGGGCCTCAGCCGACGGAGCTGGGCCGCGGCGGCGTGGACGTGCGGGCGATTGTGGCGGCGGCGCGGAAGGCTGGCGTGCGGCACATCTTTGTGGAGCAGGAGCCTCCTTTTACTGAGATGCCAGCGATGGAGGCAGCGGCGGTGGATTATGCGGCGCTGCGGCCGATGCTGGGGTAAGGCGCGCATTCGAAGTACAGGATGGAATTGATTCATGCTGGAGGTTCGCTGCATGCAGTCTTTATCGTGTTTGCGCATCGCGCGGTTGATCGCTGTGATGCTGGGAGTGGTGGCGCTGGGGTGTGCGGCCCAGAGCGGTGTGGCCCAGGCGAGCGGGCGCAAGGTGGTAAAGAGTGAAGCGGATCTGCCGCGGTTCAACTACCCGATTACAGGAACAGCGAGCGAGCTGGTGAAGGCAGATGATGCGACGTTTGGCGCCTTTGCAGCCAGGGTGCGCGCAGACGTGGAGTCCGTCCTGAAGGATTACGACATTGAGGACCACGGGGCGCAGCGACAACTTCTGGGCGTGGAGCTGGACCTGCAACTGCTGGCGGGCGAGAACGACGCGGCGATGGGGACGGTGGAGAAGCTGCGCGCGGTGGAGGACAAGCCGGCGGCAAAGCTGATGACCGGACTGATGACGCGGGCGATGGTGGATGCGCAGAAGGCGACAGGGCAGACGTCCGGCGATGCCTATGACGCAGCTTTTGCGAAGGAATATGCGGCAGCGCTGGACCCGTTGCCATGGGGTGTGGTGGGCGACAGCGTGAAGCAGGCGAAGGCGCGGGCGCAGATCATTACGCCGGACCTGGTGCTGGGATCGATTGCGGGCAACGTTGATCCGGCGGTGGAAAAGGCACACGCACTGAGCAATGATCTGGCATGGGGGCTGATTGGCGCGCGGCTGGAGCTGAAGCGAATGCTGCCGCTGGAGAAGCCGTCGTTGAGCGTGCTGACCAAGCTGGTGGCGGAACACAACGTGCAGAAGCCGGACATCTGGCAGGCGCGTGAGGTGACGTTGACGGAAGGGGATCATCTGACGCCGGTGCGGGTGGGCATCTGGGATTCGGGTTCGGACCTGTCGCTGTTTGCGGGGCGCGTGTACACGGATCCCAAGCCGGGACCAGATGGCGATCCTCACGACATTGCCTTTGACCTGAAGGGATTTCCCTCGCATGGATATCTCTATCCGATGGATGCGAAGCAGAAGGCGGAGTATCCGGGGATGGTACAGGACCTGAAAGGGCTCTCTGATTTGCAGCTGTCACTGGACACGCCGGAGGCGGCGGCGCTGCGCAAGCAACTGGCGGGGATGAAGGCGGCGGAGATTCCGCAGTTTCTGGAGGACCTGGAGTTTGTGGGCAACTACGCGCACGGGACGCACGTGGCGGGGATTGCGTCGCGCGGGAATCCGGCGGTGCGGCTGGCGGTAGGACGACTCACGTTTGACTGGCACAATGTGCCGCTGCCACCGAGCGAGGAGATGAGCGAGCGGGACGCAAAGGACTACCAGGCGTATGTGGACTGGTTCAAGAAGAACGGCGTACGCGTGGTGAACATGAGCTGGGGCGGCGGTCCGCAGGACTACGAGGTGGCGCTTGAAAAGAACGGGATGGGCAAGGACGCCGCGGAGCGGAAGGCGACGGCGGCGAAGCTGTATGGGATTGACCGCAAGGGGTTGTATGACGCGCTGAAGAGTGCGCCGGGTATCCTGTTCATCTGCGCGGCGGGCAATGCGGACAGCAACTCGACGTTCAATGAGATGATTCCATCGTCGTTCAACCTGCCGAACCTGCTGACGGTGGGCGCGGTGGACCAGGCGGGGGACGAGGCGAGCTTTACGAGTTACGGGCCGACGGTGCGGGTGGACGCGGACGGGTACGAGGTGGAGTCGGTGGTGCCGGGCGGCGCGAAGGTGCGGCTATCGGGGACGTCGATGGCCTCACCGAATGTGGTGAACCTGGCGGCGAAGCTGCTGGCGCTTGATCCGAAGCTGACGCCGGAGCAGACGATTCGTTTGATTGTGGGCGGAGCGACGACAAGCGCGGATGGACGGCGGCACAACATGGACGAGAAGAAATCTGTGGAGCTGTTGCACGCGATGAGGGCCGGGAGCGCGAGCGGACAGTGAGCGGCAGTGAAGAAGCGAAGGCCGGTCGCGCAGATGCGGGACCGGCCTTTTTGCGTGGCGGCGGGAGCTTGAGGGCGCGTCGTCAGTGTGTGTCGTCAGGGCTGGTCGTAGGGTGAGCCGTTGGGGACGGCGGGCTGGTCAAGAGCGGGGTCGACGAGCACGTTGGGACCCATGGAGCTGGAGCATCCGCTGCTGCCGGGGCCCATGTCACAGCCCCACCAGTTGTTGGTGGCGTCGATGGCACCGACGCCGAGGTTGGCGACGCCTGTGCCGTTGCCGTTGAGGTTGTTCCAGTGGACGTCGATGGTGGCGGCGGATTTGATGGCGACGTCGACGGATTCATTCTTGATGACATTCTTTGTGATGACCATGCCGGTGACGGCGGATGGTCCGACGACGTTGGCGTAGATATTGATGCCGGTGGGGCCGGGCGTGGCTGCATCGGCGGTGTCGGCGCCGTTGCCGGAGATGTAGTTGCCGGTGATGGTGTTGTTGCTCATGTTCTCACCGGGGGAGTGCGCGTGCATGGCGAAGCCGGGCAGGCCGTTACCGATCATGATGTTGCCGGAGATGGTGTTGTCAGAGACGCGCGCGCCAGGCAGGAATCCGAAGATGCCGATGCCTGCGCCGCCGCCCGCGGTGCCGTTGCCGATGGAGCGGTTGCCCATGACAGTGTTGGAGTAGACGCCGAAGGGGTGGCCGGACGAAGAAGAGCCTGGCGCGGGGGGATGCGAGGGCATGGTGATGCCGCAGTCGTAGATGTTGTTCTTGACGATGTTGTTGACGATCCAGTTGTCGTGGGTGGGGCCGGTTTCATCGCTGATGAGCATGCCGCCGGAGTTGCCTTCGTCATCGTTGCGTGCGATGAGGGAGTGATCGACGCCGCTGAGGTGGATGCCTTCGCCGCAGTCGAGAGCTTCGGAGGTTTCAAAGGCTGGCAGTCCCGGACAGGTGGTGGTGGCGTAGTTGAGACTCTGATCGTTATGGGTAATGATGTTGCCCACGATGGAGACGTTGGAGGCATTGGTGATGAGGATGCCTTCAAAGTTGGCATTGCGCACGGTGAAGCCAGAGACGGTGACGCTGGTCAGGCCGGAGTGGTCGAGGCCGTCAATGTAGATGCCGTTGGATAGGCCGGTGGCGTCGATGATGGTGTTGGCGGGGTTCTTTCCGACGAGGGAAATGGACTTGCCGATCACGACATCTTCTGGGTAGATGCCCTGGTAGACCTGGATGGTGTCACCGGGTGCGGCGGCGGCGACGGCGGCGTTGATGGTGGCATAGCAGCCGCTGCCTCCACTGCCTACGCAGAGGGTGGCGGCTGCGGCGGGAAGTGCAAGCGCTGCTGCCGCGAGGTAGGCGGCGACGAGAGAACCAAGGCGCAGAATGCTGGGGAAATGCTTCATAGAAACGACCTCCTCAATTGTGGATGGACCAGGACCTCTGGCTGGGGGTACCAGAGAGTGGCATCGGTGCCAATCGATGCGAAGTGCATCTGGAATGGGGACACATGACTGGCGCAGACAAAGGTAGCGCGAGCAGAGAGCGCGGAGCAATGGAATTCGCTGTGGGGAAGGTGACGGATGGGTGTTACCCGGCCGTTGCGCAGAGAGCACAACGGCCGGGGCTCAAGGAAGGCCGTGTTATTTGGACGCGGTGGTGTTGAGGCGCAGGAAGCGGGCGGCGTTGTTATAGAGGATGTCGCGCTTCTGCTGGGGTGAGAGGTAATCGGCGTTCTGAATGATGCTGATGGAGTACGTCATGAGTTTGGGCCACTCCATCTGGTCGGTGCCGAACATGACGCGGTCCTCAAAGCCGGCGTCGACGAGGCGCTGGATGTAGCGGT
>JAJYAE010000171.1 GCA_021779695.1 Acidobacteriota bacterium | reverse complement strand
GAACTCAAACGTCTAAAGTGCCGAAATTCAACATTCCTTTGCGGTTCGTGGAGCACCTAAATTTCGAAGACACGGCCCAACTACAAAATACACGCAGCATTTGTCTTTGTCATGGATATATTTCTTACATGCATAAATATGCCGATGGGCGACCCGCAAGGTTGGCCTCTAGAAGGGTGACGCATACCTTTGAAGCAACTGGTCAATGGGCAATACCTCTTCCTTTGCGGGTGCACTATCCACCCGGATAAGACGGACCAATCCCGGCTCAATCAGAGATCGAAATTGCTGCGACACCCCCGACGTGAAGCCCACATGGTGGACCTTCATTTGCCATGTGTCAATCATCTCAATCCGGTACACCCCTTCCACAATGGTGAATTTGGGAGCCTGCGTTCTCCAAGTGTTCGGATCGACTGAGCGGTTCACGATCGGCAACGGTCGCGCAGGAGTTGCCGGACCGAAGAAACCCAAATTCCATGAAGCCTTTTCTTTGGGTTGATCGAAATGAAAAATATAGTAACTACCTGGCGTACCCAGCACAGTAATCGAAGGATCTTCACTGGCAATGACGGTTGGCAACGGTTCCAACTTCTGGAACGGCACTTCCGTCATAATCTGCTTCAGGAAGAGTAGCCGCGTGGGAGCTTCGCCAACGAGTTCCCCATGTGGCGTCTTGAAATAGGACTCGCCGGGCGATCCATACGCGCCCGCCATTACGATGCTCCAATGCATTTCCACTGCCTCACGCGGGGCAAGACTACCCCAGGTCATCGCAATATTTCCTTCGTATCCGTATTCGTCAATCACGACAGGCTCGCCGAACCCCCGAGCGCTCAATCCCATGGCGGAGTCATTGCGCTGAACCGCCGTCAGACGCTGTAGGGTGATGTCCTGCAGAATGACGTGGGTAATCCAGCTCTCCGAGTTGTCATAGAAGCCCACACAGCTGTTGTGTATAGCGCGAAGATGACCGTATGAGTCGTTGTCGTCAAGGAGATTGCCAAGCGCCATCCTGTCTTTATGAATTCAAATTGCGCCCTGGCCGAAGGGCGATCCTGTTGTGATTCTCCGTCACACCCATAGCACTCTGACAAAACAAAAGAGGTGAGGCGGCATGAGGCCGCCTCACGAAAAGGAAGGTACCTCTAGAACAACACTTTCAAAGCAAACTGCACCTGGCGAGGAGTCATATTCGCGGCGGTCGCCGATATGATGCCGAATTGTGGCGTAGTAAGACCATTGCCAGGTTGACCAAAGTTCGGAGTATTTGTGATGTTGAAGAACTCGCCTCGAAACTGCAGGGTGAGCCGTTCATAGATCGGAAAATTCTTTAGTAGCCCAAGGTTGAGCTCTCGCGCGCGCGGCCCATAGACTGAGTCGCTGGCCTCATTTCCAGGCGTACCTCGTGTTTGCGTGGCAAACGCGGACTCATTGAACCACTTGTTAATGCTCGGGCTAGAGAGCGCAGCCGATCCGCTCTGATTCGGTCGGTCACTGCTCACGCCTGGAAGATTGATAGCCGCAGTGGCATCTACTACAGTGAACGGAAGACCTGTCTGCCAGAAACCAATCAAGCTGGCTTCCCATCCTCCAATTGCACGGTCAATGGCTTGGCTTCCCTTGCCGAACGGGAGGTCATAAATCAGGCTACCAGCCAAGCGATGACGGACATCGAGTGGCGAGTTCCCATAGTCATACATCGGATCGTTGGTGATTAGAGCCGGCGATGGATTGGTAAATGTGCTAGCAGACTGCACACTGTTGGAAAGCCCATGCCCCCACGCATAGTTTGCGTTGAATGTGAGGCCATGAGTCATAGCTCTCTGAAAGATCGCTTCTAAGCCATAGTAGTTTGTAATTCCGCTGTTATCGATATATTGGATGTTTGTCAGCCGGGGCAACTGTGCGGCATAGACATAAGCAGGGGTCGCTTGACCTGCACCCGGTGGCAAAGGCTGGTCATTATTTCTAAGGTACAACCCCCGCCTTCCGTTTTCTCCAACACCTCCAAGACTGATAGACGTTGCACCGAATTGCCTTTGCACAAACAGGTTGAACTGCCGCACATAGGCATTCTTCAGATTCGGTCCAATGGAACTGACTGTTCCTGATGGATTTGTCGCACTTGCACTGGGTACCGGAAGGTTCGGAAAGCTTGAGCTAAAGCATGGGAAGCATATGTAGTCGAAAGGAGGATTGGGATTCTGGACCTGGGTTTGCATGATCGGCGGATAGTAGCTTAGGCCAAAGCCGCCTCGAACAACGGTATCGTGACCAAGATCCGCTTCAAATCCCACCCGCGGTGAAAAGTCGGTGTAATCCGTCTTCACACCACCGCTGCCGCTTATTCCCTGTCCTGCAATAGCGATCCTCAAAGTTTGCATGTCGAAGTTTGCGAACTTGTTGTGCGCATCTGTGATGGGTGTGTAGGTCTCCCAACGCGCGCCGAGATTCAGGGTCAGCCACCTTCTTGCGCGCCAATCGTCCTGTGCGTAGAGGCTTGGCTCCCACGACCGGAGGCCCTGCCGAGCCAGGTCGTCGCCTCGCTCTCCGAATGATGGATGTCCCGTTAGGAGATTTGCGAGGGAGTTTGTATATGGGCCAAATGGCATAAATACAAACCCACCCTGTGGACTCCATTGATCTTGAAGGTAGTTGAGCTGACGACGAATTAGTGCAGCGCCCGCCTTCACATTGTGGCTTCCGCGCGTGTAGGTTAGCGCACCGTTGTATTGGAACGTATTGTTAACATCGTAGATCGGTACAAAGATGCCATCGCCCACCGATGCATAATCTCCAGTGAGCATCCACATCAGTGGCAACCCGAGGCTATCTGGTGTATTGTACGTGTTGATCAACCCAAATTTAGAGGCAAGCTCGGTGCCAAAATTAGCTGGACGCGTAGAAATGTTGATTCGCGTGTACCCTGTCTTCAATTCCAAGATTAGATTCGGGTCGAAGATATGAACGTAGTTGGCCTGCACATTTGTCGCGGTGGTCTTGGAAGGGCCATATCCAAGGCTTCCCCCGGGATTGACCGTAACTCCATTAACGGTAACATCTGGAAACGTCCCGGGTATAAACGTGGCAGTGGGATTGAAACCGAAGCGGACAAAGAAGCTGTCGTGCGGCCCAAATTGATGGTCTACCCGGTCATCTGTACTGATGGAGTATTGCGTCTTGTTCAGCTCTGAAGTGTAGTTCAGTATGGCCCCAGAGGTAGTCGGTGTAGGGTACATTTTGAAGTAGTCGAGGCCTGCGGTTGTGAACTGCGATGAGGGGACAACTGGACCGCCGATATCACTAAAGTCGCCAGGGTTCTTATCTTCGTACAACGTGGGCACAGTTGTCGTGGCGACTTGTCCCTGAATCATGCGGTTCGCCTCGACATCTCCGAAGAAGAACGTCTTATTCTTGATAATTGGCCCACCGACGGTACCCCCGAAAACGTTCTGTCTGTATTCTGGCTTCGGTTCTGTTGGAGACGCAAAGAAGTCCCTGGCATCAAAAAGGTCATTACGGAGATACTCATAGAGGGAGCCGTGGAATGTGTTGTTTCCACCCTTGGTAATAATGTCAACGACTGCGCCGGCGGTACGACCCAACTCCGCTGAGTAGTTATTTGTCAGCACGCGCACTTCGGCGATCGCGTCAATCGAAGGCCGAATGCCAGAGAACCCTTGCTCTCGCTCATTGTTATCCAAGCCATCGACCAGGTTGTCGTTGGAGAGATCTGACTGTCCGTTCGCTGCAAATGCGAAACCAGGACGTCGGTCATCGGCCCGGTTGCCTTGAGCCTCGGAATTGGGCGACGCCTGGTTCACGCCGGCAGCTTGCTGCACGGCACTTGCAAGATTTCTCCCATTCAGCGGCATATCCTGTACAGTTCTCTCACTTACGACATCTTGGACCGTCGAACTGTCACTTTGAAGCAAAGGCACTGTGTCAGCAGCTACCGTAACGGTCTGTGAGGTGGCACCGAGCGCCAATTTGGCATCGACGCGTGTACGATCTCCTGCGGCAAGCTTGATACCTTTAACCTCGTGTACATTAAAGCCGGGCTGTTCGATCTTAATGTTGTACGTACCAGGTGGCAGCAGCGTAAAGACGTAGTCGCCCGTCCCAGAGGCATTCATTGAGCGTTGGAACTGGGTATCGGTATTCAGGATTGTAACCTTCGCCCCAGGAATCACAGCTCCCGTGCTGTCGGTAACCGTTCCGACAAAGTCTCCGGTTGTGATTTGAGCTGTTAGGCTCTGGGTCGCGAGTAGGACCACAGCCACGAGGGCAAAGAGCGGGAGCCACGCATCGACCCAATTCGACCATCTCTTGGCCCCGCCGTGCCGCCTCGCTCCACAGTGCTTCTCGAATCGCACGTCTCTTCGATTGTTGTTCAAAAGCTTCGCATTATTTGACATCGCAATTTCTCCTATTTGTTGCCTGATGCAGGCCTCCAAAACAGTCTCATCTAGCCCACGGCGTACAGGTCTGATGATGGTGGACAACGCACCTGGAAATCGGGCTGACATTGCGCTGTGCCTCCTTCAGAGCTTGAGCGCCTAGCATCACTACGCATGCAGATCGACCTACAGATGTGTAACGCGCTCAAGATAGCCGTGTGAAATGTTGAACGTCAAGCACTTTGTGCGCGTATGCATATTTATGCTTATATGTGCATCGGTATGCAGCCTCGCGAGTATATATGCAGCCTTTCTAACTCGTTGGCCAGCGGGTCAGCAGCGTTGATCACATTCCTGGAGCTCTCTGTGGCAGGGATTGATATCCCACTATGTCGTGACGAATTCGCATCGAGGGTTTGATTCACGTGACAGGACGCGCTGTTCTGGATTGCTGGCGCACTCCTGTTTCCATCACTCGGCAGATCCTCTGGATCATCTCGGGCGAACAAGCCTGTGGCTAATTGGCCTGGGGGATAAGGCACGAGCCCGAAAGCGGCAAGATTCCTCGCCATTAAGACGTGGAACGATTCTGGTCGCGCTGGATACCTTGCTGACCACTTGCTGTCCGGAGATGCGGTGCGACAGACAGTCAAAGCAAGCGCGCGTTAGCTTGTCTTTGACTGTTGCCGACGATTTGATCATTGCCCATGTTGCGGCGAGAGCTGTGGTCGGAAAAGCAGTGGTGTGACTTCCACAAGGTTTCTCCTCCAGAGACTCCAGACGTGCGCGTATCCAGGCACATTTTGGCGGACGAAATGAATATTGTTCTCCGTAAGCCAGGATGCAAATTCCTCATTGGATGAAAGTAGACCGTCGTCCGTGCCACAGGAGATGTACAAGAGACGCAACTTCGCGTTAATCGACTCGTTCAGTCCTGGCGCATCTTTGTTAATCGCTCTTAGATTCAGCTTATAGTGTGGGATCACGGCTTCGGTTCCCTGGCTCGGTGCAGGCGCAGCGGCAGGCATCATGGCGTGAGGCCAAGCAATAACTGCACCGCTGAAGGAGGCGACCCAGGCAAACATTTCAGGATGGTTCAAGCCGATGTACAGCGATTGCCCTCCACCCATTGAAAGTCCTGCAACTGCACGGGAATTGCTATCTGTGAGCGTCCGGAAGTTCTGATCCACAAATGGAACGAGGTCATTGACTACACTCTTTCCAATCGCGATGATACTTGGAGTGATGTCGTACCCCTTTGGCGGCAGGGGAGCTAGGTCGGATGTGCTTGGAGGGGAAGAGATGTCGGGAACCGCGTGCCGGTCGTGATGTCCGTTCGGCATTACAACAATCATTGGGACGACTTTGTGAGCGGCAATCAGATTGTCCATGATTTGTGATGCACGTCCCAAATCAAGCCATTCATTCTCATCACCTCCCCATCCGTGGAGAAGATAGAGTACGGGGTAGCGCTGTTCACTCTTGTGGTAATCGGGAGGCGTGTAGATCAACGCTCTTCTTGGGGTTGCTACGCCCTCAGATGAGTACCAGATCGCAGAGACTCGCCCATGAGGCACGTCGTTGTTTACGTACATTGCGCTGTCCGTCCCGGGATGCACAAGGATAAAGTAGCTCGCAATTCGGGCAGCATCGCTGGCAGAGTGAACATTGTTGGGATCGATGGCCTTTACACCATCGACAAGAAACCAATACGTGTAGAGATCCGGCTTCAGAGGTCCGAAGGAAATGGACCAGACTCCGTGTTCGTCTTTCCTGAGGAGATCTCCGTTCGCGCTTTTCGCATTCCAGTCTCCAAACACACGAACGGAGTGTGCGTCAGGCGCGCACAACTGCAGAGTCACCTCACCGTTCGAAGAAAGTAGCGGAGACTGCAGCGGCGCGGTGTTGCTATGCCAGGAAGCCGGAGTGCCTGCTGCTATGCACTCGGCACTCTCCTGCGCAGGAGAAGCAAGTTGAGCAAGACCCGCTCCCGAAGACAGGCCGGCAAATGCAGAAATAATGCAAAGAGAGAATCTGGAGAGCATCATCAATTGTCGTACTCCATTCAACATTGCCAATGTCCCGATGGGCAGCTAATGGCGCGCGTCGAGCGCGGCATGCTTAGAGACAGGGTGACCTAGACGGCAGGCATACTTCCACTTAAAACTCAAGATGAGATCTCGGGAAGACTGCTCGTCTAGTCCGACCAGCAACAGTATTTGAATGGCTGCGCGAAGTCAAGCAATACCCGCAGAGCTGCATATTTATGCTGACTGGTGTTCCTGTAGAGCATCGGAACGAGATCTGACTCTCGACCCGAGTTTGCGTCGAGAGAACAACGATGCCATCTGCGAGTCGCACCTATTTCCTTGCATTCCGCTTTGCAGAGACACGATCCTTCGGGATCATACGCGGCATAAATATGCTCTATAGTGCATTCATATGCATAAACGTGCATAGTTATGCTTCAGCGCAAATGATGCTTGACCTAGTGATTTCTGAAGAAGAATAATGAGGCTTTTCAATCGGGATGTGGCGCAGTTTTCGGAAACCTCTGATGACACGCGCACAATGTTCTGATTTGAATTGATCTTGAGAGGAATCTACGATGTGCACGAAGCGAGCGCACTTAATGTGGAACTACATTTGCGGCTGGACACTGGCACTGGTTCCATTGATAGCTATTGCAGGGCCTGCCCATCAGAGAAAAAGCGAATCGGTCAAGCCCAGGGTTGTGATCACGGCCGATCCTGAGCTGGACGACAACAACACGATCATCCGTGCGATTCTTTACAGCTCGGACGTGCGATTTGAGGGCCTTGTGTATGTCAGCAGCCAGTTCCATTGGCGAGGAGATGATAAAGGCACGACACAGTACATCGCAGACCGCGAGTACTCACGGCTTGGGCTATGCCCGTGCAAATCATGGCGCTTTTCTCCAGATGAAAGGTTTATTGACAACATCGTGGATGCGTACGCCAAAGTCTATCCGAATCTGAAACTGCACGATCCGGGTTACCCATCCCCGGCCGTTCTTAAGTCAAAGATCAAGTGGGGGAACGTGGATTTCGATGGCGACTACTCGAAAGACACGGATGGATCCAACCTGATCAAGTCCCTTCTGCTCGACGACGAGCCCGGTCCTCTCTATGTGACTGCGCAGGGAGGAGAAAGCACGATCGCTCGCGCACTGCGATCCATATACAGCCAATACGAGAAGACCCCGCAGTGGAAGGCGATTCGCGAGAAGGTGTCGCGGAAGCTCATCATCATTCCTTCGGGCGATCAGGATGGCACAGAAGCCAGCTATATCCGTCCGAACTGGCCGGACGTACGACTCTACGAATTTTCGGGAATCAACTTCGGATATGGTGCACAGCTGATGGCTGCTTCTGAAGACAAGAAATACTTCAGCCCCGAATGGACACAGAATAATATCTCAAGCCGCGGATCACTGGGCGCGCTTTATCGCGTCTGGGGCGACGGCAAGCAGATGGTGAAGGGTGACCCGACGGACTACTTCGGACTTTCGGGCTACACGAGCGACCAGCTCAAGCAAAAGGGGTACATGGTCTGGATGCCGCCGCAGTCGAAGGGATCATTTCTTGGTGAGGGCGATACGCCCACTTTTCTCAATCTAATCGCGAATGGGCTGCGGGCCTACGAGAATCCCCAATGGGGAGGATGGGGAGGATGGATGCACCCAGGCGTCAGAATGCCCTCCCTCTTTGGGCCACCTCCACCCGTTGCACCCATCGACGCCTCGGGCATTGCACGGGGATTGGCGCCGGCGGGTAGTGATGCGAATAAGGTTAGCGCTCCAAAAGAAAGGCAATCAATCGATTTATCGAGTTTCCATTTCCCTCCAGTGCCGCCGCGAACAGCTGCGATCGCTGCTCGCTTTCTTGCTGCGGCGGAGAATGACTTGGCTGCGCGGATGCTATGGTCTGTGACGCCAAGATTCAGCGATGCGAATCACCCGCCTATAGTCGCAATCAAGGGGCCACGATCCGTTATAGCTGCTCCTGGCACCACTGTTCAATTAGAAGGGGAGATATCGGATCCAGATCACAACAAGGTGAGTGTGCGGTGGTGGCAGTATAACGATGCCGGCACGTATCCCGGGGACATACTCCTCTCGAACCCGACAACACTGAAAGCGGCATTCCGCACACCCGACGACGCCAAGCCAGGGCAGACGATCGATGTCGTCTTGGAGGCGACCGACAATGGCACACCAGCCCTGACACGGTATCAACGGGTGGTTATCACTGTTCGTTGACTATGACAGAAGCGCCTTGGACGGGCACATGCGAGCAATTCTCATTGCGAGCTGAAAACACCGTCACTACAGCCTCTGATTGTCCAGAGCGCTTCCCGCTTCCATCTCACGCATCGCTCGTTCTTCACACGGAGGGGTAATGCAAGACACAGGAGGCAGTGATATGAAGATTTGCAAACTGTTTGCGATCAAGTCAGCGTCAGATACGTCAGGCGTGATCTCGGCGAGTCTGGTATTGGCTTGAATGTCTTGCGAATGGTACAACCGGATATTGCAATTTGATTGCTCAATCGGCTGCATGACTTACATCATCTCTACGTCCGCGCTAAAGCAGCAGCGGATTTGCCAGGGAGTCCAAAGATGTTAGAGGATCGGTCGATTTCGTGTCTCATACTTTTGTTAACCTTCATCAGCTCGTGTACCGCGCAGTCGCGGAACCCTCCTTCCGAGATTCCGAAGCCGTCACCGTGCGGTCTCCATGGAAGGATTGAGGCTTTGTGCGGAGCGCACCATCCGGAAGACATTGAACCAACTCCCGACGGTAAGTACCTCATCGTGACAGCGTTTCTCGATGAG
>JAJYAE010000170.1 GCA_021779695.1 Acidobacteriota bacterium | reverse complement strand
TGGTTGCCCACTCATGACGTTCGCTGCGCGTCCGTCATGAATGGGGCACCCGCGGTTGGTGTTGGGTTGATTCCCACCTTAACCGCTGCGCTGTCGCGCATCGGTGAAGATGGGGCACCCGAAGGTTTGTGGCTGGTGTGGAGTTGTGGTTACCCACTCATGACGTTCGCTCCGCGTCCGTCATGAATGGGGTACCCGAAGGTTGGTGGTGAATTTATTCCCACCTTAACCGCTGCGCTGTCGCGCATCGGTGAAGATGGGGCACCCGTAGGTGTTGGCGGGCGTGGGGTTGTGATTTCCCACTCATGACGTTCGCTGCGCGTCCGTCATGAATGGGGCACCTGAGGGTTGGTGGTGGGTTGATTCCCACCTTAACCGCTGCGCTGTCGCGCATCGGTGAAGATGGGGCACCCGAAGGTATGTGGCTGGTGTGGGGTTTTGGTCTCCCACTCATGCCGGTCGCTTCGCGGCCGTCATGAATGGGGCACCCGAAGGTATGTGGTTGGTGGTGGATTGATTCCCACCTTAACCGCTGCGCTGTCGCGCATCGGTGAAGACGGGACACCCGAGGTCTGTGGCGGGGAAGATTTGAGGGTGGGGTGCGGAAGCGTGGGGTCATGCTCTCCCACCCAATGCGCGATGAGGCTGCGCATTGGATGGGGCATTTGGCGTGGCCCGGTGACTGGATGCGAATGAGGGTTGCAGAGTCTAGCTCTGGTTGCGCGCTCTTGCGCGAACGACTCCGTAGGCGACGACGCCGCACCAGAAGACCGTGATGCCCGTGATGACGGCGCGTTCAAAGACGTATTTGTCTCCTGTGATGCTTTCCGGAGCGCTGCATCCGGTGATGGCGAATGCGCGAAAGACGGCGGCGGTGAGGGCGATGAGGGAGATCAGGAGGAGCGAGGCGCGCGGCGTGCGTTGAGAAGATTGCGCGAATACTGGCTGATTTGGGGGTGTTCTGCGATACCAGTGTCTGAGCCAGAACAGGAGCACTGCGGCGCCGACGGCCGTGCTGACGTGCTGGATGACGCGCAGATATTCCAGTTGGAAGCCATCGGGCAGCGCGATGGTGCGGTGAAGGAAGAGCCAGTGGCGGTAGAGCCAGAAGCCCCGGTGGGTGAAAGAGTCCCAGAGGATGTGCGTGGCGATGCCGGTGAGGATGGAGAGCAGAGCGAGAACCAAGTGCGCGGGGCTTTGGACGGAAGGGGATGAAGGGCCAAGCGAAATCCGCTGCTGCACGGGCTGCGGCAGCCAGGAATAGAGCGGCTCCTTGAGAAAGGCGTGGAAAAGCCAGAAGGCGATGAGCCCGACGGGCAGGTCAAAGAGAAAGACGCCGGGAAGGGTATGACCGAATCCTCCTTTGGGCGAGAAGCGGAGGAAGTACTCGAAGTCGGGCACCATGGAGCCGATGACCAGCGCGGAGGGAAGCAGGCGCGTGCGCAGAAACGGAAGAGCTGCCGCGGGATGCGAGAGGGTGAAGGGCATTGCTCCTATTATCGATGCCGAGATCAGAGCGGCGAGCTTGACCGGCGATGCAGGTCGATGCGGGACGGGATCTTCGCGACGACTCATGCGGTGGTGAGGAGCGAGCGCGTTGGGAGCGCAGCGGAGAAAAAAGCAAGGGACGCGCCGGAGCACGTCCCTTCTTGCAGGAGGCCGACTGCGCCAGTTAGAAGAGGAAGTGGATGCCGCCCTGAAGAGTACGGTTGGCGTTGAGCTGCTTGCTCACGTCGCCGAATGCGGAGGACGTGGGGCTGGTGTTAGCGCCTTGGAATTGAGCGCGGTTGAAGGCGTTGAAGGCATCGACGCGGGGCTGGATGATCATGCGCTCGCCGATGGTGAAGTCCTTGAGGATGGAGAAGTCAAAGTTCTTGGTTGGGTCAGACCGCAGCAGGTACTGCGGGAAGGTGCGGTAGTTGTATCCGTTGGGCTGGTCGGCCGCGACGCGATCAAAGGGCGTGGTGTTGAAGGACGCCGTTGTGGTGTCGTGCGGGTTGTTGTGGAAGTCGCTCCAGGTGCCGTTGTAGATGGCGTTGCCCCAGCCGAGCGGCGTGCCGGAGAGGTACTGATAGATGGACGAGAGTTCCCATCCGCCAACGATCTCGCTGAGCAGGGTGGAGTCATGCAGGAACATGCGGCCCTTGCCGAAGGGCAGCTGATAGATGACGGTAACGGAGGCGTGGTTCGGGAAGTCGGAGGTGGTTTCTCCGTACCAGAGCGGGCCGCCGGCGTTGAGCTGGGTGTAGTAGCCGAGCTGGCGGGAGTACTCGTAGTTGAAGTTGAACTCAACTCCGTGGGACATGCGCTTGGTCAGGCGCAGCATGAGCGCGTTGAAGTTGGCACTGGCACCCGGGATAAGGGCGTGAGAGACTCCCGTGTACTCAGGGTAGTTGTGGAGGAGCGAGGCGACGCTCACCGTTTTGGACGAGTTGAGGCCGGTCGCGGGCCCGGGGATGATGCCGTAGAACGGGTTTGTGGTGGAGGAATTCAACTGGGTGGTGAGGGTCTTGTCAAAAGTGGGCTGATGCGCGAGGAAGGGCAACAGGCCAGCCTGACTGTCGTTATTGGTGTAGGAGTTGTGGACCTGATGATCGCCGAGGTAACCGACTTCAGCGAGCCAGTTGGCTCTGAACTGCTTCTGTACGTCGAGGCTCCACTTCTGCGAGTAGGGGACCTTGGCTGGACCGTAGTAGAAGATGCTGCTGCCGAGGTTGGTGTTGATGCCGTACTTGCTACCGTAGGGCTTGACGATGGGATTGGCTGCTGTGGGAAATGGGTCGGCGTCAGTGGTTGCCGGGGTGAGGTTGTTGTTGGTGGAGGTAATCATGAACGTGCTTTGTGAGAACCCATAGCTGGGACCGGCGTTGTAGTCATTGAAAGGATTGACGAAGATGCCGAAGCCGCCGCGAATGGCCAGGGTGTTGTTGAACATCGTTGGCGCATAGGAAAAGCCGATGCGAGGGCTAAGGTAGACAGGCGCGGTGGAGTAAGGCGAGCGATTGCTGCTGGTGGCGTAGTTGATGCCGCCAGTGGCGGAGAAGTTGCTGGCCGGGAGTTCAGAAACCGGGTGCGCAGCATAAGCGGCTGCAGCTGGCGCGGTCACTGCGTTTACGGTCGTGGGATTCCAGCCAGCGACCATCTGGTTGTTGCTTTCAACCAGCGGCGTTTCATGCTCGATACGTAAGCCGACGCTGAGGGTGAAATTGGGCAATACTTTCCAGTCATCCTGTGCGAAGAAGCCCATGTACCAGTTGTCGTACTGGAAGCGCGTATCCAAATCGTATGCGCCAACGCCGGGGAGTCCTAGTTCAAAGAGCGCGAGCGCGCCGCCGAAACCCTGGGGTTGTCCGCTGCTGCCGGACGTAACAAAGTCTCCGTTGGTGGATTGAAATAGGAAGGCGCCGTTTGCGCGACCAGGCGAGACGGCTGAGTCCTTATTGACGCGAATGTCGGGGCCGAACTTGAAGGAGTGGTGTCCCCAGGTTTTGTTCAGGCTGGCAAAGAGCTGAGTTTCATCAAAGAACTCGCGATTTCCGGGTGTAGCGCTGTAGTTGGCGATGGACCCGGAGTCAGAGAAGATGACCCAGGGAAGCGCCAGCGCGGTCGAGTTGCCCGCGAGGTAGCCTGGGAATCCGAGAGAGGATGGACTCTGGCCGAGGCTGTTGGGGCCGGAGAAGGTCTCATAGCGGCTGAAGCCGAGGCGCGACTCGAGGCTGAGGGAGGGCGAGAAGGTTTTGACGTTGTCGACCTGACCGCCGAGGAGGTTGACGGTGGAGGTGGTGCCGGTGAGGGAATTGCCGAAGATGTTGTTTTGAGCGTTGGTGTAGTGGCTGCTATGGAACTCGAAGAAGACCTTGTCGAGCTGGCTGGCGTTCCAGTCGATGCGAGCCTCGTTGGACTTGTAGTTATTGACTGTGGGATCGCTGGCAAAGAAGTTGTTCTCGCCATCGGGCTTGGTGGAAGGGCCGCTGTAGTTGGGCATGGGCACAAGCTTGAGATACGCCTGCGCGATGGGGTTGACGGTGAGGCCGGCGTTAGAGAGGACGTTGCCGGGAATCGCATTGCGGACGACCTTGTTGCCGGAAAGCGTGGCGGTGAAAGGGTTGTAGAGCTGCGGATTGCTGGTTGTGGTCAAAAGGTTGGAGAAGTCGCCGTTGCGTTCAGCCTGCGTGGGCACGGTGGTGATGATGGTGTTAGGCGCGTTGCCGTCGTAGCCCTCAAATGCATAGAAGAAGAAGAGCTTGTTACGGCCGTGGATGATGTGCGGAATTTCGACTGGTCCGCCGATGGTGACCGCGTACTGGTTGAAGTGGGTGGAGGGAACGGTGGAGCCGTGCTTGGTGAAGTAGGGCTCGGCGGTGAAGGGACGGGAACCGGCGTAGTACTCGGATGCGGTGCCGTGGAGGTTGTTGGTGCCGGACTTGGTGGTGATGTTGACGGTGCCGCCGGAGGTGTCGCCGAGGGCCGCGTTGGCAGCGAACTCATCGACGTGGACGGCGTTGACGGCGTCAAGCTCCGGGCTGAAGCCGGAGGTGCGGCCGGAGTCTTCCATGTTGGGAACGCCATTGAGCAGCAGCTCGTTGGAGGCCGATGCGCCGCCGCCGAGGGAGAAGTCGTCGCCGGTGGAGTTGCCGAAGGGGGTGACCTGGGACTCGGAGTGCTTGCCCTTGGCGACTGCGCCGTATTCCAGGTGGGCGAAGCCGATGGGCGAACGGCCGTTACTCGGCAGGTCTTCGACTTCCTCGGCCGTCAGCTCCTGGCCGGTGGAGGCGGTGGCGACGTCAACGAGGGGCGTCTCCGCAGTGACGGTGACAGTCTCATCGACCTTGCCGACGGCGAGGGTGACATTCTCGACGACAGTTTGCTCGGTCTGTAACTGGAGGCCGGTGTGGATGTAGGTCTTGAACCCAGACATGGTGGCCTGGACGTCGTAGGGGCCGGGCACCAGGAAAGGTGCTGTGTAGTTGCCGGAGGCATTCGACTTGAGAATCGTCTTGGCGCCGGTGGCTGTGTTGGTGATTTCAATCTGCGCGTTAGGAACGATGGCGCCGGTCGGGTCAGTGACGCGGCCTGTAAGGGTGGCGCGCATCTCCTGCGCGAGGGCCATGCTGGACAGAGAGATCACTGCGAGAGCAACTGCGAGAAAGCGCTTCATGGGGACTCCGTTGTAGTTTGCGACTGGGACAAGTGCCTTCGTGTCGAGGCTCAGCCACGATAAGAAGTGGGTAATCGGGTGTCAAGGACATTTTGGAAAATAAGAAGCATCTTTTGAAAATTAGCGTTGCACGTTCAGAAAGAATGGAAAATCAATGAGATTTTCGGCGCGCTTTCCGATATTGGTCCGAAGAGGTGCCGCTATGCGGAATTAATTTTTAGGGATGGTTCAGGATCAGGGTGCATCCGGGGCGGTTTCCGCGGGATGCCCCGCAACCGGACTGGCGCAGGAATGATGCAGTGCTGGAGCGGGGTTCAGCAGGCTTTGGCGATCCGCTGTGCGGCTTCGAGCACGGCTTTGCGGGTGGCTTCGTCGCGCTCGGGCGTCATGCGGATGATAGGCGTGGAGAGGCTGAGCGCGGCAACGACGGGTTTGCCCGCGGGGCGGATGGCGGCGCTGTAGCAGATGCCGCCGAGGATGGACTCTTCGCGATCAGCGGCGATGCCGGTGCGACGGATCTCGGCGTACTGCTCGAAGAGGCGGGCGCGGTCGGTGATGGTGTGCTCGGTGCGGCGGGAGAGGCCGTAGATTTCGAGAATCTGATCGGCGAGTGCCTGATCCTGGAAGGCGGTGATGGCCTTGCCCATGGCGCTGCAATGGGGCGGGAGGACGCGGCCGATGCGGTTGGTCATGCGGATTTCGTGGAAGGTCTCGACGGAATCGAGGACGTGGATGCGGTCTTCGTAGAGGTATGCCGCGCTGGCGGTTTCATTGAAGTGATTGGCGAGATGTTCGAGTTCCGGCCGCAGTTTGTCTCGAAGCTGACGGGCCTGCTCGACGAGCCAGCCAAAGCGGAGCTTGGGCGCGAGCTGATAGGTGCCGTCGACGGCCTGCTGGAGATAGCCGTGCTTTTCAAGGGTGAGCAGGACGCGAAAGAGGGTGGATTCTGGCAAGCCGGTTTTTGCGCCGATGTCCTTGAGGCCGAGGGCGGTCTGCGTATCGAAGCAGTCGAGAACTTCGAGGGCGCGGCCGATGGAGCGGAGGTAGTACTGCTCGCTGGACTGCGTGTCTGTGGCGGACTGGAGCGCCCACTTGGGAATGCGGCGGCGGATTGGCTTTTTGGCTTCAGATGCGGTGGTGGGCTTGCCCTTCATGAACGGTGCTGCCTTTCCCGTGGAGAGACGCGGTGCGCGTGGATGTGGACCCGTGCAGCGAGTGTTGTCACTCTCCCCTTGTGCGCCTTCTTTATACGGGAGTGGAGATGAATTGTGCAATAACTTTCACTTTTGCAGGATTAGTTTGACAGTGAAGTGGAAGGCATGTAGAACGGTGCTGCCTGCAACCCCATGGAACCGTGGCCAGAGAGCTGCGCCACAGAGAGTGCGGAGGGCGGCAGGTTGAGAGGAACGATGGATCGCAGAGAAGTGATCAAACTGGGCGCGGGCGCGCTGGTGTCGGGGATGGCCTCTGCGGCGCCGGCCGAGCAGCCGCGCCGGGCTGGTACGGCAGAATCCGTGGAGCAGTGGGGTGTGTTCGAGGCCAGTCTGCAGGGGCCGTCGAGCGGGAATCCCTTTGTGGATGTGACGTTTGGCGCGCTCTTCACCTTGGAGCACCGGACAGTGGAGGTGACGGGCTTCTACGACGGCGGGGGCGTGTACAAGGTGCGGTTTTCGCCCGACACGCCGGGGCGCTGGACGTATGAGACGACGAGCAGCGCGAAGGAACTGGCGGGGCACACGGGCGCGCTGGAGTGCGTTGCGGCGAAGGCGGGCAATCGGGGGCCAGTGGGAACGGCGCACCAGTTTCACTTCCAATATGCGGACGGAACGCCGTATTTTCCGTTTGGCACGACCTGCTATGCGTATGGATTTATTGGCGCGCCTTGGGATGCGACGACGCTGGCGGCGCTGAAGCGCGTGGGCTTCAACAAGGTGCGGATGTGCCTGCTGCCGAAGCCGCTGGGGCAGCGCAAGCCGGTGGCGATGCCGTTTGAGCGAATTGGCGCGGAGTTGCCGGCGGGCGCGGAGACACTGGAAGATGGCGGTGCGAGCAGGGAGCGCTTCGACCTGACGCGGCTGAATCCGGAGTATTTTCGGCACGTGGAGCAGCGGATCGAAGACTTGCTGGCGGCGGAGATTCAGGCGGACGTGATTCTGTTTCATCCGTACGATGCGTGGGGATTCAAGTCGATGGGCGCGGAGGCGGATGACCGCTATCTGCGCTATGCGGTGGCGCGGCTTTCCGCATACCGGAATGTTTGGTGGTCGATTGCCAATGAGTTCGACCTGGTGAAGTCGAAGTCGATGACGGACTGGGACCGGTTCTTCCGGATTGTGCAGGAGAGCGATCCGTATAGTAGGCTGCGGTCGATTCATCACAGCCGAGCGCCGTATGACCACTCGAAGCCGTGGTGCACGCACGCGAGTCTGCAGGAGTACGACTTTGAGAAGTCGCCTGCGCGGCTGGAGGCGTGGAACAAGCCGATCATCTACGACGAGATTCAGTATGAGGGCAACATCGCGCGGCGATGGGGCAACCTGTCGCCGGAGGAGATGACGCATCGCTTCTGGCGCGCGATTGTGGCAGGCGTGTACGCGACGCACGGCGAGACGTACATCACGACGGACGGTAGCCCGGTGTGGTCGGATGCGGGCGAGCTGCGCGGGACGAGCGGCGAGCGGATTACGTTTCTGCGCAAGCTGCTGGAGCGCACGGGCACGACGGGGCTGATGGCGGCGGAGCGGCCCTACTACACGAACGCGGGTAATGAAGGACAGTTGTATCTCTACTCTTTCGACTATCACTGCGTGGGTGAGTACGAGTTTCCGCTGCCGGCAAAGGGAACTTTCAAGATGACGTTGATTGACCCGTGGTCGATGACGGAGACGCCGGTGCCGGGTGTCTTCAGCGGGAAGAGCAAGGTGACGCTGCCGGGCAAGCCTTATATGGCCGTGCTGATTGAAAAGGCCTGAGCGGAGAAAGATGCTGACCAGAGAAACGATGCTGCGGGAATGGGCGCGGCGGATGGCTGTGTGCGCGGCGGTACTGGCTGCGTGCGCGGGAGTGCATGCGACGACGGTGCCGGTGGTGACGGCGCACTATGCAAGCGCGCGCGAGCTGTGGGGCGCGGAGCAACTGCGCGCGGCGCTGGCGACGGTGCAGCATGCGCCGGCGGGAGCGCGCGTGTTGGTGGGCCTGCGCAGCTCGGCGGTGATGGAGCGGATGGACGTGCCGGAGTTCTGGCCGCAGGCGAAGGAAGCGTTTCTCATCCAGCAAGTAGGCAAGACGTGGGTGGTGGCGGGCAGCGATGCCTCGGGTGTGCTGTACGGCGAGCTGGAACTGGCGGATCGCGTGCGGGCCGCGGGCGCGCTGCCGGAGGGCATCGACGACATGGAGCACCCGGCGCTGAAGCTGCGCGGAACGTGCATCGGGATGCAGAAGCCGGAGATTACGTATGAGGGCGCGGAGTACGACTATCTCTATACGCCGGAGAATTTTCCCTTTTTCTATGACAAGGCGGCGTGGCTGAAGTATCTGGACATGCTGGCGGAGGAGCGCTACAACACGCTGTATTTGTGGAACGGGCATCCGTTTACGAGCCTGCTGCAGTTGCCGCGGTATCCGGAGGCGCGGGAGCTGCCGGAGTCGCAACTGGAGCAGAACATTGCGATGTTCAAGTGGCTGACGGCGGAGGCGGACAAGCGCGGCATCTGGGTGCTGCAGGGCTTCTACAACATTCATCTGTCGCACACGTTTGCGCGAGCGCATCATCTGCCGTATCACCTGGCGGCGCCGAATGCGGAGGCGAGCGCGTATACGCGGTACGCGATCTCGGAGTTTGTGCGCGAGTATCCGCATGCGGGGCTGATGATGACGCTGGGCGAGGCGATGTCTCCGCATTATGGCGCGGAGTGGCTGACGCAGACGATTATCCCCGGCGTGAAGGATGGACTGAAGGAAGCGGGCATTACGACAGAGCCGCCGATTGTGGTGCGGGCGCATGCGACCGATATTGACGTTGTGATGAATGCGGCGACACCGCTGTATTCAAACATCGACACCATGTTCAAGTGGAATGGCGAGTCGCTGACGTGGACGAATGTGCGCGGCACGGTACGGGATCGCTTCACGATGCTGGCGGAGA
>JAJYAE010000169.1 GCA_021779695.1 Acidobacteriota bacterium | reverse complement strand
GGAAGCACCGAGGGCGCGAGGCGGAGCAAGCACGGCCGCGGAGAGCAGTCTGCGTGTGGATGTGACCTTGCTGAACCGGATGATGAACCTGGTGGGCGAACTGGTGCTGACGCGCAACCAGGTGCTGCAAGCGACCGCGCTCGATCCAAAGATGACGATGCTTTCGCGGCGGCTGGACATGGTGACTGCAGACCTGCGCGAGGCGGTGATGCGAGCCCGGATGCAGCCGGTGTCGCATGTCTTCTCAAAGATGCCGCGGATGGTGCGGGATCTCTCTCAGACTCTGGGCAAGCGGGTGCGGCTGGAGATGGAGGGGCAAGAGACGGAGCTGGACAAGAGTCTGCTGGAGGCGATCAAGGATCCGCTGACGCACGCGGTACGCAACGCGATGGACCATGGCTTTGAGGCGCCCGAAGCGAGGCGGGCAGCGGGCAAAGAAGCGGATGGAACGCTGCGGCTGCGCGCGGTGCAGGAAGGGTCGCACGTCATTGTGGAAGTAAGCGACGATGGCGCAGGAATCTCCGTTGAGAAGGTGCGCGCCAAGGCGATCGAGCGCGGACTGATTACACCGGAGCACGCTGCGCAACTGAGCGAGCGGGAGCTGTTGCAGTTGATCTTTTTGCCGGGCTTCTCGACAGCGTCGTCGGTCACGAACGTGAGCGGCCGCGGCGTGGGGATGGACGTGGTGCGGACCAATGTGGAGAAGATTGGCGGCAAGGTGGAGATCGAATCCAAAGCCGGCCGTGGGACCACGCTGCGACTGCGCATCCCGCTGACTCTGGCAATTATTCCGGCGCTGATTGTGCGCGGCGTGGGACAGAGCTTTGCGCTGCCGCAGGGCCCGCTTTCGGAATTGGTGCATGTATTCCCGGAAGAAACGAAAGGAGCAATTGAATGGATTGAGAATGCGCCACTGTTCCGGCTGCGCGGCAAGCTGCTGCCGCTTGTCTTCCTGGAGCGCCTGCTGCTGCCGGGCGTGGGTGCAGACATGGGAAGAGCCGGGGAATGTTTCATCGCGGTGCTGGATGCGGATGGCAGGAGCTACGGCCTGGTGGTGGATGGGCTCGCGGATCCGGAAGAGATTGTGGTGAAGCCTTTGTCGCCCGCGCTGAAGGAGATCGGGCTCTACTCCGGAGCGACGGTGCTGGGCAACGGGGACCTGGCGCTGATTCTGGACCCCGGCGCAATTGCCGTGCGAGCCGGGATTGCTTTGAGCGGAGAAGACGAGCCGATGCAACCGGAGGATGAGGCAGGACGCGACGCGACGAATACAGGGCTTGAGTATCTGCTGGTGGAAGTGGCTGGGCGGCAGGCGGCAGTTCCGCTGCGCGATGTGTTGCGCATCGAGCAGGTTCCTGTGGAACGGGTGGAGTATGTGGGGCAACGGCCGGTCCTTCATTTTGAAGGCCAGCTGCTGCCGGTGGAGGATGCCGGGGATCTTTTGGCAGAGGCGCGAAGGCGCACCCACGGACGTTTGGTGGTGGTGGTCTGCCAGGATGGCAACCGGCAGGTGGGCGTGGCGGTATCGCATGTGCTGGACGTGGCAGCGGGCCGAGAGTTGATTGAAGCCGGGACATCGCAACAGGCCGAGGGCGTGACGCTGTTGAAGGAGCGTGTGACCGGCGTGGTGCAGCTGGGCGCGGTGGCTCCCCTGCAGGTGGAAAGTTTGGCGGAGGTGGCGGGATGAAGGGGAGGATGAGTCCGGGAGGGCCAGGGAAGGCCACGGCTGATTGCGTCGAGGTGTGTTCGGTGGAACTGGGGGGCGCGCGATTTGGCGTGCCGATTGCGCACATTGCGGAGATCCTGGGCTCGATGAGCCCGCAGCCGGTACCGCGGGCGCCGGATTTTGTGGGCGGGCTGGTGCACTATCGCGGCGACGTGTTGACGGCGGTGAGCGTGCGGCAGTTGCTGGGGATGCCGGCGCTGCGCGCGCCGCATGCCGTGCTGGTGCTGGAGAGTCCGGCAGGATGCTTTGGGGTCCAGGTGGATGCAGTGAAGGAAGTGCTCATGGTCCCCGGCAGCGCGTTTGAGCCCAATCCCTGCACGCTGGAGGATCGACACAAGAACCTGTTTGCCGGTGCGTACAAGCTGGAAGACGGATTGCTGGTGATGCTGGACCCGGTGCGACTTGACCCGATCCTGCTGGCGGGTCATGCAACGACGGCATGAAGAAGTGAGATAGAGGGGGACGATGCGAGCGCTGATTGTCGACGATTCCAGGTTTGTGCGGAGCTACATGCGCTGCTTGCTGGAAGAAGGTGGCGTGGAGTGCGAGGAGGCCAACGACGGACGCGAGGGCCTCACGCTGCTGCGCTCGGGACGGAAGTTTGACCTGGCCCTGCTTGACTGGAATATGCCGGGCATGAATGGGCTTGAGATGCTGGCGCGGGTGCGTCAGGAGGGATTTTCCGATCTGAAAGTTGTGATGGTGACGACCGAGGCAGAGACGAGTTTCATTGTGCGGGCGCTTGAGGCCGGGGCGGATGAGTACCTGATGAAGCCGTTTGACTGGGAAGCGCTTGAAGAAAAGCTGGCGATGCTGGGTCTGGCGGCGGCCTGAGCCGTGAAGTCGAGAGACACGAGACGGGCACTCCCCGGCGAGTGGGTTTTCTTGCAGTGAATGCTGTGCGAAATGGTGGCGCGGTATGCGAGGAAGCGGCGAAAAGGCCAACGGTGATGTGGTGTTGACGCAGAGTCGCGGCTCCTGCCGGATCGGTTGCGACGTGATTGAGGATTCAAGATGCCGGTGATGGCGTGGAGATCGCGAACGCAGTGTGACGCCTGCGCAACGTCTGAAGCGTGTACCGGCGGCGCGTCGGATTGTGTGGCGAATCCTGCGAGACGGGCGAAGCGCGGAGTGTCGATCACAGTCCTCGTGCGGGAGCTTCTGCCGGAGCTGCGCATGCTGGGATGCCTAGACCATCTTCCAGGTGAGAAAGGGGCGGCGCGAGTGATTGCAGCGGGCGAAGGTGCAATGAGCCGAACGGCACGGGCGGCGGCGCGGCCCCACGTTGTTGTGATTGGCGTCTCGACGGGTGGTCCGGAGGCGCTGGAGATTCTGCTGCCGGAACTGCCGGGCAACTTTCCGCTGCCGGTGCTGGTGGTGCAGCACATGCCGGAAGTCTTCACACAGCCTCTGGCGGAGAGACTGGACAGTCGGTGCCTGTTGCGTGTGAAGGAGGTGCAGGACGGGGAGTTGCTGGTGGCCGGGACGGTGCATGTGGCGCGGGGCAACTGGCACATGGAAGTGCTGGCCGGCGCGCGGGCCGGGGCGCCTTGTTCGCTGCACTTGACGCAGGGACCGCCTGAGAATCATTGCCGGCCGGCTGTGGATGTGGTGCTGCGCTCAGCGGTGCAGGCGTTTGGCGCGGGTGTGCTGGCGGTGCAACTGACGGGGATGGGCGCGGATGGCCTGACGGGCTGCCGTGCGGTGCGTGCCGCGGGGGGCGTGGTGCTGGCGCAGGACGAGGCAACGAGCGTGGTGTGGGGCATGCCGGGAGCGGTGGTGCATGCAGGGCTGGCACACCGGGTGCTTCCGATTGAAGCGATAGCGCGGGAGATTCTTCGCCTGACGAGCTGGCTGGATACTGAGACGGCGCCGGGGCGCGAGAAGGTGGTGCAGTCATGACGGCGGTAGCGACCTTGCACTATGACTATCTGCGGCAGGTGGTGTTCTCGCTGTCGCACAATGTGCTGGATCCGTCGCGCGACTATCTGTTTGAGACGCGACTTGCAAGGCTATTGCGGCACCAGGGCATGACTCAGCTCGAAGAGCTTGTGGAGCGATTGAGGGAGTGTCACAATCCTGAGCTGGAGCGGGCCGTTGCCGAGGCGATGACGATCAACGAGACAAGCTTCTTTCGGGACCTGCGCCCCTTTGAGCTGCTGCGCAATGAATTGCTTCCGCAAATCGTGAAGGCGCGCCAGTCGACGCGGACACTTCGAATGTGGAGTGCGGCCTGTTCCACCGGGCAGGAGACGTATTCTCTGGCGATGCTGGTGCGGGAGCTGAATCCGGCGCTGGTCGGTTGGAATGTCCAGATCGAAGGGACGGATCTGACGTGTGCCATGGTGGAGCGTGCGAAGTCAGGCCGATATCACCGGATCGAGATCAACCGTGGACTGCCGGCGCGGTGTGTGGTGCGTTATTTTGAGCATCACGGGGAGGAATGGGTGGTGAAGCCGGAGCTGCGGGAGCTGTGCCGGTTTCGCTCGCTCAACCTGTGCAAGCCGCCGCTGCCGTTTATAGGGCGTTTCGATGTCATTCTTCTGAGGAATGTGATGCTTTATCTTTCCCAGGAAACGCGGAGGGATCTGATGCGGAACGTGCATCGATTACTGGCGCCGGACGGGGTTCTGATGTTGGGATCGACCGAGCAGCCACCAGAGGACGGAATGTGGCAGAGCGTTCTGGCGGGAGGAACGTGCTACTTCCGACCCAAGAGTACAGGGTAGGGATGGACTTTGGTACTGCACGCTTCAGCTCCTTCACGCTCAATGGGCCGTCCTGTTATGGCTGGATTAATGATGCGTCATCTTCTGCAACTAGCTCAAAAGATGAGATTTCTGTGTGGATTTGATGGGGGCGCTTCGCGCTGAGCTGCGGTGAGCCGGACACGGAAGTTAATTCGACATGGCGTGATCGATTTTGACGATCCCGGGCCACCGAAAAGGCCGTCGCCAGCATCTACAACTTAAGTGTATGATGCGAGTCTGCACAAGAGCGAGTGCGAAGTTGCGGCGTAAGTTGCGCTGAATCTGTGAAAGGAGCGCGAGCGCGTCGGGCGGGCTCTGATGCAGCGGGCTGGAGGATGCATGCGATCTTCGATCAAAAATTGGCTGGATCTGCCGGTTATTTCCCATCGAGGTCGAGCGGAACGCCGTGAGGTGTCGGGGCTGGTTGCTTACCACACGGAAGGCGCATCGCTGCAGCCTGATCTGGTGCGCAATATCAGTGCGTCGGGCCTGTACCTGGTGACGGCTACGCGTTGGGTGATTGGCTCACCGATTGATCTGACGTTGCAGCGACAGGGACGGCCGGAGGAGTATGCCGAAAACCGGATCCTGCTGCGTGCGAAGGCGGTGCGCTGGGGAGAAGATGGAGTAGGTCTCTCGTTTCAGCACTCCAAGGGCACTGCGGTTCACCTGTGGGATGGCAAATTGCGCAATTCGGCTGACCCGATTGAGCCGGTGGACGTGGTGCGTCAGTTCCGCGTGGCTCGGGCAGAGGCGTTCTTGCGGCGGGTTTGCCCGTCGATGGGCGACCGGACCAGCGCCGCGTTGCGCAATGATGTGGGCAGTTTCCGGACGGAGAGCGTGATTGAGATCGCGTTACGGGCGGAACACGGCATGCCGGAGAGCGAATCCGGGCGCAAGCTGATTCATCCGGAAGTGTTGCGGCAGATTCTGGAGAATGGATCCTGGGCGGATCTGGATTGGACGCGAGAGTTGTGGGCGAACCTGCTGATCAGCGCCTGCAGTGCCGCGGGAACGGATCGAGCGAGCCTGCAATTTACCAGCCTGATGAGCCAGATGAACGTCAACCAGACACGGCTTCTGAACTGGGTGTGCGAGGCGTCTGCACAGCAAATGATCGAGAGCGGAGCCACGGAGCCCGAAGCGGTTGCTGGACCTTCCGACCAGCTCAAGCAGGCGACGGGCATCGGAGATCTGGTTCGCGTGGAGCGCGAAGTCGATCATCTTGTGGAGCTGGGCCTGTTAAAGAGCCGTCCACGCTCCAGCTATTTTGATGATGAGGATGATCTGACTTTGTGCCCTACTGCAATGGGGATGGAGTTTTTCACGCGGAGCCGGAGCCGCCAACCCTACGTTCCACCCACGCTGAGCGCTGCCGGGATGACGGCGGCGACACCGTCCCAGCAGGTGCACTGAAAGAGTGCTTGACCCCTGCGTGCGATGGCGGGCGACTGAGCGGCTGAAGGGGATTTCGTCGACCGCACGCCCCTGTGTTGCGCTGACTCAATTCAGCCTTATTCTTCAGGCCATGAGGGATTGTGGAGCAAAGCATCCACGGTGGCCTCAAGGGTGGATGCGATCGAGCTTTCGGTTTCCTGAAGGCCAAAGCGCATCACGTTGCCGACGCGGATCTCGATTCTGCCGGATCGGAACCAACCTCGACTCTGCAATTTCAACTCGCCTAATCCACAGAGTGCAACCGGGAGCACGGCGGCGCGGGTCTGTTTGACGAGGATTCCAACGCCGGGGCGGAAGCGCCCCAGCTCGCCGGTGGCTGTGCGCGTTCCCTCTGGAAAGACAAGGACGTTGTATCCGTGGTCGAGCGCCTGGCCCGCGTGCGCGAAGCTGCGCTGGAAGCCTTTGCGGCGTGGCAGCGGGAAGACGTTGTAAAGGGCGGTGAGCAGCAACCATGCGAGGGGGCCAGTCCACATGCGCTGGCGGTGGCCGGGCTGGCGATCGGGATTGCGCATGTTGCGATAGTCCAGGAGCATTTCTCCGGACATGGCGGCTGCAACGCGGCGGCGCATGGGACCAGGCAGCGCATAGAGCACGAGCGGGCCGTCTGCATAGGTGACGTGATTGGCGACGATGAGCAGGGGCTCTTTGGTTGTGGCTGGTGCGCGGCCCGTAACGCGCGGTGCGGCGAGAAACCAGGTGAGCGGGCGCGCGAGGCATTCCTGAAACGCGTTGCGAATCCAGGCGACGGGCCGCCACCAGGGCCAGTGAGGATAGACATGCTCTTTATCTGCTTTGCACGCAGCTGCGGATGCTGGAACTGGGCCCGCAGGCGCGGGCGCTTCGGAGGGTGGCACTGCTTCTGGGCCTGTGGCAGCCGAAGTGGCTTGCACGGGCACTCGCAGTGAGGCCGATTCGCCGCCAGCCAGGTACTGACGCAGTTGCCCCAGAGTCTCCATGCCCTCCAGGTTTTGGTCAGTCGGCAAAGCGCCAAGTCTCTCTTCCAGGGCTGCGGCCAACTGCACGCGTCCGAGGCTGTCAAGGTGAAGATCTTCACTGAGGCGCAGCGCATCATTTGCCGCTGGTGGAGTTTCGCCGGTGATTTCGACAATGAGCGCCAACAACCAGTCGGCCTTTCGGGCCAGGTGACTGGAGGATGCGCCGTTCTCTGTGGCGTGTGCGGCCGCAAGCCAGGCTGCGACGGCTTTGCGGCGGACTTTGCCGGTGGAGGTGCGGGGCAGATCGGGCTCAGGCCAGAGGAGCCAGCGGCGAATCCGCTGGAACTCGGCGAGGTGCGTGTTGGCGCGTGCGAGGGCCTCAGCGGCCTGCTCCTGGCTGCCGCGCACGGCGAGGACGGCGCAGGGCTCGGGACCGCTGGGCGATTCCATGGGCACGACGGCGCAGGCCACCACGCCAGGTTGCCGCTCGATGACGGCTTCCAGGTCTTCCGGATGGATGTTTACGCCCGCGGCGGTAACAATGATTTCACTTTTGCGGCCGAGGAAGCGCAGCTCGCCGGATTCCTGCTGCGTGGCGAGGTCCCCGGTGGCGAGCCACTCGTCTGCACGCTTCTGAAGGTGGCCATGTTCCCATGTGGAAGTCGAGATCATGGGTCCACGGACGAGGACCTCGCCATCTGGGCCGATCTTGACTTCGCGGCCGGGCAGCGGCTTGCCGAGGGTGCCCTGGGCAACGCGGAAGGGATGGTTGAGCGTGATGAGGGCGGTCGTCTCTGTCATGCCATAGCCCTGCACGACGACAAATCCGAGGGCGTTCCAGAAGCTTTCAAGTGGACCGCCGAGCGCGCCACCGCCGGAGATGAGGGCCCAGAATTTGAGGCCGAAGGCACGGTGGATATCGCGAAAGGCCCACCACCGCAGCCAGGGGTTCATGCCTTTGGAAGCAGCGACGCGGGCGGCGAGGTCGGGGTAGATGGCTTCAAGATGGGCGCGGAGAAGTCCGATGACGCGGGGTACAGCGGCGAGAACGCTGATGCGCTCGCGATGGATGGTGTCCATCAGACGCTGCGCAATGAGGCGCGACTCGAAATGGACTTCCGCAGCGAAGATGGCGGGCACCCACAGCCCCATGGTCTGACCGAAGACGTGACTGAGCGGCAACGTATGGAGAAAGCGCAGAGGGTGAACGAGCCTTTCGTAGCGCATGTAGGGCTGCGCGCCGCGCTCGACGGGGGCGATGCTGGAAAGCACGTTGCCGTGAGTGTGAACGATGCCTTTGGGCTCGCCGGTGGTGCCCGAGGTGAAGAGAATCTGGAGTGGCGTGTTGTGGTTGAGGCCGGGGATGGGACCGGCTTCTGTCTCGGGCAGCATTGTGGGCCAGTTCTCAAAGGCGAGGCGCGGCCAGGCTTCGGGGAGACGTTCAATGAGGGGGGCATCGCCGACGACAATCGCGGGGCGGACGTCGGCGGCAACGCGGGTGGCGAAGTCGACGCTGCCGTAGGCGTCGAGAGGAACTGCGAGCGCGCCGCGCAGCAAGATGCCGTAGAAGGCGGCGACCCACTCGGCGCTGTTTTCGGCCCAGAGGACAACACGATCGCCGGGACCGATGCCTTGCGCGGCGAGCCAGGCGGCGAAGCGACCAGCGGTGCTGGCGAGCTCGGCGTAGGTGGTGGCGCGACGGCGGACGCCAACGGTGCAGACAATGGCAATCTGGCGATCGAATCGGCGGAAATCATCCAGCAAGGTCGCAAGATGGGCGCGCATGGCACCCTCATGGTAGCAGCGCGGCGCAGGAGTTCCTGTGCGCTGCGGCGCATCCGGTGGTGCCGTTTGGCCCGATTGCATCGCGCGAATTTCTTCGCTTCCTCTTCGCTTGGCGGACGCGCTATGCTCAAGGACACGGATGCACCCGCAGCAGCCCAAACCCGAGACCGACCCGTTCGCCTGCTTTCACCCCGTTACGGCGGAGTGGTTCCGAGCGGTCTTTGACGCGCCCACCGCTCCGCAGCGGCAGGGCTGGCCGGTGATTGCGCGGGGCGAGAGCGCGCTGATTCTGGCGCCGACGGGGACGGGCAAGACGCTGACGGCGTTTCTGTGGTGCCTGGACCGGCTGATGCTGCATCCGCCGCCCGGAGGGCAGAGCAAGGGCTGCCGGATTGTCTATGTCTCGCCGTTGAAGGCGCTGGCTGTGGACGTGGAGCGGAACCTGCGCTCGCCGCTGGCGGGGATTGCCAACATGGCGCGGCGGCGGGGCGTGCCGTTTCACGAGCCAGAGATCAGCGTGCGGACAGGAGACACGCCGCAGAAGGAGCGGGCACGGTTTCGCAGGACGCCGTCGGACATTCTGATTACCACGCCGGAGTCGCTCTACCTGCTGCTGACCTCGCAGGCGGCGGAGGCGTTGCGGTCGGTGGAGACGGTGATT
>JAJYAE010000168.1 GCA_021779695.1 Acidobacteriota bacterium | reverse complement strand
CCACACCACCACCGTCTCGCGCTGGTTCGTAATCCCGATGGCCGCCACATCCCGCGGCCGCGCGTTCACCCTGCCCAGCACCTCCACCGCGCAGCTCATCTGGCTCGTCCAGATCTCCTCCGCGTCGTGCTCCACCCAGCCCGGCTGCGGATAGTGCTGCGCAAACTCATGTTGCGCCACCGCCGCAATCGCGCCCGCCTCGTCAAACAGGATCGCCCGCGAACTCGTCGTCCCCTGGTCCAGCGCCAGTATGTACGCCATCCTCACCCCCGCACTCCGGTCCCAAGTCCATCACACGCCACGCACGCACGGCAACCATCTTCCGCGTGCCGCCGCACCGCGCTACACCGTATACATCTCCACATACTCCGGCACCGGCATCGCCTCCAGCCGCTTCTGGTCCATCGACGCCTCCAGAATCCGCGCCTGCTGCGCCTCGTCAAACCGCCGCGCCAGATTCCGCCGGAACTTCTCCACCAGCAGCGGCATCCCCTCCGCGCGCCGCCGCTTGTGCCCAATCGGGTACTCCACCGTCTCCTCGAGCTCCGTGCCGTCCTTCAGCACCAGCCGCAGCGAGTTCGCAATCGACCGCATCGCCGGGTCGTGATAATCCGCCGTGAACTGCGGCACCTCGCTCGTCTCCGTCATCGCGCGCAGCGCATCGATGCGCCTGCCCCACACCGGATCCAGCGCCATCGCGTCCTCATAGTCCGCCGCCGTCAGCCGCCCGAACAACAGCGGCACCGCAATCATGTACTGCACGCAGTGGTCGCGGTCCGCCGGATTCGCCAGCGGTCCCTTCTTGTCGATAATCCGCATGCACGCCTCATGCGTCCGCAGCTCAATCCGCTCAATCGCCGAAGCATTCAGCCCCCGCTTCGCCAGTTGCCCGTGCAGCGTCACCGCAGCCTCCACCGCCGTCTGCGCGTGAAACTCCGCCGGGTAGCTGATCTTGAACAGCACGTTCTCCATCACATAGCTGTCATAGGGCCGCTGAAACCGGAACGCCTGCCCGCCAAACGACACGTCATAAAAGCCCCACGTCTTCGCCGTCAGCGCCGTCGGATACCCCATCTCTCCCGCCCGCGCCATCAGCGCCAGCCGCACCCCGCGGCTCGTCGCGTCGCCCGCCGCCCAGCTCTTCCGCGAGCCCGTATTCGGCGCATGGCGATACGTCCGCAAGCTCTGCCCATCCACCCACGCCAGGCTGATCGCGTTCACCGTCTCGTCTTCCGTCATCCCCAGCAGCCCGCACACCACCGCGGTCGTGGCCACCTTCACCAGCACCACGTGGTCCAGACCGACCTTGTTAAATGAGTTCTCCAGCGCAATGCACCCCTGAATCTCATGCGCCTTAATCATCGCCGTCAACACGTCGCGCATCGTCAGCGGCTTCTCACCCTCGGCCACACGCACCTGGCTCAGCCAATCCGCCACCGCCAGAATCCCGCCCAGGTTGTCCGAAGGATGGCCCCACTCCGCCGCCAGCCATGTGTCGTTAAAGTCCAGCCAGCGGATCATCGCGCCAATATTGAACGCCGCCTGCACCGGGTCCAGCACGTAGCTCGTCCCCGGCACCCGCGCCCCATGCGGCGCCACTGTGCCCGCCACCACCGGCCCCATCAGCTTTGTGCACGCCGGATACTCCAGCGCCTCCAGCCCGCACCCCAGCGTATCCATCAGGCAATACCGCGCCGTCTCATAGGCCAGCTCGCTCTCCACCTCATATCCCAGCGCATACCGGGCGATGTCCACCATCACCTGGTCCGGCGCCGGCCTTACTCCCCCTGTCTCAAGCGACACACTTCCCTCCCAAAAATCTCCGGGTGCCGGGCACCCCAGGTTTCGCTTCCGAGACCTGGGAAACAACGAAACCCGCTCATCCACAACCATCGGGTGACCACCCCCTGTGGGTGCCCCATCCATGCGGTGCTTTTCCGCATGGATGGAAAACTAGAAACCCAACCCAGTGACTTACTAACTCACTCCGGGTGCCAGTAACCCTACTTAGCCGCAAACCTCGGGTGCCCCATCCATGCCGTTCGCGCAGCGGACGTCATGGGTGGGAAACCAGAAGCCTAACCGAGTAACTTCCTAACTCCGCCGTCTTTCTACCCCCGCTCCGCAATCCCCACAAACGCCCGGTTCTCCGGCCCCGTATAGTTCGCGCTCGGCCGGATAATCTTCCCATCCGCGCGCTGCTCCATCACGTGCGCGCACCACCCCGCCGTCCGCGCCATCACAAACAGCGGCGTAAACAGGTCCACCGGAATCCCCATCAGGTGATACGCCACCGCCGAGGACCAATCCAGGTTTGGGAACATCCGCTTGGCGTCCATCATCACCTGCTCAATTCGCTCGGCAACAGCAAAGAGCTTTCCGTCGCCCGCCGACCGCGCCAGCCCCCGCGCCAGTTCGCGCACCACCTCGTTGCGCGGGTCGCTGATCGTGTACACCGGGTGCCCGAAGCCGATAATCACTTCCTTCGCCGCCACTCGCCGCCGGATGTCCGCCTCCGCCTCGTCCGCGCTCGCATACCGCTCTTGAATCACCAGCGCCACTTCATTCGCGCCGCCGTGCTTTGGCCCCTTCAGCGCGCCAATCGCGCCCGTCACGCACGAGTGCAGATCCGAGCCCGTCCCCGCAATCACCCGCGCCGTAAACGTCGATGCGTTGAACTCGTGCTCGGCATACAGAATCAGCGAAGCCTCCATCGCCGCCACCCACTCCGCGCTCGCCCGCCGCCCATGCAGCAGATGCAGAAAGTGCGCGGCAATCGAGTCATCGTCCGTCTCCACCTCGATGCGCTTGCCCCGCCGCGCATAGTTTTCCCAGTACGCCAGCATCGACGGCAAACACGCCAGCAGCCGGTCCGTCACCGCGCGCGCCCCGGCCTCATCGTGCGCCGCGCCCTCCGGCTCCACGCACCCCAGCATGCTCACGCCCGTTCGCAGCGCGTCCATCGGATGCGCCGTGCCCGGCACCAGCTCCAGCGCCGCCCGCACCGCGCCCGGCAGCCCGCGCAGGCTCTTCAGCCGCGCCTTGTAGGCCGCCAGCTCCCGCGCCGTCGGCAGCGCGCCATGCACCAGCAGATGCGCCACCTCTTCATAGCAGCACCGGGCCGCCAGGTCGTGAATGTCATACCCGCGATAGTGCAGGTCGTTCCCGCTCTGCCCCACGGTGCACAGCGCCGTATTCCCCGCCGGCGTGCCGCTCAGCGCCACAGATTTCTTGGGCTTGAATCCCCCTGCCTCGTTGCCACTCATCGCCCACCTCAGCGAGTCCTACGCTAGAAGATAGGGCTTCCGCGTGGCAAGCGCACCCGGCATCCCTCTCCACAGACGCCTTCCATCCGGCCCGCCCCTCCACCCAGCTGTCATCCTGAGGCGAAGCCGAAGGATCTGCAGTTGCCTTTCGTCACACCCTCGTTCCGGCTCGTCCGCGTACGATGATTCCCATGCAGGAACGCAGTTACTTAACCTACATCATGGCCAGCCGCAGCCGCACCCTGTACGTTGGCGTAACCAGCGACCTGCACAAGCGCGCCTTCCAGCACAAAGGAAAGAGCACGCCGGATTCACAGCACGCTATAACTGCGATCGTCTCGTCTGGTTCGAGCGCCACCAGTCGGTGCAGAATGCGATTGCGCGGGAAAAGGAATTGAAAGGATGGAGACGATCCAAAAAGATCGCGCTCATCGAATCAACGAATCCTGCCTGGATCGATCTCAGCCGCGAATGGTACGACCGCGAGCCTGCGGATTATCTCCGCGCGCAGGACCGGATGAATTCCTGAAAGGCAACTGCAGATCCTTCGGCTTCGCCTCAGGATGACAACCCACACGGAGGTTCAGCAAGGTCATCGAAAGGTCGCGCAGTTAATCCATGTCGGCCAACAGCATGCATTGCCGTGCATCGCACTAATCCCCCAACCTCCGCATCGGCCCTTGGCTTCTTGACCACAGCGCAGCGGAGTCACAAGACCTGCAGTTGCACAGAGTCGCAAGACGTGCGGCTGCAAAGGGCCCTTCACTCAGTTGCCCACACGCCCAGTGCCCGGTGAGCCGACCGCATCGCCAGCCCCCTCCACGAAGCTGTCATCCTGAGGCAAAGCCGAAGGATCTGCAGTTGCTCTTGAGCGCACTCCGCCATTCCGCAAATGCTCAATGTTCAGATAGGCGGTCACCTGCTCACAGCCCGGTGTCGGCCAAAACGCCGCGCAACGATAGCTCCCAGTCTCAAGGAAAGCGTACCTGCATTGCGCGGAAATCGATTGTTACTGGAAGGGCTTGGTCAAGCAGATCAACTCCGAAGTTGCCAGCAGTCCATTTGCTTGAATCGGTGGTCGTGTGGAGAATGACGACGGCCGGCGCAAGATTCACTTCAACGCCCTGCGCAAGCGCAAAGCGGATCGAAGGCACCACGATGGATTGCTGGAACGAGCTTCCCGACACTCCCGTCAACTTTTTCTGCTCATGTTGCCCTGTCTGCATCAGGGCGGGAAACGCATCGGCAAACGGCTCATATAGATCCGTAGTGTCGGCGCCGGTGTCGAGGGTGAAGGTGAGCGGCTTTCCACGAAAAACTATCTGTATTAACGGATTTTGACCGTCAAAAGCAAGCGGAAGCGATCGTTCGGCCGCCGTCGCTTGCGCAGGGCCAACAACGATGCGACTCTTCTTTTCCAATCGAAGCGAGCCGAGAGCCAGAAGCACTGGAATCCCGAGTATGCCTCTGTGACCGCTGGGCAGATCGACGAAAGGCTCATTGCCGTCCGGGAAAACAGCAAAGGCCACGTTCCTCAGATGAGCGCCTCCGATCCAAAGTTCGGGAGCCTCTGCAAGGCGGATCACGCTTGGAGTCCCGCCTATGTCGCTCATTTTCGTAGCGGTCTCATGAACCGTAAGTCCAAGCCGCTTCGCCTCGGACTCGCTCATGATGGAGATATTCGCGCCAGTGTCCAGTCCGTAATCCGCGGAGGCCTTATGAATTGTTATAGGAACCACGAGATCATCGCCTATGGTTTCTGCTTGCACCGCGGATCGTGCGCTGTGGGCGACCCGCAAATCCCGAAAGCCGGCCAACACGGTAAGCATCGAACGGAGTTCTTTCAAATCCTTGGCGTCTGGCTTCTCGAGCAGTCCCTGCTCCGTTTGCGCGAGGGCTTCTCGATACTGCCCGTGCCGAAAATACAGAGAAACAAGTGTCCGATGGGCATCGAGAGCGTCGTCGCTTTGCGGCGCCTTTCGAATGACTTCTTTCAGTTCGCGTTCGGCCTCACTGCGGTGTTCAAATGCGACATCCACTACACCCGTGCAAAGAAGAGAACTACCTCCCTGAGCCACCTTCTCGCGCAATCGAAACCAGTCACGTACTCCACAGGAATCGGGAATATTCTGAGCCGAAAGCGAGTCACACGCAAGACTCATCAAGACAACCGAAATCAGAAAGCGGTGCGTGAACATTGCGCACGATTATAAGGCGTAGTCTTGGAGGAATTCTCCTTGCCTCGAAGAATCTCCATTTGCCCACACCTCGCGGAATCCCGGAACGTTGTGCCCGGATGGCGTCTGGAGATTACGGACCTGTTGGCACGGCACTTAGTGCATTGTTTGCAATCGTCAAACAGCCTCATTCCCCCGCCCAACTCCTGTGACGTAAGTCGCTGCACCAGCCTTAACCGTCCTCCTATCCTCAACTCATCGGAAGCGCCCGCAGTATCCAGCCGCGCCTCCGGCTCTGAGAGGCAGGCATGCACACCCTCGCGCAAGCAATCCCGGCCACGGCACCGCCGCGCACCAGGCTCTATCTCCCCCGCGAGCACGGCGCCACCGCCATGCTGCTCACCCCCATCGTCGCCGTCGCCATCCTGGCCCGCACGTGGCATTGGGGTGAGCTCGCGGTCCTTGCCGCCGCTTTCGCCGCCATGTCGGCCAAAGACCCCGCCGTCCTGCTCATGCGCCAGTGGTTTGTGTGGAAGAAGCCCAGCCCGGAAGCCCCCATCGCCGCGCGCTGGCTCATCGGCTGGAGCGCCGTCCTTGTCGCCAGCGTCGCGGTCCTCTTCGCCACCTGGCCGCTCCGGGCCTTTCTCGCCGTCGGCGCGGGCGTCGCCGCCTTTGGCTGCCTTGCCATCTTCATCAATCTCAAGAACCGCCAGCGCTCCACGCTCTTCCAGATCGCCAGTGCCGCCGCGCTCACCTCGACTTCCGTCGCCACATGCCTCGCCACCACGGGCTCCGTCGCGCGCTGGTGCGGGTGGTTCTGGGCCTTAAGCGCCTTGCAGGCCACCGCCGGCATCCTCGTCGTCCACGCCCGGCTCGACGCCCGCATCGCCCTGCGCAAAGCCACCGCCGCCAGCCCGCACTTCCGCCGCGCGGCTCAGGTCGCCTTAGCCGTGCTTCTCTGCGCCGCCGTCGCTGCCATCGCCCTGGGCCACATCGCCATTGCGCTTGCTCTCGCGCTCGCCGCCGCGGGCTATGCCTGGGACCTCCAGCGGCAGAAGAACCCCGCCTCGCTCCAGATGCCGCTCCAGTCCGTCGGGCAGCAGGCGCTTCTGCTCTCCAGCGTCTACGCCGCCCTGCTCATCGCTGGCCTCTGGTAGGGGCCGGCCTCTGGTCAAGCCGGAGCGCCGCACGCAGCCAGGCGCTACTTCTTCATGCGCGCCGCGGTCGACGGGGGCACAACCCCCTTCAGCCGCAGATAGACGGACATGGTTCCGTACATCTCGTTGTCATGCGCGGCATTCTTCTCAATCAGCCCCACGCGCGTGCCATGGAAAAACCCCTTTCCCACCACATCCAGCGCATTCGCCGCCGTCACCGTCGCATTCGCCGCGTCGCACGTGTCAAACGACGCCTTCAGCTCCGCCACAATGGCCGCCTTCGTCGCCGCCCCTGCCGCAGGCGGCGTCGGCGTCTTTCCGGCAATCATGGCGCACACCATCTGCTGCGCCTGCGCCACATGCTCGAAGAGCTCGCCATAGGAGCGAATCTCCGGGGTCGGCTTGAAGCTGTAATCTGCCTCGGGCATCGCGTCGGCCGCCCCAAGGATGAACGTCTTCTGCATCCCGTACGCCGCCTTCGCTTCCTGAATCAGCGTGTCGATGGAGCCATGCTCCGGCTCCTGTGCCACCGCGGCGCTGCCTGCCAGCGCCATCACCGCCAATGCCATCGCTGCAATCCGCATGTTCCCTCCATCTGTTGCGATTGTTCCTGAAATGTCCCACCGAACACCGGGCCGCCTGCATCTAGCCCAGCCAGCAGACCCCGTCCGATGGCTCGTGCGCGCGGCCGCTGCCCGCGCGGCGAAGCTTCCGATTGTTCCTGTCGTACGAGGGGACCCCGCCAACCTGGGAGAGCACCACCCTAAAGGACTCGCCCACGGCATGGCAAGCGCCATGGGGCAAGACACAAGCGCGCCACTGCGCTCAGACAAGCCGCTTAGGAGATTCATCCCGGCCCGCCTGCAACCATCGTTGATAGCTATGCACTACGGCATCCTCCTATTCATCTTCGGAAGACCGAAGCCTCAGCGACGCATCAGGAGTGCAGGGGTGGCACATCGGGAGAAAGACTTCTTGCTCGAATTCAATAGAGCCCCGAAGGAGGCAAGCGCGAGCGCGACAACGGAGAGAAATTTGCTTGTTAAACGCATGCTCACGGGTGAGGTGAATTGGCTGGACCAGTGGGCAAGCGACGGAGTGTGGACAACTCCGGGCTCCACAAGGTGGTCTGAAATCGACTGAGGAAAGACAGAAATAGCAAGAACCTTGCTCGCTCCCATGACAGACGAAATGGCATGCCTGGCTGCTTCGAGATCGACAGCATGATTGCCGAGGACAATCAGGTTGTCGTCCGTGTCAGTGCGAGATGGTGCACATCGTGCAATTCACCCAGGCCACAGCGAAATGCAAGCCGATGGAGCCCCTCATCTCGAAACCCGAGCTTCAGCGCAAGTGCCAGGCTCGCCTGGTTTGAGGGTAAGACTCGCACAAACAGCCTCAGGAATCCCAGTTCGTCCAGCATCATGGCCATCACGCGCCGGATGCTTTCGCTCGCCAGTCCTTGCCGGTGCAGTGACGCATCAATGAAGTAGCTAAGCTCTGCGGCGGGAACCTTCCAATCGATATTCTTCACCTGGATCTGCCCAATGGGTCCGCTGCCCTCCTTCGGCCAGATCCCATAGCAAAATGCCTTGCCCTTTTCCCACTGCCCCTGCTTTTCCGCAATAAAGCGGCGCGCTCCGTCTGCATCCCGCAACTGGGCCTGCTGCTCAAACTCCCGCAGCAGCAAATTCCGGTTCCGCTCCACCAGCTCCAGCACCCCACGCGCGTCGTGCAGGTGATAGCGCCGCAGAATCAGCCGCTCGGAATCCATCCTCTCTGGGAATCCCTGCTTCGACATAACGATTTCTTCCTTCTCCGTACGCAAAGACTGCGAAGGGATCAGCATACTCCCGCGCCTTGGCCTACTCTTAATCTATGACGGATAAAGACCTCGTCACCCGCATCGCCCGCTCACCCGGCGGCAAATCCGGCTACAAGCAGCTCATCCGCGAGCTGGGCCTCGGCGGCGGGCGCGAGCGCCGCCTGCTCCTCGAGCAGCTCGCCCGCCTCACCGCGCGCGGCCAGCTCGCCAAGCCCGACCGCGACACATGGTCCATTCCGCGTCCTGCCTCCGGCACGCGCGACAACCTCATCGCCGGACGCCTCGATCTCCACCGCGACGGCTACGGCTTTGTCCGCCCCAACGCGCGCCAGGCCTCTGCGCCAACCGACGACATCTTCATTCCTCCCGGCGAGCTCGCCGGCGCCATGCAGGGCGATCAGGTCCTCGTCGAGCTTGACCCGCCCCGCGCCGATGGCCGTCCCAGCGGCCGCATCGCCCGCATCCTCGAGCGCCGCAACTCCACCGTCGTCGGCGTCTTTCACTACGCGCGCGGCCAGCGCTATCCGGCCAATGTCGTGCTTCCCTTCGACGAGCGCATGAGCCAGCCCATCGTCATCCCGCCCGGCGCAGAGTTTCCCTCGCCCACACCCGCCGCCACCCCGCATCGCGTCCTGGGCCGCGAAGCATCCTCTCGTCCAAAACCTGGAAGCCCGGAGGGCCCCGAGGGCCTCGTCGTCGATGTCGAAATCACCCGCTGGCCCACGCCCTTCAAGCCCGCGGAAGGCCGCGTGATTGAAGTCCTCGGCCACCCCGACGACTTCGGCGTCGACGTGGAGATGATGATCCGCAAGCATCAGCTCCCGCGCATCTTTCCTGAGAACGTCCTCGCCGAGGCTCGCCGCGTCGCGCATCTCGACTCCGCAGAAGTCGCCCGTCGCCAGGACTTCCGCGATC